>NZ_JBHUUW010000045.1:0-68044 GCF_042670825.1 Streptomyces sp. NPDC057137 | reverse complement strand
GGTCACCCCCGGCCGGCGGACCCGGCGCCGATCGGCTGTGACTGCGTACATCATCCGACGCGTGATCGCCGCGGTAATGCTGTTGCTGGTGGTCAGCGCAGTCACCTTCGCGATCTTCTTCCTTGTTCCACGGCTCGGTGGGCAGACGATCGACCAGCTGGCAGTCCAGTACGTCGGTAAGGACGCCAACCCCGATTCGATCGCCGCCGTCAAGGCGAACCTGGGGCTCGACCAGCCCCTCTACACCCAGTACTTCGACTTCATCAAGGGCATCTTCGTCGGCGCCGAGTACAACTTCGGCCCGGACCCGTCCATGTGCAACGCACCCTGCTTCGGCTACTCCTTCAAGACGCACGTCGAGGTGTGGCCCGAGCTGATGGACCGGGTGCCGGTCACGTTCTCCCTGGCCATCGGTGCCGCGGTGATCTGGCTGATCTCCGGTGTCGCCATCGGTGTCCTCTCGGCGCTCAAGCGCGGCTCGATCTTCGACCGCATCGCCATGACGCTGGCCCTCGCGGGCGTCTCGCTGCCGATCTTCTTCACCGGCATGCTCGGCCTCGCGCTGTTCACCGTCCAGTGGCCACTGTGGTCGGAGGGCGTCAACTATGTCCCGTTCGCGGACAATCCGGCGGACTGGGCGTGGAACCTGCTCATCCCCTGGTGCAGCCTCGCCTTCCTCTACTCCGCCCTGTACGCCCGGCTCACCCGGGCCGGCATGCTGGAAGTGATGGGGGAGGACTACATCCGTACGGCGCGCGCCAAGGGCCTGCGGGAGAGCAAGGTCGTCGCCAAGCACGGACTGCGGTCCGCGCTGACGCCCATCGTGACGATCTTCGGTATGGACTTCGGCCTGCTGCTCGGCGGCGCCGTCATCACCGAACAGGTCTTCTCCTTCCAGGGCATGGGCGCGTACGCGATCCAGTCGGTGAAGGACGCCGACCTGCCGATCGTGATGGGCGTGACCTTGTTCGCCGCATTCTTCATCGTCTTCTGCAATCTGCTGGTGGACCTGGTGTACGCCGCCATCGACCCCAGGGTGAGGTACTCGTGAGCGAGGTTTCCAAGGAGCAGTCAGCCGTACGGGTTCCCGGTCCCGCCTCCGCTCCGGGCGAGCCGGTGGTCGCCAAGGCCGCCGGGTCACCCGGGTCCGGCGATCCGGGGGAGCCCTTCCTCTCCGTACGCGACCTGCGCATCCACTTCAACACCGACGACGGTCTGGTGAAGTCGGTCGACGGCGTCAGCTTCGACGTCCGGGCCGGCCAGACCCTCGGCATCGTGGGTGAGTCCGGCTCCGGCAAGTCGGTCACCTCGCTCGGCGTGATGGGCCTGCACCGCTCCGCCAACGCCGCGATATCGGGCGAAGTCTGGCTGGACGGTGAGGAGTTGGTCGGGGCCGACCCCGACCACGTACGGCGGCTGCGCGGCCGGAAGATGGCCATGATCTTCCAGGACCCGCTGTCCGCGATGCACCCGTACTACCGCATCGGCGCCCAGATCGTGGAGGCGTACCGCGTCCACAACAAGGTCACCAAGAAGGTCGCCCGCGCACGGGCGATCGAGATGCTCGACCGGGTCGGCATCCCCGAGCCGCACAAGCGGGTCGACAGCTATCCGCACGAGTTCTCCGGCGGTATGCGCCAGCGCGCGATGATCGCGATGGCCCTGGTCAACAACCCCGAACTGCTCATCGCCGACGAGCCGACGACCGCCCTGGACGTGACCGTCCAGGCGCAGATCCTCGACCTCATCAGGGATCTGCAGAAGGAGTTCGGCTCCGCCGTCATCATGATCACCCATGACCTCGGGGTCGTCGCCGAGATGGCGGACGACCTGCTGGTCATGTACGGCGGCCGGTGCATCGAGCGCGGACCGGCCGAGAAGGTGTTCTACGAGCCGCAGCACCCCTACACCTGGGGACTGCTCGGCTCGATGCCCCGGATCGACCGTGAGCAGACGGACCGGCTCATCCCCGTCAAGGGCCAGCCGCCGTCCCTCATCAACGTGCCGCAGGGCTGCGCCTTCAACCCGCGCTGCCCGTACGCGGATGTGCCCAAGGGCGGCATCACGCGCACGGAGCGTCCCGAGCTGAAGCAGGTCGGCGCCGGGCACCACTCCGCCTGTCATATGTCGCAGGAGGAGCGGACCAAGATCTGGACCGAAGAGATTGCGCCGAAGCTGTGAGCGCCGACGCCGTGAGCAACGCAAAGGATCCCGCTGTGGCGGACAGGCCGGAGAAGGCGAACAGGCCGGAGAAGGACAGGGCCGGTGAGCCCCTGCTGAGGGTGGAGGGGCTGGTCAAGCACTTCCCCGTCAAGAAGGGGCTGTTGCAGCGCCAGGTCGGCGCCGTCAAGGCGGTCGACGGGCTGTCGTTCGACGTCCATCCCGGCGAGACGCTCGGCATCGTGGGTGAGTCCGGCTGCGGCAAGTCGACCATGGGCCGGCTGATCACGCGGCTGGACGAACCGACCGGTGGGAAGATCGAGTTCCAGGGTCACGACATCACGCACATGTCGGCGGGCAAGATCCGTCCGCTCCGCCGTGACGTGCAGATGATCTTCCAGGACCCGTACTCGTCGCTGAACCCGCGCCACACGATCGGCACGATTGTCAGCGCGCCGTTCAAGCTCCAGAACGTGGAGCCCGAGGGCGGGGTGAAGAAGGAGGTCCAGCGCCTCCTGGGCCTGGTGGGCCTGAGCCCCGAGCACTACAACCGCTACCCGCACGAGTTCTCCGGCGGTCAGCGGCAGCGCATCGGTATCGCGCGGGCCCTGGCGCTGAGCCCGAAGCTGGTCGTCGCCGACGAGCCGGTCTCCGCGCTGGACGTGTCGATCCAGGCGCAGGTGGTGAACCTGCTGGACGACCTGCAGGACGAGCTGGGGCTCACGTACGTGATCATCGCGCACGACCTCTCGGTCATCCGCCATGTCTCGGACCGGATCGCCGTCATGTACCTCGGCAAGATCGTCGAGCTGGCCGACCGCAAGTCGCTGTACGAGCGGCCGATGCACCCGTACACGAAGGCACTGCTGTCCGCGGTGCCGGTGCCGGACCCGAGGCGGCGCGGCGTCAAGAGCGAGCGGATCCTGCTCAAGGGCGACGTGCCGTCACCGATCTCGCCGCCGAGCGGCTGCCGGTTCCACACCCGTTGCTGGAAGGCGACGGAGGTGTGCCGGACGGTGGAGCCGCCGCTGATCCAGCTGGAGCCGGGCCACGAGGCGGCCTGCCATCACCCGGAGAACGCGCCGGACCAGATTCCGGACGACACGAAGGTGCTCGCCTCGGCGCGCGAGGCGATCGCGCTCGTGGGTGACGCGGTGGCGGTGGACCCCGAGGCCGCCGTGGCCGCTCCCGCGACCGCGGAGACCTCCGAGGCGCCGAAGGGTCTCACCAAGGAGTAGCCCGTACACGTACGCCACGTACACGTACGCCACGCACGCGTATGTCACGCACGCCCCCCGCTCGCATGGTCCACCATGCGGACGGGGGGCTTCTGCGTGATGCGCGCGGGGCTTCTGGGCCGTACGGGAGGTTCACCCGGTTCGCCCCGCCCAACTGCGGCTCACCTGGCACGACTTGACCCGTTGGGGTGTGATGCCCCGGAGTCGGTCCATTTGTCGACTGTCCGGATCTCAGGTCTGCAACTCCGCATTGCGACCCGTTCATTTGGCACTTTCTTGACTGTAATGTTCGGCCGTCAAGACCGAGTTCCGGACTCGTCGGACCCCTGGGGTGGACCATGCGAATATTCAAGTCCCGAGCCGCTGGAGCGATCGTCACGGCCTTGGCCGTCGCGCTGATCGCCACCGGCTGCTCCAGCGAGCGCGACGAGGAAGGTGACTCGGGCGGCGCGAAGGACACCTTCGTCTTCGGCGGCCCCGGTGACCCCGGTTCGCTGGACCCGGCGCTCGCGAGCGACGGCGAGACCTTCCGGGTCACCCGGCAGGCGTTCGAGGCCCTGCTGAAGCACGAGTCGGGCGGCAGCACGCTCGCCCCGGCCCTGGCCGAGAAGTGGTCGAGCAACGCGGCCGGCACGGTCTGGACGTTCAACCTCCGTAAGGACGTGACGTTCCACGACGGCGAGAAGTTCAACGCCGCCGCCGTGTGCGCGAATTACGACCACTGGTTCAACTGGAAGGGCACGTACCAGTCCAGCGCGGTCTCCTACTACTGGCAGACCGTCATGGGCGGCTTCGCGGCCAACGAGGACCCCGAGACGCCGAAGGCGAACTACAAGTCCTGCACCGCGAAGGACGACAGCACCGCCGTCATCGAGGTCAACGAGCCCTCCGCGAACCTCCCCGGCGGCTTCTCCCTCCAGGCGCTGGCGATCCACTCGCCGAAGGCCCTGAAGGAGTACGAGAAGCAGGACGCCACCGCCAAGGGCGACGCCATCACGTACCCCAAGTACAGCCAGGTGGCGGGCACGGTCGCGGGCACCGGACCGTACAAGATCAGTGAGTGGAACAAGGGCAACAAGGAAGTCTCCCTGGAGCGTTACGACGACTACTGGGGCACCAAGGCGAAGATCAAGAACCTGGTCTTCCGCACCATCGACACCGAGGACGGCCGCCGCCAGGCCCTCCAGGCAGGCGACATCGACGGCTACGACCTGGTCGCGCCCGCCGATGTGAAGACGCTGGAGAGCGACGGCTTCCAGGTCCCCACGCGTGACGTCTTCAACATCTTCTACGTCGGCATGAGCCAGGAGAAGAACAAGGCGCTCCAGAAGCCCGAGGTCAGGCAGGCCATCGCGCAGGCCATCGACCGCGAGAACCTGGTCAAGACCCAGCTGCCCGAAGGCGGCGTCGTGGCCACGCAGTTCATGCCCGACACCGTCGCCGGCTACTCGGACGCCGTACAGAAGTACCCCTTCGACACGGCCAAGGCCAAGCAGCTCCTCGGGGACGCCGACGAGAGCGGGCTGAAGGTCGAGTTCTGCTACCCGACCGAGGTCACCCGCCCGTACATGCCCGCTCCGCAGGACATGTTCGAGCTGATGAAGGCCGACCTGGAGAAGGCCGGGATCACCGTCACCCCCAAGCCCATGAAGTGGGCGCCGGACTACATCGACGCCACCGAGGCGGGCGGCTGCGAACTGCACATGCTCGGCTGGACCGGTGACTTCAACGACGGCTACAACTTCATCGGCACCTGGTTCGCCGAGTACGACAAGCAGTGGGGCTTCAAGGACAAGGGCGTCTTCGACGCGCTGAAGGTCGCGTCGACCGAGACCGACCCGGCCAAGCGGACGGAGCTGTACAAGAAGGCCAACGAGACGATCATGGCGTACCTGCCGGGTGTGCCGATCTCCTCCTCGCCGCCGGCGATCGCCTTCGCCGACGACGTCAACCCGCCGAAGGTCTCCCCGCTGACGCAGGAGAACTTCGCCGAGACGTCCTTCAAGTAACAGCACCAGCGGGTCCGCCCGGCCGGCGGCGCACCAGAGCCGCCGGCCGCGCGGACCCGCCCCACGTCCGACGTCCTACGACGTCCCAGGTACCGAAGAAAGGGGCACGCGGGGTGCTGCGACTTGTCGCACGACGACTGCTCCAGCTGATACCCACCCTGCTCGGTCTGTCGGTTCTGCTCTTCCTGTGGCTGAACCGGCTGCCCGGAGGACCCGCTTCGGCGATCCTGGGCGAGCGGGCGACCGAGTCCGAAGTGGCCCGGATCAACCGGGCGTTGGGGCTCGACGAGCCGGTGTGGATCCAGTACTGGCGGTTCATCAAACGGATCTTCCAACTGGACCTCGGCACCTCCACACAGACCGGCCGGCCGGTGTGGGAGGAATTCACCCTGCGCTTCCCGGCGACCGTCGAACTCAGCGTCGCCGCCATGCTCATCGCGATCGTGGTCGGCATCCCGCTCGGCTACTTCGCCGCCCGGCGCCGCGGCAGCTGGCTCGACGTGACCGCCGTGTCGGGCTCGCTGCTCGGCATCTGCATCCCCGTCTTCTTCCTGGCGCTGCTCCTCAAGGGCCTCTTCGCCGTCAACCTCGGGCTCTTCCCGAGCTACGGCCGGCTCTCGACCGGCATCGACGCGACGAAGGTCACCGGATTCGCCGTCCTGGACGGCCTGTTGACCGGTGAGTTCGACGCGTCGTGGGACGCGATCACACATCTGGTGCTGCCCGCCGTCGCGCTCGCCTCCATCCCGCTCGCCGTCATCGTGCGGATGACCCGGGCCAGCGTGCTCGAAGTGCTGGGCGAGGACTACGTACGTACGGCGGAGTCCAAGGGCCTGGACAAGCGCGTCGTACGCGCCCGGCACGTCCTGCGCAACGCGCTGCTGCCGGTGATCACCGCCGTGGGCCTGCTGACCGGCAGCCTGCTGTCCGGCGCCGTCCTCACCGAGTCGGTCTTCACCTTCGGCGGGATCGGGTCCTTCATCCGTACGTCGATCGACGCCCGCGACTATCCGGTGCTCGTCGGCTTCATCCTCTTCATCGCGCTGGTGTACGTGCTGATCAATCTGCTGGTCGACGTGGCGTACAGCCTCATCGACCCGAGAGTGCGGGTGCACTGACGTGAACGCGATCCCTGACGCGACTCCTGACGCGACTCCGAACGCGACTTCGGACGCGGCTCCGAACGTGTCGAAGAAGGCCGACAAGATCGACCGGCTGGCGCAGCTCATGGAGCGGACCGAGACCACCTCGGGCGCCGGGCTGTGGCGCGAGGCTTTCCGGCGGCTGCGTACCAGCAAGACGGCGATCATCGGCGCCGTCGTCATCGGCCTGTTCGTACTGGTCGCGATCGTCGGCCCGTGGCTCGCCCCGTACAGCCCCACGGCGCAGGACTGGCGCGGCGAGGTCTTCCCCAACCAGGGGCGCTTCGTCGGACCGCGCGGCGAGAACTGGTTCGGACTCGACCACCTCGGGCGTGACGAGTTCTCCCGGATGCTCGTCGGCGCCCGGCAGACGCTGCTCGTGGGTGTCGTGTCGATGCTCATCGGCCTGGTGGCCGGCGCGGTCATCGGCGCCGTGTCGGGCGCGGCGGCGACGCTCGGCGGGGAGCCGGGCAAGCGCGTCGACACCGTCATCATGCGCGTCACCGACATCATGCTGGCGCTGCCCTCGCTGCTGCTGGCCGTGTCGGTCGCGGCCGTGCTGGGCCAGTCGCTGACCACCGTGATGATCGCGGTGGGTGTGGTCCAAGTGCCCGTGTTCGCACGCCTGTTGCGCGGTTCGATGCTCGCGCAGGGCAGCTCGGACTACGTACTGGCGGCCAAGGCGGTGGGCATCCGCAAACGCCGTATCGTCCTCACCCAGATCATGCCCAACTCGCTCAGCCCGGTCATCGTCCAGGCGACGCTCAGCCTCGCCACCGCGATCATCGAGGCCGCCGCCCTGTCCTACCTGGGCCTCGGCAATCCGGACCCGGCGATCCCGGAGTGGGGCGTGATGCTGTCGCAGGCACAGCGCTTCTTCGACAACGCGCCGATGATGTCGGTCTATCCGGCGGTCGGGATCATCGTCACCGCTCTCGGCTTCACGCTGCTCGGCGAGGCGATGCGGGAAGCTCTCGATCCGAAGCTGCGAGGCTGAAGTCCCATGTCACTACTGTCGGTTGACGCACTGTCGGTCACCTTCGCCGGGCACGGTGCGGGGCGGGCCCAGCGCGACACGAAGGCCGTCGACGGCGTCACCTTCGACGTCGCCGAGGGGCAAGTCGTCGGCCTGGTGGGCGAGTCGGGCTGCGGCAAGTCCGTGACCGCGCTCGCGCTGATGGGTCTGCTCCCGCGCAAGGGCGTGACTGTGGGCGGCCGGGCGGAGTTCGACGGCGCGGACCTGCTGTCCATGGGCGAGAAGAAGATCCGCGACCTGCGCGGCAGCCAGCTCGCGATGATCTTCCAGGACCCGCTCTCCTCCCTGAACCCGGTCGTCCCCATCGGCGTCCAGGTCACCGAGATCCTGAGCCGCCACCGTGGGCTGAAGGGCGAGCCGGCGCGTAAGGAGGCCGCGACGCTGCTCGACCGCGTCGGGATCCCGGACCCGGACCGGCGGCTGAAGGAGTACCCGCACCAGCTCTCCGGCGGAATGCGCCAGCGCGCGCTCATCGCCATGGCGGTCGCGTGCGCACCGCGCCTGCTGATCGCGGACGAGCCGACGACGGCGCTCGACGTCACCATCCAGGCCCAGATCCTCGAACTCCTCAAGGAGTTGGTCGACCAGGAAGGCACGGCGCTTCTGATGATCACTCATGACCTGGGCGTCGTGGCCGGGTTGTGCGACCAGGTCAACGTGCTCTACGCGGGGCGGGCGGTGGAGACGGCGGGCCGCCGCGAACTGTTCGCGCATCCCACCCATCCGTACGCGCACGGTCTGCTCGGCTCCATCCCGCGCCTGGACGCACCACGCGGTGAACCGCTCAGGCCGATCCGGGGGTCGATCAACGACAAGATCGCGTGGGCCGACGGCTGCGCGTTCGCGCCCCGGTGCGACTTCTACACGATGGAGTGCCTGACGGGCACGCCGGAACTCACCGAACCGCGCGCGGCGGGCCACCAGGTGCGCTGCGTCAACCCGGTCCTGCCGGCGGACGCCGCCGTACCTGTCGATCCGGTGGATCCGGTCGATGCTGTTGATCCGGTGGACGCCGTCGGGCCGGTCGAGCCGGTCGGGCCAGTTGATTCAGTCGATCCGGTGGATCCGGTCGAACCCACGGCGGAGGCCTCCTCATGAGTCTGCTCGAACTGAACGGCGTGAAGGTCCACTTCCCCGTCAAGAAGGGCGTCTTCTTCGACCGTACCGTCGGCCATGTGTACGCCGTCGACGGCGTCTCGCTGAAGGTCGAGGCGGGCCAGACCTACGGTCTGGTGGGGGAGTCGGGCTGTGGCAAGACCACCCTCGGCCGGGCCGTCCTGCGTCTCGTCGACATCACCGAGGGCGGGGTCGTCTTCGACGGTACGGATCTCGCGAAGCTGCCCGACGAGGAGATGCGGAAGATCCGGCACCGCCTCCAGATGGTCTTCCAGGACCCGCTGGGCAGCCTCAACCCCCGGCAGAACATCGAGTCCATCCTCTCCGAGGGCATGGCGGCGCACGGCATCGGCGCGGACCAGGAGGAGCGCCGGGAGCGGATCAAGAAGATCCTCGCGGAGGTCGGTCTGCCGACCAACGCGCTGTCCCGCTACCCGCACGAGTTCTCCGGCGGCCAGCGCCAGCGTATCGGCATCGCGCGGGCGCTCGTCCTCGAACCGGACGTGATCATCTGCGACGAGCCGGTCTCCGCGCTCGACGTCTCCATCCAGGCGCAGGTGATCAACCTCCTTGAGGAACTTCAGGAGTCCAAGGGCCTGACGTATCTCGTCATCGCCCACGACCTGGCCGTGGTCCGCCACATCTCAGACGTCATCGGGGTCATGTATCTGGGCTCGCTGGTGGAGGAGGCCCCGAGCGACGCGCTGTACGCCGAGCCGAGGCACCCGTACACGAAGGCGCTGATGTCGGCGGTCCCGGTACCCGACCCGGACGTCGAGGACCGCCGCGAACGCATCCTGCTCCACGGCGACCTCCCGTCCCCGGCGTCCCCGCCGACGGGGTGCCGCTTCCACACGCGCTGCCCCTGGAAGCAGGAGACACGCTGCGCGACGGAGCGGCCGGAGCTGACGGCGGTGGGGGACGGCCACCGGGTGGCGTGCCACTTCGCGGCGGAGATCGAGGCGGGGACGGTGGAACGGACGAGGTCGACGGGGATCGAGGCGGTGACGGAGACGGAGCCGGAGGCGCTGACGGAGGCCGTCTGAGGGCGTCTGAGGGCGGCCCGGCCCGGCCGGCTGCCTGCGCGGGCCGGCCTCAGCGACGGCGTACGAGACCGTCGAGCATCAGCTCGATGGTGAAGTCGAAGCGCTCGTGGTCGGTTCCCGCGGTGAGTTCGGCGGCGTAACGCTTGGTCTGCGGGAAGGTGTCGGGCAGATTCGCGAACCGGCTCAGCAGTTCGTCCCGGCTGACGACCCACTCGTCGCCGGAGCGGCTGAGCAGCGAGATCTCCAGGGTGTACGCGTTGACGTAGAGCGTCAGGGAGTCGATGCCCCAGGCGGCGGTCTGCGGCGCGATGCCGCCGGCGAGCAGGATGGCGAGCATCCCTTCGCCAAGACGCAGCGTGTCCTCGTTGGTGGGGGCGGCGGCGAGCGCGGCCCGGGAGATCCCGGGGTAGCGCAAGTACTGGTCGCGCATCCGCGTGTAGACGCCGGTGATCTGCTCCCGCCAGGCGGCGGGGTCCGGCTCGGGCAGGTCGATCTCGGCGCACAGGCGGCCGATGAGCAGCTCGTCCAGGTCGCCCTTGTTGACGACATGGGCGTACAACGACGCCGGCCCGGTCTCCAGAGCGGCTGCCACACGGCGCATGGTCAGGGCCTCGTAGCCCTCGCGCGCCACGATGTCGAGTGCCGCGTCGACGATGGCCTCCGCCGTGATCGGTTTCTTCCGCCGACCTCGCGCCGGCGGCGCGCCCGCATCGGGAACGGGCTGATGGTGCCGTGCTGCGCGCCGTTGCTGAGGGGTCGGTGGCATGTTCCGAGCATAGCGGATGGACGAACTTCGTTCCATGTGTGACGAACGTCGTTCGCGTTAACACGATCACTGTTCAAGTATCGAATGATGTTCGTGACTGTTGAGCGACGCTCCCCATCCCGTGACGTCAGCGCCGTGCTGCCGCCGCGCGCCGCGTGGCTCGTGCTCGTTGTCGTCTTCCTCGGCGAGATCATGGATGTCATCGACTCCGGCGTCGCCAACCTCGCCGGGCCGTCCATCCGGGCCGACCTCGGTGGCGGGCCCGGGGGCGAACTTCCCGCACCGTTAGGCCTGGGGCGGCCCCTCGTGTCCGGTGTAGAACTGTCGGGTGTTTCAGGAACTGTTCACCCCTTCCGTCCAGCACTCGCTCGACCTCGCCGGCATCTTCGTCTTCGCGATCTCCGGCGCCCTGCTCGCCGTCCGCAAGAACTTCGACGTCTTCGGCATGGCGGTGCTCGCCGAGGTCACCGGGCTGGGCGGTGGGCTGCTCCGGGACCTGATCATCGGAGCCGTACCGCCTGCGGCCTTCACTGACCTCGGCTACTTCACGATGCCGCTGGTCGCGACGGTCCTGGTCTTCTTCCTGCATCCGCATGTCGAGCGCATCCAGGGCGCGGTGAACGTCTTTGACGCGGCGGGGCTCGGGCTGTTCTGCGTGACGGGCACGGTCAAGGCGTACGAGTACGGGCTCGGCCTCACCGCGTCCGCCGCGCTCGGGCTCGCCACGGCGGCGGGCGGGGGTGTTCTGCGCGACGTACTCGCCAACGAGGTTCCGTCGCTGCTGCGTTGGGACCGCGACCTGTACGCGGTGCCCGCGATCGTCGGCGCGACGACGGTGGCGATCTGCATCCGCTTCGACGCGCTGAACGGACTGACGAGCGGGCTCGCGGCCCTCGCCGCGTTCGTGCTGCGGCTGCTGGCGATGCGCTTCCACTGGCGGGCGCCGCGCGCGTACAACCGCCGTTCGACGGCGGCCGAGGAGTCAGGCTCGAACACATAAGCTACCGCTTGGTAATGCATTGTTGTACCGTGCTGCTCATGGCACAGGCAGCGCCGATGGCACAGGCATCCATCGTGGACAGCGAGTTCGACCGCGACACCTCCGTCACCCTCCGTGAACCGGGTGTCTACGACGCCCACCTCTCCGACGGCTGGGCGATCCTCTCCGCCGTCAACGGCGGCTATCTGCTGGCGATCCTGGGCCGCGCCCTGCGCGACGCGCTGCCGCACCCCGATCCGTTCACGGTCACGGCGCACTACCTGACGCCGTCCAAGCCCGGCCCGGCGGTCGTCCGTACGGAGACGGTGCGGACCGGCCGTACCCTCGCGACCGGCCAGGCGTCGCTCTTCCAGTACGAGGCGGACGGCACGGAGGTCGAACGCGTCCGGGTCCTCGCGGCGTACGGCGCGCTGGACTCCCTCAGCGACGACATCCGCACCTCGGCGAAGCCGCCCACGCTGCCGCCGCCCGAGCAGTGCCTCGGTACGGAGGACGGGCCGGCCGCGTTTCCGGAGGACTCGGGCTTCGCGCGACGCGTGGTGATCAAGCTGGACCCGGAGACCGCGGGTTGGGCCGTCGGCGCCCCGTCCGGAAAGGGCGAGGTGCGCGGCTGGTTCTCCCTGGCCGACGGCCGCGAGCCGGACCCGCTCTCGCTGCTGCTGACGGTGGACGCCTTCCCGCCGACCGCCTTCGACCTCGGCCTCATGGGCTGGACGCCGACGGTCGAACTGACCACCCACATCCGGAGCCGCCCGGCACCGGGACCACTGCGGGTCTTCGTCACCACGCGAAACCTGGCGGGCGGCTATCTGGAGGAGGACGCGGACGTCTGGGACAGCACGAACCGCCTGGTCGCCCAGTCCCGCCAACTGGCAAGGGCCCCGAGGGCAGTCAGGGCGCCGGAGGCGCGGTAGCGGGAGCTGCGGGCAGGCGCGCCCGCGCCGCCTGGCACCCCGTGCGCGATCCTGGACCGGTGAAGTCCGATCGGCTCCTTTCGATTCTGTTGCTCCTCCAGACGCGCGGACTCGTCCCCGCCTCCGAGCTGGCCGAGCGCCTTGAGGTGTCCGTGCGCACCGTCTACCGCGATGTCGAGGCGCTCTCGGCCGCGGGCATCCCCGTCTACGCCGAGCGCGGCAGACACGGTGGCATCGCGCTGCTGCCCGGCTTCCGTACGGACGTCACCGGTCTGACCGCCGACGAGTCCCGCGCGCTGTTCGTCCTCGCCGCGCGGGGCGCCCACTCCGCGCTCGGTCTCGACCAGGCGCTCGGCTCGGCCCTGCGCAAGGTGATGGCCGCGCTGCCCGCCCCGCACCGCCCCGCTGCCGAGCGGACCAGCCGCCGCATCATCGTCGACCCGGAGCGGTGGATGCGCGCGGGGCGGCCCGCCGTCGACCTGGACGTGCTGAACACCGCGGTCTTCGCCGATCGCCGGCTGCGGCTGAGCTACCGGCACAGCGGCACCACCGAGACGAGGACGTACACGGTCGATCCGTACGGTCTCGTCGTCAAGGCGGGCGTCTGGTACCTGGTCGCCGACCACCGTGGCGTACCCGGTCTCTACCGCGCCGACCGCGTGCGCGACGCGACCCTGACCGACGCGCCCGTACGCCGCCGGGACGGCGTGGAGCTGGGCGACGTCTGGGACTTGCTGCGCCGGAAGGTCGAACTGCGGCCGGCGGACATCGAGGTGACCGCTCGGGTCCGCGTCACCCGGCTCGACATGTTCCTCCGTATCCAGGCGGCCCAACTGACCGACGAGGAACCGGTCGTGGAGGCGTCGGGGGAGTGGGCCCGGCTGGCCCTCGTCTTCACGGAGCTACGAGCGGTCCGCGCCCTGCTCGCCTTCGGCGAGAACGTGGAGGTGCTGTCGCCGCCCGAGGCCCGCGACGTACTCGCCGGGGCCGCCGCCGCGGTCACGGAGCTGTACGGAGGAAGTCACCCAGCGCCAGGGTGAGTTCGGCGGGAGCGTCCTCCTGTACGAGATGGCCCGAGCCCGCGATCAGCAGCAGCTCGGCCCCGGGGATCAGCCCCGCCAGCTGCCGCCCCTTCTCCTGCGGGATCCAGGTGTCGTCCTCGCCCCAGCAGATCAGCACCGGCAGGTCCAACTCGCCGTACCGGCACTCGATCTCGTCGGTGAATCGCTGGTCGTTCTGCACGATCTGCCGGTAGAACGCGCCCCGCCCCGCCTCCGTGCCGCACCACGGCTCCACCAGCGCGTCCAGGACGTCCGCGCGCAGCCCGGGGTGGCTGGCCGAACTGACGTACTCCCGCACGAGCGCGCGATGCAGGTCGGGCGGCAACCGGTCGAAGACCTCGCTGTTTTCGCCGATGAGCCGGTACGTGGGCGAGCCCCAGGGAGACAGCGCCACGGGATCCACGAGCGCCAGCCGTTCGTACCGCGCGCCGTGCAGCAGCGTCGCGCGCAGGGCGACGCATCCCCCGAAGTCGTGCGCGACGACGGCGGGCCGCTCCAGCCCCCAGTGCTGGAGCAGTTCGCCGAAGATCCGCGCCTGCGCACCCAGCGACACGTCCTGATCCCGCCGCATCTCGGACGTCCCGAACCCGGGCATGTCCCACACGTACACCCGATGCCGCCTCGCGAGCGCCCGCGCGGGGCCCCGCCACACGTACGACGAGAACGGAGTCCCGTGCAGCAGCACGACGGGAGCCCCGTCGACGGGCCCGAGGACATTCCACCGGACCTCACCGGAGGAGCTGTTGAACGTGTGGTCGAGAGTCCATCCATCCATGCCCACCAGGCTAGTTCCCGGGTCTGACATTCTCCGGGTCCGAACATCTCCCGGGCAGGTGCGGGGCGGGGCCCGTCACAGCCCCCGCGCGCCGTCGATCCGCTCGCGGAGCAGGTCGGCGTGGCCGTTGTGCCGGGCGTACTCCTCGACCAGATGGATCAGCACCCAGCGCAGCGACACCGTCCCGCGCCAGCCGTCCTCGCCCACGACGTCGAGGTGGGGCGCCGCCGCCACGAACCGGTCGGCGAAGGCCACCTCCTCGCGCCAGGCCTCCCACGCGGCGGCGACCACGTCCCGATCCGGCACGGCGCCGTCGAAGTCGCCGTCCGGGCGCGCCGGGGACGAGAACCTGGGCGGTGCGTCCTGCCCGGCCATGACGCACCGGAACCAGCGGCGCTCCACGTCGGCCAGATGACGCACGAGGCCGAGCAGCGAGAGCGTGGAGGGCTGTACGGCGCGCCGCGACAGCCGCAGATCCAGGCCGGCGCACTTCAACTCCAGCGTGGCCCGCTGGGCCGCCAGGAAGTCGGCGAGCATCGCGCGCTCGTCGCCGGTGGTACGGGCGTCGAGCCGGCTGTCGGACCCGGCGGTGACGAACATCTCGGCTCTTCTGCTGTGACCGGTCATACCGCCCATCATCCCTGCGGGAGGGCCCGCGCCACCGGCCCCGGAGGGCGCCCGAGCGCTGTCCGGACGGCCGCTCCCCGCCCCGCGCCCCGCCCGGCTTCCCGCTCACGCCCCGCCCACGGCGATCCGCGCCCACCGCGGCTCGTAGAATCGTGCACACCATGGCCTATCTCGACCACGCCGCGACCACCCCGATGCTTCCCGAGGCGATCGAGGCGATGACCGCTCGGTTCGCCGATGTCGGCAACGCGTCCTCGTTGCACGCCGCCGGGCGGCGGGCCCGGCGTACCGTCGAGGAGGCGCGCGAGGAACTCGCCGAATCCCTCGGCGCCCGGCCCAGCGAGGTCGTCTTCACCTCCGGCGGCACCGAGGCCGACAACCTCGCCGTGAAGGGCCTCTACTGGTCCCGCCGCGACGCCGATCCGGCCAGGACGCGTGTGCTCGCCAGCCCCGTGGAGCACCACGCCGTCCTCGACGCCGTCGACTGGCTCGGCGAGCACGAGGGCGCGAACGTCGAGTACCTGCCCGTCGACGGCTACGGCAGGGTCTCGCCGGAGGCGCTCCGCGAGGCCGTCGAACGCAACCCCGACGACGTCGCGCTGGCCACCGTCATGTGGGCGAACAACGAGATCGGCACGATCCTCCCCGTACGCGAACTCGCCGAGGTCGCCGCCGAGTTCGGCATCCCGCTGCACTCGGACGCCGTCCAGGCGTTCGGCCAGACCGAGGTCGACTTCGCCGCGTCCGGACTCGCCGCGATGACCGTCACCGGGCACAAGATCGGCGGCCCCTACGGCGTCGGCGCGCTGCTCCTGGGCCGTGAGTACACACCCGTCCCCGTCCTGCACGGCGGCGGCCAGGAACGCCACGTGCGCTCGGGCACCCTCGACGTTCCCGCCATCGCCGCGTTCGCCGTCGCGGGGCGGCTCGCCGCCGAACGGCGCGGCGAGTTCACACGCGACATCGGCGCCCTGCGCGACGAGTTGATCGCCTCCGTACGGAAGGCCGTGCCGGACGCGGTCCTCGGCGGCGACCCCGTCGACCGCCTCCCCGCCAACGCCCACTTCAGCTTCCCCGGCTGCGAGGGCGACTCCCTGCTCCTGCTGCTGGACGCGCAGGGGATCGAGTGCTCGACCGGGTCGGCCTGTACGGCGGGGGTCGCGCAGCCCAGCCACGTACTGCTGGCGACGGGCACCGACCCCGAACTGGCACGCGGCACGCTCCGGTTCTCCCTCGGCCACACCTCTACAGAGGCCGACGTCAAGGCGGTGGCCTCGGCGATCGGCCCGGCGGTGGCGCGGGCGCGGGCGGCGGGGCTGAGCTGAGGTGGCCCTGCGGGCGGGTTGCCGTCCCGGCGGGTTTCCGGGGTCTCGTTGCCCGGGGCGGGGTTCGGGGTCTCCGGAGGGGTATGTCCGGACGGCATGACTTACGCCGCGTGCAACGCTCGTTGGACCCGACGACCCGGCTTGTTCACGCGACACAAGTCAGCCTGAGTGTCCGAACACACCCCTCCTGCGCCCCCGCCCCCCTCACGCCGCCACGTGGCGCTGTTCAACCCCCACTCCCGCCGCGGGTTGGAAGGGGGACGCGCAGGGGTCGTGGCCGGACACTCAGGCTGATTTGTGCCGCGTGGAAAGCCCGGTTCCCTCGGGTCCAACGAACGGGGCACGCGGCGTAAATCATGCCGTCCGGGCATGACCCCGGAGCGGCACCCGGCCACCACCGCAACCACCCAGCCCGTCCGGCGCTTGAGGACACAACGACCACCGGCCCGCACGTGAACCCCGCAACAGCTCAGCGCTCAGCGTCCTCGCGGCACCCGGCCACCACCGCAACCACCCCAGCCCGTCCGGCGCTTGAGGACGAAACCGGCCGCCGGGCGGACCCGGCAACAGCTCAGCTCAGACCCACGCCCCGCACCAGCTTCATGTACCGGTCCCAGTCCCAGTGCGGCCCCGGGTCCGTGTGGTCCGTCCCCGGCACCTCCACGTGCCCGATGATGTGCGTCCGGTCCACCGGTATCTCGTACCGCTGACAGATCCCCGCCGTCAGCCGCGCCGACGACTCGTACATCTCGTCCGTGAAGTCCTGCGGCCGGTCCACGAACCCCTCGTGCTCGATGCCGACGCCGCGTTCGTTGTACGAGCGGTTCCCCGCCTGGTACGCCACGTCCAGCTCACGGATCATCTGCGCGACGTGCCCGTCCTTGCGCACCACGTAGTGCGTGGCCGCCTGGTGCGCCGGGTCCTTGAAGACCTTCAGGGCCGTCCGGTAGCTGCCCTGCACGACATGGATGATCACCCGGTCCACGGTGAAGTCGGCGGGGCGGTCCGCCCGGCGCCAGTTCGCCGACGACGCGGCCACCCACTCGGCACCCACGTGATCCAGCTCACCCGGCCTGCGCGCCTTCTCCACCCCCGGCACGCGGTACCAGAGCCGCGTCGCCTGGTCCTGGCCCGCCAGGACCGCGACCGTCCCGCCGCCCACCACGGCGGCGGCGCCGCCGATCAGAAAGGCGCGCCGCCTGATTTTCGCCCCGTCGCGGACCGGGGTCCCGCCCGCATCCGTACCGCTCGTACCGCCCGTACCAGGGGTGTCACCGCTCACGCCACCGCTCGTATCACCGGCCACGCCACCACTCTCGGCGCCCCGCCTTCTCTTGCCCATGGACTGTCAACGGATACTCGCGCGATTCTGGTTCCCCGGCACCCTTACGCTTGTGTTGCTATGACTCAGACACCCCAGCGCCCCCTCCGTGTGCTCGCCGCCATGTCCGGCGGCGTGGACTCCGCCGTCGCCGCCGCCCGCGCCGCCGAAGCCGGTCACGACGTCACCGGCGTCCACCTCGCGCTCTCCGCGAATCCGCAGTCGTTCCGTACGGGCGCGCGGGGCTGTTGCACCATCGAGGACTCGCGCGACGCGCGGCGGGCCGCCGACGTGATCGGCATCCCCTTCTACGTATGGGACCTCGCCGAGCGCTTCCGTGAGGATGTCGTCGAGGACTTCATCGCCGAGTACGAGGCCGGGCGCACCCCGAACCCCTGCCTGCGCTGCAACGAGAAGATCAAGTTCGCGGCGCTGCTCGACAAGGCGATCGCGCTGGGCTTCGACGCCGTCTGCACCGGCCACTACGCGACGGTCGTCACCGGCCCCGACGGGGCGCGCGAGCTGCACCGCGCGAGCGACATGGCCAAGGACCAGTCGTACGTCCTCGGTGTGCTCGACGAGCGCCAGCTCGCACACGCCATGTTCCCGCTGGGGGACACCCTCACCACGAAGGACGAGATCCGCGCGGAGGCCGAGCGCCGCGATCTGGCCGTCGCGAAGAAGCCCGACAGCCATGACATCTGCTTCATCGCCGACGGCGACACCCAGGGCTTCCTCGCCGCCCGTCTCGGCAAGGCCGAGGGCGACATCGTGGACGAGTCGGGGTCCAAGGTCGGTACCCACGACGGCGCGCACGGTTTCACCATCGGCCAGCGCAAGGGCCTGCGGATCGGCCACCCCGCGCCGGACGGCAAGCCGCGCTACGTGCTGGACATCTCGCCCGTCGACAACACCGTGACGGTCGGCCCGGTGGCCGCCCTCGATGTCACCGCCCTGACGGCCATCAGGCCCCGCTGGTGCGGCGGCACGGCCCCCGTCGGCCCCGGCGCCTACACGGCGCAGCTGCGCGCCCACGGCGACGAGACAGCGGTCACGGCGGAGCTGATCGACGGCACGCTGCACGTCGACTTCGCGGAGGCGGTACGGGGCGTGGCCCCGGGCCAGGCGATCGTGCTGTACGACGGCACACGCGTGGTCGGCTCGGCCACGATCGCGACGACGGCGCGTCGCGCGGGAGCCTTGACCGGCTGACCGGCTGACCGGCTGACCGGCTGACCGGCTGACCGGCTGACCGACGGACTCCGGCCCCGTCCCACGTGGGCGCCGGCTCCGTCGCGCCCGTTACGCAAGCGTAATCAGGCGCACTCTTGTGGCGCGTGAGGGGCTGCTCCAGGGTGCATGTATGCGCATACAGACAGCGCATACATGCCGCTCCGTTCCGATGAGCCCCCCACCCGTTCTGCTCTCCCTCCGAGGAAGTGCGACGCCATGACGCATGCCCCCGCCCCCCGCCGCCGCACCGTCCTGGGCGGAGCCGCCCTCGGTACGCTCGCCACCGCGGGCCTGTCCGCGCCGGACGCGCTGGCCGCCCCGGTTGCCCCCGCCGCCCCCGCCCCGCCCGGCGACACCACCCCGGCCGGCTCGGTCTCGTACCGGAACAAGCAGATCCTCGTCGGTGGCAAGCCCGCCCTCGTACTCGCCGGAGAGATCCACTACTTCCGGCTCAAGAAGGCGGACTGGCAGTCCAGGCTCGACAGGGCCAAGGCGGCGGGGCTCAACACCATCGCCTCGTACATCCCTTGGATGTGGCACGAGCTGCCCGACGGCACGATCGACGTCACCGGCCGTACCCGCCCCGAACGCGACCTCGGCGCCTTCATCGACCTCTGCCACCGCAACGGCTTCCTCTTCATCGCCCGCCCCGGCCCCTTCACCATGGCCGAGTTGAAGGGCGAGGGCGTCCCCGAGCGGGTGCGGAAGGACCACCCCGAGATCGTCTCCACCGGCTGGAACGACGCTCCCGCCACCACGCCCACGGTCGACTACCTCGCGCCCGCCTTTCTCAAGGAGATGCGCCACTGGTACGCGGCGGTCATGCCGGTGCTCGCGGAGCGGCTGCACGGCAGCGGCGGCCCCGTCGTCTCCGTACAGCTCGACAACGAGATCGGGATGCTGGCCTGGGTCAGCAACTCACCCGACCTCACCGACCACTTGACGGCCGACTTCGACGGCTGGCTGCGTGAGGAGTACGGGGACGGGCTCGCCGGGCGTTACCCCTTCGCGGGCGAGGACCTGGCCGGGCGGCGCAGGGTGATACGTCACCCGAAGGACGCGTACGGCGCGGCCCTGATGCACGACCTGGGCCGCTTCATGCGGGGCCGCTTCGCGCGGTACGTCGCCGAACTGCGGTCGGCCGCCGAGGAGTACGGGATCACCGGCGTCCCGTTCGTGATCAACATCCACGGCACCTCCGACAGCCGCGCCGAGCCGTTCCCCATCGGCATCAGCCAACTGATGGAAACCTACGCGGGGATCGAGGGAACGATCTCCGGTGCGGACTTCTACCTCGGCGATCTGACCCTGCGCAATGTCACCGACCTGTATCTCATCAACGCCTTCATGGACGCGGTCAACGACAAGGACCAGCCGGTCACGGCGCTGGAGTTCGACGCCGGGCACGCCGACTACGGGCAGAACATGGACAGCCAGACCAGCCCCTCGGGCGTTGATCTCAAGACCCGCCTGTGTGTCGCGCAGGGTGCGAAAATGCTCAACTACTACCTGTTCGCGGGCGGGTTCAATCCAAAACTCGACAAGCCCACGGGCGACGGGAACGACCGGATCGGTATCACGGGCGAGCGGCACGGCTTCGCCGCACCGGTCGATCCGGAGGGCCGGCCAGGAGTCAGCTACGCGTCGACGCGCCGGACGGTGCGCGCGATGGGCTCTCTCGCCGATGTCCTCGCGCCGATGCGTACGACCTACGACGACGTGGCGCTCGGTTTCGTACCCGATCACTATCTGACCGAGTACCACCCGCCGGGACTCGCCTCTGTACAGAAGGTGCTGGACGAGGCGGTGAACACACGCGGCGCCGGCCCGCGTGGCTCGCTGGCCCGCGCGATGCTGCTCGGCGGCTTCCGCTACCGGGCTGTGAACCTCCAGGCGGGCGATCTGGACCCGAAGGCCGTACCGGTACTCGCGCTGGCCACGGGCGAGCACCTGGGGGCCGAACTGCAGCGGCGCCTGGTCCGCTACGTCGAGGCGGGCGGAAAGCTGCTGCTGTCCGGAAGGCTGCCGGTCAAGGACATGGCCGACAGGCGCTGCACCGTGCTCGCGGACGCGCTGGGCCTCAAGGCCGGGAAGACGCTCACCGACGCGAACCGCTTCTGGCTGTCGGTGACCGCCCACGACTGGGCGGCGCCGCTGCCCGAAGTGCGGCTGTCACGTGCCCAGTTGTGCGAACCCTCCCGAGGAAGGACGGTGCTGCGCGAGCTGTCCACGGGCAAGGGCTGCGGCTTCGACATTCCCCTCGGGCGGGGGCGGGCCGTCGTGATCACCACCGACTACCAGTGCGACCTGACCTTCTGGGACCGTGCCTTCCGCGCCCTGGACGCCGCCCCCGCTCTCCGGCACAGCGCGACCGACCCGGGAGTCTTTCTGCTGACGACGGCCGACGGCGAGCGCGGCCGGCTGCTGCACGCCTTCAACGTCTCCTCGGGCTACGAGCAGGACTTCACGGTCACGGAGAACGGCAAGCCCCTCTTCGGCGGCGAGAAGCTGCACCTGCCCGGTCGTACGGCGGCGATTCTGCCGCTCGGGCTGACCGTGGGCGGCCTGCGCGTCGCGTACGCGACGGCGGAGCTGACCGGCGCCGCCGACGGCCGGGCGACGTTCCGCGCGCTCGGCGCCCCCGGCACTCCCGGCGGGGAATCGGTGGTCGCGGTGGAGGGCGCGGCGCGCTGCGACGGCGCTCGTATCTCGACCGAGGGCGGCCGGACCGTACTGCGTGTACGCCGAGCCGAGTTCACCGTGCGCCGCGGCTGACGCACCGCGCGGGCCCGGAGAAGCCCTGGCCGGGGGCGCCCCGTCCGGGACTGCCCCGGACGGTAAGGCCCCGGACCGCGCCGTCGCCTGTCGTGGGAGGCTGTGACCGGCCCGCCCGCAGGGCGGCGACCGGTCCGAACACCCCGCCCCGCCCTGACGGAAGGAAGCCCACCGTGGCCGAGCACTTCCTGGACTCCGTGCCCGGCACGGTCAGCAACGTCTTCTCGCGCGAACTGCCCCCGGTGCTGACCGTCGACCCCGGGGACACCCTCACCGTCCACACGCTCGACTGCTCGGGCCACCTGGAGCGGCGCCGTACGGCGGACGAGGACGTGCCCCGCATGTTCGGCGAGCGGCGCGGCCACTGCCTGGTGGGCCCGATCGCCGTACGCGGCGCCGAACCGGGCATGGCACTCTCCGTGACGCTGGAGTCCCTGCGCCCCGACGACTGGGGCTTCACCGCCGCCGCGACGTCCGACACCCCGCTAACCCGCCGGCTGGGCATGAGCGGCGAGGAGTCCGAGTGGCTGACGTGGGACCTCGACGCGGACAAGGGCACCGGGACCGACCAGTACGGTCACACGGTCTCCCTCGCGCCCTTCCTCGGCGTCGTCGGCACACCCCCGGACGAACCGGGCGAGCACTCCACGACGCCGCCCCGCACCCTTGGCGGCGGCAACATCGACTGCCGTGAACTGGTCGCCGGATCCACCCTGTTCCTCCCCGTCACCGTGCCGGACGCGCTGCTCAGCATCGGCGACGGCCACGCCGCGCAGGGCGACGGCGAGGTCTCCGGCACGGCGATCGAATGCGGCATGACGACCCGCCTCACCGTCGGTCTCCTGCCGTCCCCGCCGCTGACGACGCCGCACGCGGTGACTCCGGCGGGCCGGATCACGTTCGGTTTCGACGCGGACCTCAACGAGGCGTCGGCGCAGGCTCTGGACGCGATGCTGACGTGGATGACGTCGCTGTACGGCGTGAAGCGGGCGACGGCGCTGGCGTTGGCGAGTACGACGGTCGATCTTCGGGTGACCCAGGTGGCCAATCAAACGTGGGGAGTGCACGCGGTGCTGCCGCACGACGCGATCCGCTGAACCCCACGCGCCCATGTCTGCACCGGGCGTGATCGGCGAGCAGGCCGCCGACCGCCGTCACCCTTGTCCCTGACACCGGTCCCACCGTCCTCTCCTCACGAGCCCACGAGCCCACGAGCCCACGAGCCGATGTCCGCACGCTCACGCCGCCGCGGCGAAATACTCTTCGAGCACCGGCGCCAGCACGTGCGGCGCCACCTCGTGCACCTGACCCGTCAGGGTGCGGTGCCGCCCGCGCGGCAGCGCCTCGGCCACCGCCCGCGCCGCCACCCGCATCGGCGGCGGACTCGCGCCCCCGTCCACGACCATCACCCGCGCCGTGATCCGCGCGAGCCGTTCCGTGGGCACCGGTCCGGGGCCCATCACGGCGTTGTCGTACGCGAGGGTGTGCGCCAGCGCCGTCATGCTCTGCCACATCGCCGCCCGGCGCATCCCCGACATCACGTCGGGCGGCACCCCGACCACCGACAGGAACAGTTCCACGGCCTCGTCCCGCCGTCCCCGCGACAGCAGGTCGTCGAGCCGTGCCGTGTAGGCCGCGTTGTCCGTGACATCGGCCGGACCGGCGTCGTAAGGAGGCTCGTACACGGCGAGTTGGGTGATCGGCAGCCCCGTGGCGGCCGCCTCCAGCGCCAGGGCGGCGCCCGAGGACATGCCGTACACGGAGGCGCTGCCGCCCACCTCCGTAAGGAGGGCGGCGATGTCCTCCACCTCGCGATCCACCGCGTACGGCGCCGTGTCACCGCTGCCACCGCGCCCCCGCCGGTCATAGGTGATCACGCTGAAGCGCGGTGCGAGGAGCGCCGCCAGCGGTGCTTCCGCCGCCGCCGTGCTGAACGCCCCTCCCACCATGATCACCGGAGGCCCGTCGCCGCCCGTCCGCCGGTACGCGATGAGGGTGCCGTCACCCGACTTCGCCTTGCCCACTTGGTCCATAAGCGTTGAGACCGGCGGACTCACCGGAACTCATCGGCGGTGAGCGGAAATTGGAGAATTTTTCTTCGACGGACCCGGACCGGGAGGCTCAGCCCGCGACGACCTCAGTCTCGTAGAAGCAGAAGTGGTCCTTGATCTCGGCGACTTCGTCCTTCGGCTCGGGATACGCCCAGACCAGGTCGGGCGCGTCGGGCAGCGACCAGTAGGAGGCGTCGCCCTTGAACGGGCAGTGGGTCGTGGTGTCCGACGCGGTCAACAGCTCCGTACGGACGTCCTCCGGCGGCAGGTAGTAACGGACGGGCAGTCCGGTCTCGTGCAGCAGCAACGGCCGGCTGCTGTCCGCGACGACCTGTCCGTCGCGGACGACCCGTACGTGCTCCGTGCCCTGTTCGACGGTGATGGTGTGGCCCTTGGCCATGGCGATCGGCTCCTTCGGTGACTCGGTCCCTCTTCTTCTGCGGTCCCTTCTACCGTCAGCAACGGCCGACCACGCCCTCTTCCCAAAGAGGTCACCCGGATACCGTGGAGCCATGAATATCTGTGTCTTCCTCTCCGCCGCCGAGCTGGACGAGCGCTACACCCGCCCCGCCCGCGAGTTCGCCGAACTGCTCGGCAAGGGTGGCCACACGCTCGTCTGGGGCGGTTCGGACGTCGGGCTGATGAAGGTCGTCGCCGACGGGGTGGAGGAGGCGGGCGGGCGTCTCGTGGGGGTCTCCGTCGGCTTCCTGGGTGCCACGAAGCGGGCACGCGCCGACGAGATGGTGATCGCCAAGGACCTGGCCGAGCGCAAAGCGCTGCTCCTCGCCAAGTCCGAAGCCGTCGTGATCATGGTCGGCGGTACGGGCACGCTGGACGAGGCGACCGAGATCCTCGAACTGAAGAAGCACGGCCTGCACGACAAGCCCGTGGTGCTGCTCAACACGGCGGGCTTCTACGACGGCCTCAAGGAGCAGTTCAGCCGTATGGACAGGGAGGGCTTCCTCCCGCTGCCCCTGACCGACCTGGTCTTCTTCGCGGAGGACGCGGTCGGCGCCCTCGCCTATCTGGAGGAGTCCGCCGGGGTCGGCTGACCCCCCGCCGGGGACCGCGACGGGACGGCGACCGGACCACGACCGGACCACGACCGGACCGCGTCGGGACCGTACGGCCGTGCCATGGGGTGATGCGAACATGACCCCATGGCTACCCATCTGATCACCGGCGCGGGCTCCGGCATCGGCGCCGCTGTCGCGCGCCGGCTGCACGAGCGCGGCGACGACCTGCTGCTCTTCGCCCGCGACGCCGGCCGCGGCAAGGAACTCGCCGCTGCCTACCCCGGCGCCCGTACGCTCGTCGGCGACCTCGCGACGCCCGACCGGCTCTCCTGGGCGCTGTCCCACCAGACGCTCCCCGACCGCCTGGACTCGCTCCTGCACATCGCGGGCATCGTCGACCTCGGCCCCGTCGGCGAGCTGACCCCCAAGGCGTGGACCGGCCAGCTGAACGTGAATCTCGTCGCGCCCGCGGAGCTGACCCGCCTCTTCCTGCCTCAACTGCGCGCCGCGCAGGGCCAGGTGATCTTCGTCAACTCCGGCGCCGGCCTGACCGCCCACGCCGAGTGGGGCGCGTACGCCGCCTCCAAGCACGGCCTGAAGGCGCTCGCCGACGCCCTCCGTGAGGAGGAGCGGCCGAACGGCCTGCGCGTCGCCTCCGTCTATCCGGGCCGTACGGCCACACCCATGCAGGTCAAGGTGCACGGCCAGGAGGGCAAGGAGTACGACGCCGCCCGCTGGATGGACCCGGAGTCGGTCGCGACGACGATCCTCACCGCACTCGACCTGCCGCGCGACGCGGAGATCAACGACCTGACGGTGCGGCCGGGACGATGACCGAGACCACGAGTGACAGCGGGACCGACACCCCGGCGAAGCCCCTGTGGGGCGCCGCCACCGGCGTCGGCTCGATGCCGGGCGACGACGCGCGCGAGACGGCCAAGGGCGTCACCGGCACCTTCGAGGACTTCCCGCACCTCCCCGAACTGCCCGCGCGCGGCCCCGGCGCCGACATGATCGGACGGACCGCCGGGATGCTCGTCGAGGTCTTCGCCCGCGTGGAGCCCAGCGGCTGGCGGATCGGCGACCGCCCCGGCCGCGACACCCGGCGCTCCTGGTCCTGGCTTGGCGAGGACCTGGACGCGCTCGAAGAGTTCACCCAGGGGTACGAGGGACCGCTCAAGGTCCAGGTGACCGGCCCCTGGACGCTCGCCGCGGCCCTGGAGCTGCGCAACGGCGAGTCGGCACTCAGCGACCCCGGAGCCTGCCGCGACCTGACCGGATCCCTGGTGGAGGGCCTGACGGCGCACCTCGCCGACGTACGGCGCAGGGTGCCCGGCGCCACGCCCGTGCTCCAGCTCGACGAGCCGTCCCTCACCGCCGTACTGCGCGGGCAGATCAGGACCGCCAGCGGATACCGCACCCACCGGGCGGTCGACCGGCAGGTCGTCGAGGACGCGCTGCGCCAGGTGATGCGGGCGAACGACGGACCCGCCGTGGTCCACTCCTGCGCCCCGGACGTGCCGTTCGCGCTGCTGCGCCGCGCGGAGGCGGCGGCCGTGTCGTTCGACTTCTCGCTGCTCACTGAGCGTGACGAGGACACGATTGGCGAGGCGGTGGAGGGCGGCGTGAAACTCTTCGCCGGGGTGGTGCCGGGCACGGACACCCCGTTGTCAGACCCGGGAGGTAGCGTCATGGGTATCAGAACGCTGTGGCGCAGGCTGGGGCTGGATCCGGGGACTCTCGCGGAGTCCGTGGTGATCACTCCGGCGTGCGGGCTCGCGGGTGCCTCACCCACGTACGCCCGCGCCGCGATGGCGCACTGTGTCAGGGCGGCGCGATCCCTCGCGGACAACCCTGAGTGACATTGACGAGACATGGGTCGCGCTGATCGCGGTGCTCGCGGTGCCGCGGTGAAACGGGAGGACGAAACGGTGGCTGGCGAACAGCAGACGGCAGTACCCGCGGAAGCGCGGGAGCGGCACGCGCACCTCGCCGAGCAGGTCGAGGAGCACCGGTTCCGGTATTACGTGAAGGACCAGCCGGTCGTCAGCGACGGCGAGTTCGACAAGCTGCTGCGCGCCCTGGAGGCGCTGGAGGAGCAGTACGGGGAGCTGCGGACGCCCGACTCGCCGACCCAGAAGGTCGCGGGGGCGTACGAGACGGAGTTCACCGCGGTCGAGCACCGTGAGCGCATGCTCTCCCTGGACAACGCGTTCGACGACGAGGAGCTGGCCGCCTGGGCGGACCGCGTCGCCAGGGACGTGGGCGCCCCCGGCTTCCACTTCCTGTGCGAGCTGAAGGTGGACGGA
This sequence comes from Streptomyces sp. NPDC057137, assembly GCF_042670825.1. Classification (NCBI taxonomy): domain Bacteria; kingdom Bacillati; phylum Actinomycetota; class Actinomycetes; order Kitasatosporales; family Streptomycetaceae; genus Streptomyces; species Streptomyces sp. NPDC057137. The sequence goes on along the minus strand of NZ_JBHUUW010000045.1, from coordinate 41,124 downwards.
CTCGCCGTCAATCTCACCTACGAGCAGGGCAGACTGACGCGCGCCGCGACCCGCGGCGACGGCCGCACGGGCGAGGACATCACGCCCAACGTCCGTACGATCGCCGAGATCCCGCACCGGCTGAAGGGCGACCGCGTCCCTGACCTGGTCGAGATCCGCGGCGAGGTCTTCTTCCCCATGGAGGGCTTCCAGGAGCTCAACGCCCGGCTGGTCGAGGCCGGTGACAAACCGTTCGCCAACCCGCGCAACGCGGCGGCGGGTTCGCTGCGCCAGAAGGACCCCAAGATCACGGCGTCGCGCCCGCTGCACATGGTGGTGCACGGCATCGGCGCGCGCGAGGGCTTCGACATCGACCGCCTCTCGCACGCCTACGAGCTGCTGGAGGAGTGGGGCCTGCCGACGGCCCAGCACAACAAGGTCGTCGACGACCTCGCCGGCGTACGGGAGTTCATCGCCTATTTCGGTGAGAACCGCCACTCGGTCCAGCACGAGATCGACGGCGTCGTGGTGAAGCTGGACGAGATCGCCCTCCAGGGGAGGCTCGGTTCGACCTCCCGCGCCCCGCGCTGGGCGATCGCCTGGAAGTACGCGCCCGAAGAGGTCAACACCAAGCTGGTCGACATCTGGGTGGGTGTCGGACGCACCGGGCGGGTCACTCCGTACGCGGTGGTCGAGCCGGTCACCGTGGCCGGCTCCGAGGTCGAGTTCGCCACCCTCCACAACCAGGACGTGGTGAAGGCCAAGGGCGTTCTCATCGGTGACACGGTCGTGCTGCGCAAGGCGGGCGACGTCATCCCGGAGATCCTCGGGCCGGTCGCCGACCTGCGGGACGGCAGCGAGCGCGAGTTCGAGATGCCGGCCGTCTGCCCCGAGTGCGGTACGGAGCTGAAGGCCATGAAGGAGGGCGACATCGACCTCCGCTGCCCCAACGCCCGCTCCTGCCCGGCCCAGTTGCGCGAGCGGCTGTTCTATCTCGGCGGCCGTAAGTGCCTGGACATCGAGAACTTCGGCTATGTGGCCGCCGCCGCGCTGACGCAGCCGCTGGAGCCGCCGACGCCCCCGCTGCTCAACGAGGGTGACCTCTTCACCCTCACGATCGACCAACTGCTGCCCATCAAGGCGTACGTGCGCGATGCGGACACCGGCCTGCCCAAGCGGGACCCGGAGACCGGCGAGGAGAAGATCGCCACCGTCTTCGCCAACCAGAAGGGCGAGCCGAAGAAGAACGCCCTGGCGATGCTGGAGCACATCGCGGCGGCCAAGGAGCGCCCGCTGGCCCGCATCATCGCGGGGCTCTCCATCCGGCACGTCGGGCCGGTCGCGTCGGTGGCACTGGCCAGGGAGTTCAGGTCGATCGACCGTATCGAGCAGGCCACCGAGGAGGAGCTGGCGGCCGTCGAGGGCGTCGGCCCGACCATCGCCGCCTCGCTCAAGCAGTGGTTCGAGGAGGACTGGCACCGCGAGATCCTGCGGAAGTGGCGGGAGGCCGGGGTCCGGATGGAGGAGGAGGGCTCCGCCGAGGACGAGGGACCGCGCCCGCTCGCGGGCCTCACCGTGGTCGTAACGGGCACGCTCGAAAATCACACCAGGGATGGCGCGAAAGAGGCGCTCCAGACGCTCGGAGCGAAGGTGACCGGCGCCGTGTCGAAGAAGACCGCCTTCGTGGTGGTCGGTGACAACCCCGGCTCCAAGTTCGACAAGGCGATGCAGTTGAAGGTGCCGGTGCTCGACGAGGCAGGGTTCGCCGTCCTGCTCGCGGAGGGCCCCGACGCGGCGCGGGAGGCCGCTGTACAGGCGCCGGAGGCGGCCGAGGAGGGGGCGAAGGAACCGGCCAAGGACGTCCCGAAATCGGCTGACGAACCGTCTGCGGAGAGCACGAAGGAGTGACCGAACGGGCACAACGAGCCCTCGTAGGTCACCCGTTCGGCGCATACCAGATGGATAAGGAAGGGCGGGTTGCATTCGGGCAACAGCGGTAGAGCGCTGCCCGCCGACGCCGTTCGCGGCCTACTGTTGAGGGGTACGCCTGTCGTGCACGGCTGCGTGTGGGAAATCAGTCGTGGTGGCATGACAACGTGCCATCGCGTGGTAACGGCACTGCCGGCTGTGAGAGGGACGGGAATGAAACCGACCGAGAGCGCCGCCCCGGTCTCACGCCCGCGCGGATTCGCGGGACTTGGAGGCATGTCGGCCCGAGTGCCCCTCGTCGTGGTGGCGGTCGCCGCCGTCGTGCTGGCACTGGGCATCTTCCGGGAAGTACGGGACGGCCGGGCGCTCTTCCCGGACGGCACCACGGGCTGGGCGCTCGCCGTGCTCACCGGCATCATCGTGGGTCATCTCGTCGCGCTCGGCCGCGACCGCTGGTGGGGCGGCACGGGCTCCGGCGCCGCCCTCACCCTCGCGGTGCTGCTTCTGTACGGATGGGTCGCCGCCGGGCTGGTCAGCCTCGCCGTCGTGGTGCTGGTCGGCATCGCCCGCAGACACCGCTGGCGCCAGGGCGCGCTGCACGGCGCCGTGGACATCCTCGGCATCGGAGCGGCGGCGCTGGTCCTGCTCGCCTTCGGCGACGTACCGACGGTCGCGAAGCCCTGGCAGCCCCTCCACTGGGGGATCGGCACCGTCCCCGAGATCGTGCTGGCGGCCGGGGCGTATCTGTTGGTGACCCGGCTGCTCCTGTGGTATTCGCAGACCGCGCAGGGCGGCGGTCTGCCGACCGTCGCCCGCACCGCCCTGCTGCGACAGTGCCTGCTGGCCGTCGCACTGCTCGGTATCACCCCCCTGATCTGCGTCGTCGCCGTGTCCCGGCCGGTGGTGCTGCCGCTGTTCGCCGTCCCGCTGATCGCCCTCGACTCCACGCTCTGGATCGCCAGGGCACGGGCCGAGGAGCAGCTGCGCGACCCCCTGACGGGGCTGCCCAACCGGCAGTGGCTCCTTGAGCGGACGTGGACGGCGCTGGAGGAGGCCAAGACCCTCGGCGCGCGCTCGGCGCTGGTCCTGATCGACCTCGACCGGTTCCGTTCCGTCAACGACACACTCGGCCATCTCGCGGGCGACAGACTGCTGTTGCAGATAGCGGAGCGGCTCAAGCTGGCCCTGCCGCGCGGAGCGGAGGCCGCGCGGCTCGGTGGTGACGAGTTCGCCGTACTGCTGCCGCTGGTCGACTCCATCACCAGCGCGCAGCGCGTGGCCCGCCATCTCGCGGCCGAGCTGTCCTCGCCGCTCGATCTGGACGGACTGACGCTCGTCCTGGAGGCGAGCGCCGGCGTCGCGGTCCACCCCGAGCACGCGGTGGACGCGGAAGGGCTGCTCCAGCGGGCCGACGTCGCGATGTACCAGGCCAAGCGGGACCGTACGGGCGTGGAGGTGTACGAGTCCAAGCGGGACTCCAACACCCCCGACCGGCTCGGCCTGTTGGGCGATCTGCGGCGCGCCCTCGACACGGGCGACGTGGAGCTGCACTACCAGCCCAAGGTCCGCTTCGACGGCCAGGTCGTCGGCCTGGAGGCGCTCGTACGGTGGGTGCATCCGGACCGGGGGAGAGTGCCCCCGGACGAGTTCATCGCGATCGCCGAGTCCTCGGGCCTGATGCCGCATCTCACCGAGTACGTACTGGAATCGGCCCTCGGCCAGGTCGCCCGCTGGCGGGACCAGGGCCTGTTCGTGCCGGTCGCCGTCAACGTCTCGCCGCGTGACGTCCACACCGCGGGCTTCGCCGGCGCGGTCGCCGCGCGGCTCGCCCGGCACGGCGTCCCGGCCGGCTCGCTCCAACTGGAGATAACCGAGCACGTCCTGCTGGAGGACCCGCAGCGCGCCGCCGACACCCTGGCCGCCCTGACGGGACACGGCGTGAAGATGTCCCTCGACGACTTCGGTACGGGCTACTCGTCGCTGGTCCATCTGCGCCGCCTGCCGGTGAGTGAGTTGAAGATCGACCGTTCGTTCGTGGCCCGCCTCGCCATCGACAACGAGGACGCGGAGATCGTCCGTTGCACGATCGACCTGGCGCACTCGTTGGGCCTGGTGGTCGTCGCCGAGGGCGTCGAGGACGACGAGACCTGGGAGCGCCTGCGCGACCTGGGCTGCGACGCCGTCCAGGGCTGGCTCGTGGCCGCCGCGATGCCCCCGCACGAGGCGACGTCCTGGCTGCTGGCCCGCGGTGAGACGGGCTGGCGCCGCCCGCCGCGCACACCGGCCCTGGAACCGCCGCGTACCGACGCCTCCGGTCCCTCCAGCCGCGTCGTCCAGTAGCCGACGCCGACACCCTCGTCGGGCCGGGATCGAGACCCGGGCCGGGGCCGAAGCCTGGATGCGGGAAACCGTTTCGTTGGCACGGTGCCGCGCCCCATAGGATTGGGTCAAAATCCCGACACCCACCCAGAGGATCGCTGCATGCCTGGCATCACGCGCGAGGAGGTCGCCCACCTCGCACGGCTGGCGCGTCTGGAGCTGAAGGGCGAAGAGCTCGATCACTTCGCCGGTCAGCTCGACGACATCATCGGCGCGGTCGCCCGCGTATCCGAGGTCGCCGACCAAGACGTCCCGCCGACCTCCCACCCGCTGCCGCTGACCAACGTCATGCGCGCGGACGAGGTACGCCCGTCGCTCACCCCCGAGCAGGCGCTCTCCGGCGCCCCGGCCCAGGAACAGCAGCGTTTCAAGGTGCCGCAGATCCTGGGGGAGGACTAACAGCCATGACGGACATCAAGACCGACATCATCCGGCTCACCGCCGCCGAGATCGCCGAGAAGGTCGCCTCCGGCGAACTGACGGCCGTCGAGGTCACCGAGGCCCATCTCGCCCGCATCGAGGCCGTGGACGAGAAGGTCCACGCCTTCCTGCACGTCGACCGCGAAGGCGCCCTCGCGCAGGCCCGCGCCGTGGACGAGCAGAAGGCCAGGGGCGAGAAGCTCGGCCCGCTCGCCGGCGTCCCCCTCGCGCTGAAGGACATCTTCACCACCGAGGGCATCCCCACCACCGTCGGCTCCAAGATCCTCGAAGGCTGGATCCCGCCGTACGACGCGACGGTCACCCGGCGCCTCAAGGCGGCCGGCGTGATCATCCTCGGCAAGACCAACATGGACGAGTTCGCCATGGGGTCGTCGACGGAGAACAGCGCGTACGGCCCCACGGGCAACCCCTGGGACCTCACCCGCATCCCCGGCGGCTCCGGCGGCGGCTCGTCGGCCTCCCTCGCCGCGTACGAGGCGCCGCTCGCCATCGGCACGGACACCGGCGGCTCCATCCGCCAGCCCGCGTCCGTCACCGGCACGGTCGGCGTCAAGCCCACCTACGGCGGCGTCTCCCGCTACGGCATGGTCGCCTTCTCGTCCTCGCTCGACCAGGGCGGCCCATGCGCCCGTACGGTCCTGGACGCGGCCCTCCTGCACGAGGTCATCGGCGGGCACGACCCGCTCGACTCGACCTCCATCGACGCCCCCGTCCCGCCGGTGGTCGAGGCCGCCCGCAACGGCACCGTCGCCGGTATGCGCGTCGGCGTCGTCCGGCAGTTCTCCGGCGAGCACTACCAGGCCGGCGTCATGCAGCGGTTCGCCGAGTCCGTCGACCTCCTCAAGGAGCTGGGCGCGGAAGTGGTCGAGCTGGACTGCCCGTCCTTCGACCTCGGCCTCTCCGCGTACTACCTGATCGCCCCCTCCGAGTGCTCCTCCAACCTCGCGCGCTTCGACGCCATGCGCTACGGCCTGCGGGTCGGCGACGACGGCACCCGTTCGGCCGAGGACGTCACCGCCCTCACCCGTGAGGCGGGCTTCGGCGACGAGGTCAAGCGGCGCATCATGCTCGGTACGTACGCGCTCAGCTCCGGCTACTACGACGCGTACTACGGCTCCGCCCAGAAGGTCCGCACGCTCATCGTGCGGGACTTCGAGAAGGCCTTCGAGCAGGTCGACGTGATCGTCTCCCCGACCACGCCGACCACCGCCTTCCCGATCGGTGAACGCGCCGACGACCCGATGGCGATGTACCTTTCCGATCTGTGCACCATCCCGACCAACCTGGCCGGAAACGCCGCCATGTCGCTGCCCTGCGGACTGGCGCCGGAGGACGGTCTGCCGGTCGGACTGCAGATCATCGCCCCCGCGATGAAGGACGACCGTCTCTACCGGGTAGGCGCAGCGGTCGAGGCGGCGTTCGTGGAACGCTGGGGACACCCGCTGTTGGAGGAGGCACCGTCGCTATGAGCGCAATGACCAAGAAGGCCAAGGGCTTCAAGAAGTCGAAGTCCGGCATGTACCTGTCGATCGGCACGACCGCTTTCGGAGCGGTCAGCGTCATCAAGCAGGCCAGGATGGCCCGCGAGGACAACGACACGCTGCGGCTGATCGACGCCGCCGTCTCCGCCGCCGCCATCGTCACCGGCATCGCTCTGCTCTACCGCGAGCTGAAGCGGCTGGGCGACGACGACGTCCTGCTGGGCTGAGCCCGCAGAGAGGGAAAGTTTCACCGTGACCGTCACTGAACACGTGTCGCTCGTCCCGTACGAGGACGCTCTCGCGACGTACGACCCCGTCATGGGCCTGGAGGTCCATGTCGAGCTCGGCACCAGAACGAAGATGTTCTGCGGCTGCTCCACCGAGCTGGGCGCCGACCCCAACTCGCAGACCTGTCCCACCTGTCTCGGCATGCCGGGGGCGCTGCCGGTCGTCAACGCGATCGGCGTCGAGTCCGCCGTCAAGATCGGTCTCGCGCTGAACTGCGAGATCGCGGAGTGGTGCCGGTTCGCCCGGAAGAACTACTTCTACCCGGACATGCCGAAGAACTTCCAGACGTCCCAGTACGACGAGCCGATCGCCTTCAACGGCTATCTGGACGTCCAGCTGGACGACGGCGAGATCTTCCGGGTGGAGATCGAGCGCGCCCACATGGAGGAGGACACCGGCAAGTCGCTGCACGTCGGCGGCGCCACCGGCCGTATCCACGGCGCGTCCCACTCCCTGCTGGACTACAACCGCGCCGGCATCCCGCTCATCGAGATCGTCACCAAGCCGATCGAGGGCGCCGGGGCGCGCGCCCCGGAGGTCGCCAAGGCGTACGTGGCGGAGCTCCGCGAGCTGATCAAGGCGCTGGACGTCTCCGAGGCCCGTATGGAGCAGGGGCAGCTGCGCTGCGACGTCAACCTGTCGCTGCGCCCGCACGGCCGTTCGATGTTCGGCACCCGCTCGGAGACGAAGAACGTCAACTCCCTGCGCAGCGTGGAGCGGGCGGCGCGCTACGAGATCCAGCGGCACGCCGCGGTTCTCAACGGCGGCGGCACGATCATCCAGGAGACCCGTCACTTCCACGAGGAGGACGGTTCCACGACGTCCGGCCGTGTGAAGGAGGAGGCGGAGGACTACCGGTACTTCCCCGAGCCCGACCTCGTCCCGATCGCGCCCGCGCGCGCGTGGGTGGAGGAACTGCGCGGCGGACTGCCGGAGCTGCCCAGGCTGCGCCGTAAGCGGCTGCGCGAGGAGTGGGGCGTCTCCGAGCACGACATGCAGTCGATGCTCAACGCGGGCGCGGTCGAGCTGATCACCGCCACGATCGAGGCCGGTGCCCCCGCCGACCAGGCACGCAAGTGGTGGATGGGCGAGCTGGCGCGCAGCGCCAACGAGACGTCCACGGACCTCGCGGCGCTCCCGATCACCCCGCCGCAGGTCGCCAGGGTGGCGGAGCTGGTCACCGCGGGCGAGCTGAACGACAAGCTGGCCCGCCAGGTCCTGGAAGGCGTCCTCGCGGGCGAGGGCGACCCGGACACCGTCGTCGAGAAGCGCGGCCTGAAGGTCGTCTCCGACGAGGGCGCGCTGGGTACGGCGGTGGACGAGGCGATCACCGCGAACCCGGCCATCGCGGACAAGATCCGCGCGGGCAAGGTCGCGGCGGCGGGCGCGCTGGTGGGAGCGGTCATGAAGGCCACCCGAGGCCAGGCGGACGCGGCACGCGTACGGGAACTGATCCTGGAACGCCTGGGCGCGGAGGGCTGATACGTCGGCACGGGGCCGGCGAACCTGGGTTGAGTCCTGGGGGCCCGGCCCCGTACCGGCGGCTCCCCGGCCGGGCCGATGTGTACGCGGCGGCCCACTCGGGTTGCCGCGGTCGGTCCCGGTGCGGAAGTCCGTGCCGGTGTCCGACCACGCGGCGCCCGACGGTGGTGCGCCTCGGTCGCGGCGTCCGGCGCGCGTCGCGGACTGCGCAGCGCGGTGCCGTACGGCTACCGGCCGCGAAGGGGGACGACCCCGCCGAAGCCGCTCGGTGAGCCTCTCGTCGTCAGCCTCCGGGCGGGACGCACGGGCGGCGGTGTCCCTTGCGTACCAGGGGCTACCAGCGGCACGCAGGTGCTCAACGAGAATCCCGCGCCGGTCGGCCTTCGCCAACCGGGTCACGGCGTCGCCCGACTGCCCGCGACACCGCCGTACGGACCACGGGTGGTGCCCTCCCGTCGCGGGACGCCGCAGACCGGCCACCCGGGCGGAGCGGTACGGCAACGGGGCCGTACGAGCGCGGCCGAACACCCCTGCCGCCGCGCGCGGCCCACGAACCGGCGGGCAGCCCGGCCAACTCCCGGCCCAGGCAGGTCCGACTCGGGGGGCGTTGCCGGGCAGATCCCCGCGCGGGCCGTAGGTTTGGCGGGCGTCGCGCGGGTGCGCGGCCTGCGTGAATCCTCCGTCCGCCCACCAGAACCCTGGCGCCGCCCCGTGAACAGCCTCGCCGCCGAGATCGTGTCCGTCGGGCTGCTCCTCGGCGTACTCGCCTTCGCCGTCGCGCGGCCGAGAGGTCTGCCCGAAGCCGTCGCCGCCATCCCGGCCGCCGGGCTCGTCGTCGTACTCGGCGCCGTGTCGCCCGCCGACGCCTGGGAGCAGACGCATACGCTCCTGCCCGTCGTCGGGTTCCTCGCCGCGATTCTGGTGCTCGCCCAACTCTGCGACGACGACGGCCTGTTCGACGCGGCCGGCGACCTCGTCGCCCGGTTCTGCGGCGGGAACCCGCGCCGTCTGCTCGGCGGCGTGTTCGGCGTCGCCGCCGTCACCACCGCCGTACTCAGCCTCGACGCCACGGTCGTCCTCCTGACGCCCGTCGTCTTCGTGACGGCGAGCCGCGTCGGAGCGCACCCCCGGCCGCACGTCTACGCCTGCACCCACCTCGCGAACTCCGCGTCGCTGCTGCTCCCCGTCTCCAACCTCACCAACCTCCTCGCGTTCACCGCCAGCGGCCTGTCCTTCACCCGCTTCGCGGTGCTCATGGCGCTCCCGTGGCTGGCCGCGATCGCCGTCGAGTACGTCGTCCTGCGCCGCTTCTTCGCGGCCGACCTGGCCGCCGGGGCGCACCCTCCCAAGGAGGCCGAGCCGCGCACCGTACCGACGTTCACGCTCGTCGTCCTCGGCCTGACACTCGTCGCGTTCGCCGTCACCTCACTGATCGGCATCGAACCGCTCTGGGCGGCCTTCGTCGGTACGGCCGTGCTCGCCGCCCGCGCGCTGCGGCGGCGGCGCACCACGCTTCCGGCCCTCTTCCGCGCCGCGTCCCCGCTCTTCTGCCTCTTCGTGCTCGCACTGGGCATCGTCGTCAAGGCCGTCGTCGACAACGGCCTCGACACCGGGATCAGCCGGATCCTCCCGGGCGGCGAATCCCTCACCACCCTGCTCGCGATCGCCGCCGTGGCCGCCCTCCTGGCCAATCTGATCAACAACCTGCCCGCGATCCTCGCCCTGCTGCCCGTCGTCGCGCCCGCGGGACCGGGGCCCGTACTCGCCGCGCTCATCGGGGTGAATCTGGGGCCCAACCTCACGTACGTCGGTTCGCTCGCCACCCTCCTGTGGCGCCGTGTCCTGCACGAACACGACTCCGCGCCCTCGTTGGGGCAGTTCACCCGGCTCGGTCTGCTGACCGTGCCCGCGACGCTGATCGCTTCGACCGTTGCCCTGTGGGGCACGCTCCAGTTGTGAGTGACGTGAAGACAACCGCCCTCGTGTGGATCAGCCCGTCAACCTGGCCCGCCTGCGTCGACGCGGCGCGTGACAGGGCCCCCGACGACCATGTCGTCCTGCTGCACGTGGGCGACGACCGGATCGCCGCCGAGGCGCACCGCGCCTACGCGGGGCTTCTCGGCCGTGGCCACGGGCCCGAACGCGACCCCGGCAGCAGGCTGGAGGCGCTGTCCGGCGCGGCGGGCGCCGACCTCCTGGAGAAGGCGGCGCACCGGCTCGGCAGGCCCTGCGAACTGCTCGACCGGCACGGCCGTCCTCAGGAGGAGGTCATCCGCGCGGCGGCGGACGTGGACCTGCTGATCTGCGCGCGTGACGGCGACCGCGACCGACCGGGCCCGCACAGCCTCGGCCCGGAGTCCCGCTTCGTGGTCGACCACGCGCCGTGCCCGGTCCTGCTGGTGTGGCCGCACCAGGGCTGAGCGCCAGGGCCGAGCACCGAAGCGGGAGTCGAGCGCGCGCCGGTGCGACAATTCCCGCATGAACACAGCGAGTAGGGACGAGCTGCTGGCCGAAGCCGTCGAACTGCGCACACGCGGGGAAGCGGAACAGGCCCGGGAGCGGCTGGTGGCTCTCGCCGACCGGCATCCGGACGACGCCGAGGTGGCCTATCAGACCGCCTGGACCCACGATGCCCTCGGCCTGGAGGCGGAGGCCGTCGCCTACTACGAAAGCGCGTTGGCCGGAACGGACCTCTCGGCGGAGGACCGGCTCGGCGCACTGGTCGGTCTCGGCAGCACGTTCCGGATCCTCGGCCGGTACGAGAAGGCCGTCGAGACGCTACGGGGCGGGCTGGCCGAGTTTCCCGACGACGGCGCTCTGCGGACCTTCCTCGCGATGGCGCTGTTCAACACCGAGCAGCACGACGACGCGATGCGGATCCTGCTGGAACTGCTGGCCACGACCAGCGAGGACCGGGGCGTGCGGTCGTACCGGAGGGCCATCAGTCACTACGCGAAGGATCTGCGCGAGGTCGTTCAGCAGGGGCCGTGAGCGCGCGCGGTACGCGCTACGGGTACAGGTCCCGGCCGTACGTCGCGGGGTCGTCCAGCGCGTCCAGGACGAGGTCGGCGAGGTCCGCGTAGGTCGTACGGGGCGCGAGGCCCCGGTGCGGGGTGAAGGAGCGGGGGCGGTTGCCGCGTGCGGGGCCGTGGTGCAGCACCCCGGACCGTACGACGGTCCATTCCAGGCCACTGGTGAGGATCACCGCGTCCTGGGCCTCCCGCTCCCGCAGGAGGGGGCGGGCCGTCGCGCGGTAGAGGGCGGCGATGGTACGGCCCGAGAGACCGCGTACGTGGGAGCCGTATCCGGCCTCCGAGACGACGATCAGCCGCCGTACGGCCAGCTTCCGCATCGCGTCCACGACGAGTTCGGTGCCGCGTGAGTACAGAGGCGTCGTCCGGTTGCCCTTGAGGCCGAAAGCGATCACCGCCGCGTCGGCGCCGGTGAGGGCGTCGGTGACGGCGCTCTCGTCGAAGGGGCTGCCGGTCACCACCCGGTCGACGGGGGCGTCGCCCAGCCGCGCCGGCTCCCGCACCTGTGCGGTGGTGCGGTGCCCGGCGCGCGCGGCGGAGGCGAGGAAGGCTTGTCCGGTACGCCCGGTGGCGCCGAACACGGTGACGTTCATGGGCAGGCTGTCCCTGTCGTGATCATGGATTGACGGGTCATGGGTTCACGGGCTCACGGCAACACGGTTCACGTGTCCGATCGCCGGTCGCACCCGCGTGGAACCCGTAAGGAAGACAGGGCCCAGCTTGCGCCACACGGCCTCCGACCGCCACGGATCCGCCGGGACTCGCGGGTCCGGCACGCGCGCGGGGCGGCCCGGACGGGGGCGACTCTCGGACGTTCATCGCCGGGCCGCCCCTGGGTCTTCCCGTCGCCACCTACGGTGGCTAGCTTCCGGGCCGTACCACTTGACTTGGGAGGATCTCTTGGCCACTGACATTTCACGGCGCCGGCTGTTCGCGCTCGGCGGTGGCGCCGTCGGTGCCGCCGCGGCGGGTTCCGTACTGCCGCCGTCCCTGCGGGCCGCCATCGCCGCCGAGGCGCCGGCCGGGGGACTGGACGCCGTCAGGCATGTCGTGGTGCTCATGCAGGAGAACCGGTCGTTCGACCACTACTTCGGCACGCTGCGCGGCGTACGGGGCTTCGGGGACCGCAACGCGGTGGAACTGCCCACCGGCCGCCCCGTGTTCGAACAGCCGGGCGCCGTCGGCGGCGGCACCGTCCTGCCGTTCCCCGTGCGCGAGGCCGCCGAGGCGCAGAGCAAGGACCTTCAGTACATAGGCGACCTCGACCACTCCTGGAACGGTGGCGCCAAAGCGTGGAACAACGGCTGGATGGACGGCTGGGTCTCCGCCAAGACCGCCGCCACCATGGCGTACTACGACCGCGCGGACATCCCGCTGCACTACGAGCTGGCCGACACCTTCACCGTCTGCGACGCCTACCACTCGTCCATCCACACCTCGACCAGCCCCAACCGCAACCACCTGTGGAGCGGCTGGACCGGCTACGAGGCGGACGGACGACGCGCCGTCGGGAACGACGCGTACGCCGAGGGCACCCATCCCGGCTACGCGTGGCCGACGTACGCCGAGCGGCTGGAGAAGGCCGGGCGGAGCTGGAAGACGTACGCGGAGTGGGAGAACTTCACCGACAACAACATCGAGTTCTTCACCTCCTTCAAGAAGATCGCGCACAAGGCGCTCACCACGGCGCGCGGACTCGAACTCGAAGGCGCCGACGGCTTCACGTACATGGAGGCCTTCTACGCCGCGGTGCGCGACACCGACGACACCGCCGTACGGGCCCGGCTCCTCGCCGCGCTGGACGAGGGCGTCGCGGCCCTCACCGCCCACGAGCGGTCGCTCTTCGAGCGCGGGCTGCGGCGCGTCGAGTCCGGCACCCTCGCCGCGTCGTTCCGCGCCGACGTGGCGGCGGGCACGCTCCCCGAGGTGTCGTACCTGGTGCCCTCCGCCGTCGACTCCGAGCACCCCGGCGCGTCCTCGCCGGTCGCCAGCGCCGGGCTCGTGTACCAGGTGCTCGACGCGCTGGGCGCGCACCCGGACGTCTGGCGGCACACGGTCGTACTGATCAACTACGACGAGAACGACGGGTTCTTCGACCACGTCCCGCCCCCCGTGCCGCCCGTGGACGACGCCGACGAGCGCTGGGAGGGCCGCCCCACGGGGCTCGGCATCCGTGTGCCGCTGCTCGTCGTCTCGCCCTGGACCGTCGGCGGCTACGTCTGCTCGCAGGTCTTCGACCACACCTCGGTCGTCCGCTTCCTGGAGAAGTGGACCGGTGTGAAGGAGCCCAACATCACGCCGTGGCGGCGTGCCGTCAGCGGCGATCTGACGTCCGCCTTCGACTTCGGACGGGGCCGGCCGCGGCCCGACGTCGAGCAGCCGGGACCCGTGCCGCCGTTCACGGGGCGCTGGCGGCCGGTGCCGCCGGCCGTGCAGCGGATGCCGGTCCAGGAGCCCGGTGCGCGGCCCGCCCGCCCGCTGCCGTACCAGCCGGACGCCTACGGCCGCCTCGTGGCCGGCCGCGCCGGGGCGCGGGCCCTGCGGCTCGAACTCCGCAACACGGGGCGGTCGAGCGCCCACTTCGCGCTCTATCCGTACGCCGGTGAGTTCGACGTCCCGCAGCACCGGGACGTACGGGGCACCTCGCAGTGGACGGTGCCCCTCACCGGCGACGCGTACCGCTTCACGGTCACCGGACCCAACGGCTTCCGCCGCGAGTTCGCCGGCCCCGTCGCGGGTCGCGGCGCCGAGGTCACCTCGTCCGTCGACCACCACGACCGCGACCTGCACCTCACCCTCCGTAATGAGGGTGATCTGCCCGTCACCTTCACGGTGCGCTCGCTCGGGTACGCCGACGAGGCCGATCTCGGCGACTGGAAGCGCGAGTTCACGGTCAAGCCGGGACGCAGCCGCCAGGTCGTGCACTCGGCCGCCGACGCGCACGGGTGGTACGACATCGAGGTGACGGCGGGCCGGGGCTTCCGGCGCCGGCTGATGGGTCACATCGAGAACGGGAAGCCGAGCGTCTCCGGCTGAACCGGAATTCGCCGCTCCCATTGATCGAACGCCAGGTCAACACTGTGTGAGGAACCCCACCAAACGGGCAAACGATCACGATTCGATGTCAGAGTTGGCTCTCCGGGACCACGCAGGGGAGCAGACCGTTGGCAGCAGTCGCGCGGTGGTGCGTCAGGCACCGGCTCCTGGTCGTACTCCTGTGGCTGCTCGCCCTCGGTTCCACCGGCACCGCCGCCGTCGTGGCCGGGACGTCGTACTCCAACGACTACGAGGCTCCCGGCACCGAGTCCGGCCACGCCGTCGACCTCCTGGAGAGCGGATTCCCCGACCGCAGCGGCGACAGCGACACCGTGGTCTGGCACACCGAACGCGGCTCCGTCCGCGCGGACGACATCGAACTGCGCATGGGTGTCACGCTCGGTGAGATCGCCAAGCTGCCCGGAGTGGCCGGCGTGATGAGCCCCTACGTCATCACCGACGGCGCCAGGGGCTCCTCGTACACACCCGGCCCCGAGGACGGCGAGGGCGCCCGCCAGATCAGCGAGGACGGCCGCACCGCCTTCGCCGTCGTGACCTTCGAGCAGCAGGTCGACGACATCCCCGCCGCCCAGGCCCAGGCCGTCGTCGACACGGCGAAGAAGGCGGCCACCGACGATCTGCGGGTGGAACTCGGCGGCAGCGCCGTCGCCCTCACCGAAGGCACCACGGCGCACACGGCGGAGATCGTGGGTGTCGCCATCGCCGCCGTGGTCCTCTTCCTCGCCTTCGGCTCGCTCGCCGCCAGCCTGCTGCCCATCGCCACCGCGCTCGTGTCCGTCGGGACGGCCTACGCCGGCATCGCGCTCCTCGGCCACGTCATGACCGTGGCCGACTTCGCGCCCATGCTCGGTCTGCTCGTCGGGCTCGGCGTCGGCATCGACTACGCGCTGTTCATCGTCACCAGACACCGCAAGGGCCTCAAACAGGGCCTGACGGTCACCGAGGCCGCCACCGAGGCCGTCGTCACCACGGGGCGCGCCGTCGTCTTCGCCGGCGCCACCGTCTGCATAGCGCTGCTCGGCATGCTGGTGCTGCGGCTGAGCTTCCTCAACGGCGTCGCGATCGCCGCCTCGCTCACCGTCGCGCTGACGGTCGCCGCGTCCGTGACGCTGCTGCCGGCCCTGCTCTCGTACACCGGCGGGCGCGCGCTGAGCCGCCGCGAGCGCGCCCGGCTCGCCGCACACGGTCCGCGGCCCGAGCTGCCCACCGGCTTCGCCGCCCGCTGGTCCGCCTTCGTGGAACGCCACCCCCGGCTGCTCGGCGCCGCGGCCGTGGTCGTGATGCTGGTGCTCGCCCTGCCCACGTTCTCGCTCCATCTGGGCACCTCCGACCAGGGCAACAACGCGGCGTCCAGCACCACCCGGCAGGCGTACGACCGGCTCGCCGACGGCTTCGGCCCCGGCGTCAACGGCCCGCTGACCCTCGTCGCCGAACTGGACGGCGCCGACGACCGGCTCGCGATGGACCAACTCCCGGACATGTTGCGCGAGTCGGAGGGTGTGGCCTCCGTCGGGCCGATCGTCTTCAGCGGCAGCGGCGACCGGGCCCTGCTCACCGTGGTCCCCAAGTCGGAACCCCAGTCGAAGGACACCAGCGACCTCGTCGACCGCCTCCGTACCGAAGTGCTGCCCCGTGCGCAGGACGGCACCTCCCTGGAGGTGTCGGTCGGCGGAGTCACGGCCAGCTACGACGACTTCGCCGAGGTCGTCGTCGGCAAACTGCCGCTGTTCGTCGGCGTCGTCGTCGCCCTCGGCTGTCTGCTGCTCCTGCTCGCCTTCCGCTCCGTCGGCATCCCGCTGAAGGCGGCGGTGATGAACGTCGCGGCCGTCGCCTCGTCCTTCGGGATCGTCGTCGCGATCTTCCAGTGGGGCTGGGGGAGCGAACTCCTCGGCCTCGGCAGCGCGGGCCCGATCGAGCCGTTCCTGCCCGTGATCATGGTCTCGGTCCTCTTCGGCCTCTCCATGGACTACCAGGTCTTCCTGGTCAGCCGGATGTACGAGGAGTGGCTGGCGACCGGCGACAACAAACGGGCCGTGCGGGTCGGCCTCGCCGAGACCGGCCGCGTGATCAACTCGGCCGCCGTGATCATGATTTCGGTCTTCCTCGCCTTCGTCCTCAGCGGGGACCGCGTCATCGCGATGTTCGGCGTCGGGCTGGCCGCGGCGGTCGCTCTGGACGCGTTCGTCCTCCGTACGCTCCTCGTGCCCGCCCTGATGCACCTGCTGGGCGGCGCCAACTGGTGGCTGCCGAAGGGGCTCGACCGCTGGCTGCCCCGGATCAGCATCGAGGCGCCCGCCGCCCCCCGCGTCGCGTCTGGGAAGATCCCCGCGCGGCGCGACGAGCCCGCGGAGCGTGTGGAGCACGTGCCGCGGTGAGTGGGCCGTACCTGAGCCGACCGGACCGGAGGAGTGCGATGTTCGCGATATCACTGGGTGACGACGGGGCGGAACTGAGACCGCTGGAGCCGTGGCAGGCCGACGAGTTCCTCGCCCACATGGACCGCGCACGGGAGCTGGTCGACCGGCACGTCGGGCTCGCCGGGGTCGTGACCGACCTCGACTCGGCGCGGACGTTCCTCGGCAGATACGCCGAGAAGCAGGCCGCCGACGCCGGACGGATCTACGGAATCTGGCTCGACGGCACCCTCGTCGGCGGAGTGATGTTCCGGCTCTTCGACGCGGCGGAGGGCACCTGCGAGGTCGGCTGCTGGCTCGAACCGGCGGCGACGGGGCGGGGTTTGGTGACCCGCGCGGTGCGGGTCCTCATCGACTGGGCGGTGGACCGGCGCGGCATCCACCGCGTGGAGTGGGTGGTGTCGTCGGCCAACCTCCCGAGCGTCAGGACCGCCCAACGGCTCGGTCTGCGGCGCGACGGTGTGCTGCGGGGAGCCAGCCTCCACCACGGGCTTCGGCAGGACAACGAGATCTGGTCCGTACTCGCTCCCGAGTGGCGTGAGCAGCGACGCGACGCCGCTTGAGAAAACTCTCATGGATCTCTCATACGGGCCGCCTACCGTGCGGCGCATGAACCCCACGACCAAGCCAGAACAGCCCGCTGACGACAGCGGCGACAACGAGGCGGAGCGCGCCGTTCCGGCTACTGCCGAGAAGAACGACGCGCCGGGCCCGAGCCTGGCCAAAGAGCCTGGGGAGAGCCCTGAGGCGGGCGTCACCGACGGCGTGAGCAAGGACGGCACGACCGGTGACGGCGGCGCCCACCGCGCCGACGGTGACGGCGCCGCGGACGACGGCGACGACGGGGACCTGCTGGACGACGAACTGGAGGGCGGCTACACCCCGCCGCCCCCCAGCGGACTCGCCTCGGCGTCCGCCGCGCTCATCTCCGTACTGCTGTCGCTGGTCGCGCTCATCGGCACCTGGTCCGGCAAGGTGATCTCCGAGCGCGAGACACTCGTGGGCCAGATCGACCTCGGCCAGACCGGCACCGCGGAGCAGCAGATCTCCGAGATCTACGGCGACGCCTGGCACGCCATCGCCCTGACCAACGGCATCTTCGCGGTACTGGCGCTCATCGCCGGCCTGGTGGCGTTCGGCCTGCCGCAGCGCAAGAGCTGGGTGCGTCCGTTCGCCGTCGCCGGTCTCGTGCTCGCCGCGCTCGGCCTGCTGATCTCCATCGGCATGTACTTCGACGTCTTCGTGTCCCTGCCGGAGCCGCCCCCGGCCCAGGCCCCGCCGGCCGGCTGAGGCGGGCGGAGCACGCCTTAGACGCGCACCGACGGGGGCTGGGCAGGGCCTTAGGGCCCGGCCCGGCCCCCTGTCCGTCCGCCTAAGGCGCCCGCGTCGCGAAGATGCGGCACACGCCCGATGCGTGCGCACCCCCTGGGAGACGAATGTTGAGGCATCGCAGGACGCCACAACACTTCGTGACAGGGGAGTCGAGATGTTCGAGTACGAGATGCACCAGATGCGGGCCGCCGAGCTGATCCGTGAGGCCGACAACCGGCGGCTGATCCGCAAGGTCCGCAAGGCCCGCAAGGAGGCCGCGCGCAACGCCCGCAACGAGGGCGAGGGGCGGGTGGAATCGCTCCGTAGCCGGTTCGTGAGCGCGGCGTGACGGGCGTACGGAGATGGCCGCCCGCCCCGACCTCCTGAAGATGTCGGATCAGCGGTCGCCGCATGTGCCACCGGTACATGCGGCGACCGCGATAACGAGTGCCGCACTGTCGTACCCCTGTGCGATGCTCGGAGTTGTGGAGACCAAGTCAGTCAGCCCGGTGTTCGTCGGTCGCGACGGCGAGCTGACGGCACTCACCGATGCGCTCGCCCGCGCCGCCGCGGGCGAGCCACAGGCGCTGCTCGTCGCCGGTGAGGCGGGGGTCGGCAAGACCCGGCTCATCGAGGAGCTGATCTCGGTGGCCTGCCGGGACAACGCGGTCGTCGCGGTCGGCGGCTGTGTGGAGATCGGCGGCGACGGACTGCCTTTCGCGCCCTTCTCCGCGGCCCTGCGCGGCCTGCGGCGGCTCCTGCCCGAGGAGATCGCCGCGGCCGCCGAGGGCCAGGAAGGCGAACTGGCCAGGATCCTGCCCGAGTTGGGCCCCTCGGCGAGCGGCGCCCTGGGCGAGCACGGCACGGCCAGCCTCTTCGAACTCACCGTCCGGCTGCTGGAGCGCGTCGCCGCCGACCGCACGGTCGTCCTCATCCTGGAGGACCTGCACTGGGCGGACGCCTCCACCCGCCACCTGCTCGCCTATCTGTTCCGTACGCTGCGCCGCGGCAGGCTCCTCGTCATCGCCAGCTACCGCGCCGACGACATCCACCGCAGGCACCCGCTGCGCCCGCTCCTCGCGGAGCTGGACCGGCTGCGTACGGTCAGCCGGGTCGAGCTGTCCCGCTTCAGCCGCGCCGAGGTCCGGGGGCAACTGCGCGGCATCTTCGGGGACGAGCCCGCGCCGCAGCTCGTCGACGAGATCTTCGGCCGCTCCGACGGCAACGCGTTCTTCGTGGAGGAACTGGCCGTCGCCGTCGAGACCGGGTGCCGTTCCGGACTCACCGACTCGCTGCGCGACCTGCTGCTCGTCCGCGTCGAGACGCTGCCGGAGAACGCCCAGCGGGTGGTCCGGATCGTCGCCGAGGGCGGCGCCTCCGTCGAGTTCCCCCTGCTGCTGGCCGTCGCGCAGCTCTCCGAGGACGACCTGATCGAGGCTCTGCGGGCCGCCGTCGGCGCCAACATCCTCCTCACCACGGCGGACGGCGACGGCTACCGCTTCCGGCACTCGCTCGTCCGCGAGGCCATCAGCGACGACCTGCTCCCCGGCGAACGCTCCCGGCTCAACCGCCGCCTCGCCGAAGCCCTGGAGGCCGACCCCTCCCTCGTACGGGGCGACGAGCGCACCACCCGCCTCGCCAGCTACTGGTACTACGCGCACGACGCGGCGAAAGCCCTGCCCGTCGTCCTGCTCGCCTCCGTCGAGGCCCGCCGGCGCTACGCCCACGCCGAGCAGCTGCGGCTGCTGGAGCGCGCCATGGAGCTGTGGGACGCCGCGCCCGAGGACGTACGGGCCCGCCTCAGGCCCCCGGACGACACCGAGGTCTACCCGCTCACCGCCGAAGGCCCGAGCGGCCCGCTGCGCTATCTCGACCTGCTGGCCGAGGCGACCGTCGCGGCGCGCTCCGGCGGCGACCGCGAGCGGGCCCTGGCGCTGTCCAAGAAGGCCATGCGGGTGCTGGAGAAGGTGGACGACCCGCTGCGCGCCGCCTGGTTCTGGACCCAGCGCTCACGACTGGTGCAGGAGCTGACGCGCGGCGACGGTTGGCACGAACTGGCCACCGCGCAGGACCTGGTGCTCGGCCTGCCGCCGTCCGCCGTGCACGCCTCGGTGCTCTCCGACGTCGCGAGCTGGGGCGCCCTGCACCGGCCGGGCCCCAACAGCCTCGCCGCCGCCGACCGCGCCGTGGAGTACGCGCGCCTCGTCGGCGCGGAGAACATCGAACTGAACGCCAGACACACCCGCGGCTGGCTCACCACCGAGTCGGGATCCATCGAGGAGGGTCTCGCCGAGATGTACGCGGTACGGGACCGCGTCTTCGAACTCGGCGGTGACGGCACGCTCGGCATCCTGGGCCGCATCAGCATCAACCTGCCGTCCACGCTGGAGGGCGTGGGCCGCTCCGAGGAGGCGGTGACCGCCGCCGAACTCGGCATCACCCTCTGCCACCAGCGCGGCATGTCCGACAAGGAGGCCTGGGTCCGGGTCAACCTGACCGAATCCCTCTTCTCGCTCGGCCGCTGGACCGAGGCGCGGTCGGCCATCGACGAGGCGGCCCAGATCGCGTACGCCCCCAAGGCACGCGCCCTGGTGGCCGTACGGCGCGCGACGCTCGCCCTCGCGTGCGGGGACGCCGCGGAGGCCGAGAGCCAGGTGACACTGGCCCGCGCGGTCTTCGGTCCGCACGACCCGCAGCCGCAGCACGTCATCGCGCCGGCCAGGCTGGCGATGGTCAGCGCCGCGCGACAGGGGCGACTCGCCGAGGCCCGCGCCGAGTTCGAGCAGGTCGCCGCGCAGGGCTTCCCGCCGGGCATGCAGCGGTACGCGCTGCCGCTGCTCTGCTCGGCCGCGGGGATGGAGGCGGACGCGCGCGGACTGCCGGAGGCCGACGCGGGGCGGGAGGCGATCCTGGCGACCGTCCGCGACCACGCGAAACGGCTGCCCGCGATCGTCCCGGTCTGGCAGGCGTACGACCTGCTGCTCGAAGCCGAACTCGCCCGCGCCGACGGCATCGTCGCCCCGAAGCTGTGGGCCCGCGCCGTGGCGGCGTTCGAGGCACTGCGACGGCCGTACGAACTCGCCGACGCACGCCACCGCTGGGCCGCGGACCTCCTCGCGGCGTCCGCCGACCGGGAACAGGCCGCGGCGCTGCTGGTTCAGGCCCACACCACGGCCAAGAGGCTCGGCGCACGGCTTCTGGTGGAGCAGACCGAACTCCTCGCCGGCCGGGCGCGGATCAGCCTCGCCACCACCCCGCGGCTCGCCCCGGCGCCCGCCTCCGAGGCCGACGCCCTCGGTTCGCTGGGCCTGACCCCCCGCGAACAGGACGTCCTGCGCCGGGTCGCCGAGGGCCGCAGCAACCGCCAGATCGCCGAGGAGCTGTACATCTCGCCCAAGACGGCGAGCGTGCACGTCTCCAACATCCTGGCCAAGCTCGGCGTCTCGGGCCGCACGGAGGCGGCGGCGATGACGCACCGCCTGCACCTCTTCAACGACCTGGAGCCGACGCACTCCTAGGGCCTGGCGCCCCCAGGGGCGGTGGCGCTGCGCCGTCGGGCGGCCGGCCGCCGCCACCCACCGGCGTCACGTCACCCCTGTTAGGTCACATCCACCCGAAGGATCTTGTCGTCTCCCGACTTCGGGGTGCCCCGACCGTCCGTGTTGTTGGTCAGCAGCCAGAGCGCCCCGTCCCCGGTCGCCAGCACCGTACGCAGCCGGCCGTAGTCGCCCTCCAGGAAGGCCTGGGCGGCGGCCGACGGTTTCACCCCGGCCAGCGGGATCCGCCAGAGCCGCTCGCCGCGCAGGGCGGCCATCCAGATGGATCCCTTGGCGTAGGCGATGCCGCTCGGCGACGCGTCGCTCGTCCGCCACTCCTCCACCGGATCGACGAAGCCCGGCTTCCCGGCCTTGCCCTCGGCCTCCGGCCAGCCGTAGTTCTTCCCCGGCTCGATCAGATTCAGCTCGTCCCACGTGTTCTGGCCGAACTCCGACGCCCACAGCCGCTTCTCGGCGTCCCAGGCGAGGCCCTGCACGTTGCGGTGCCCGTACGTGTACACCACCGAGTCCGCTTCCGGATTGCCGTGCACCGGCTGCCCGTCCGGGGTCATCCGCAGAATCTTCCCGCCCAGGGACTTCTTGTCCTGCGCGAGACCCGTCTCACCCGTCTCGCCCGTGCCCGCGTAGAGCATCTTGTCCGGGCCGAAGGCGATCCGGCCGCCGTTGTGGATGGTGCCCTTCGGGATGCCCCGCAGGATCGTGTCGGGGGCGCCCAACTGCCTGCCCACCGGCCGCTTCGGGTCGTACAGCATGCGGGCGATGCGATTGTCCGAGACCGTCGTGAAGTACGCGTACACATACGTGTCCGAGGCGAATGACGGGGAGATCGCGAGGCCCAGCAGACCGCCCTCGCCACCGGGGGAGACCCCGGCCACCTCGCCCACCTCGGTCTTCTTGCCGCTCTCCGAGTCGATCCGCTTGATCGTCCCCTCGTCACGCGAGGAGACCAGCAGATCGCCCTCGGGCAGCGCCGCCATGCCCCACGGCGACTTGAGGCCCTCGGTCAGCGTGGACACCACCTTCGCCGAGCCCTTGGCGGGCGGCGCCGACGGCTCCGCCTCGTCGTCCGGAGGCGTCGAACCGGCGGACACCGACGCGGACGGGGAACCCGCCGGGCCCTCCGACTTCGCCGTGCCGTCGGAGGACGAGCACGCGGTCACCACGAATAGCGCCGCTGCGGCCAACACGGCCGTCACTGGAGCACGTTGCACGGTCTTGATCCCTTCGACGGCTGCGTCTCTACGTTTCATACACCGCGGCCTCCGTCCAGGTTCCCATCGACCCGGTATCAGTGCCACGACTCCCACGCCGCGGGCAGCGCGGCGATTTCCGCCAGATCCGCCGCCGACAACGTCAGCCCGGCCGCCCGCGCGTTCTCCACCGCCCATCGCTCCCGCTTCGCGCCCGGCACGGGCACCACCTCGGGGCCGCGCGCCAGCACCCACGCGAGCGCCACCTGCGCCGGCGTCGCCCCGTGCCGCTCGGCGACCCGCCGCAGCCCCGCCACCACCGGCTGGTTCGACGCCATCATCTCCGCGGTGAAGCGGGGATGCCTGGCCCGTACGTCGTCCGGCTCGAACCCCTGCCCGGGAGTGAGCGTGCCCGTCAGATAGCCGCTTCCCAGCGGCATCGCCGCCAGGAACCCGACGCCCCGCGCCGCGCACCACGGCAGCAGCCGCTCCGTCGCCTCCCGCGACCACACCGACAGCTCCGCCTCCACCGCGCTCACCGGAAACACCTGCTGCATCCGCTCCAGCAGCCGGATCGTCGCCTCGTACCGATCCGTGCCGGTACGGCGCGACGCGCGGGCGTCCACCGCGCACATCCCCAGGGCCCGCACCTTCCCCGCCGCCACCAGCTCCGCCATCGCACCCCAGGTCTCCTCGACCGGCACCTCCGGATCGGCCCGGTGCAACTGGTAGAGGTCGATCACATCCGTCCGCAGCCGCCGCAGCGACGCGTCGCACGCCCGGCGCACATAGCCGGGACGGCCGTTCGCGACGATGTGCTGATCGCCCACCAGCAGACCGCACTTGGTGGACACGAAGGCGTCGCCGCGCCGCTCCTTCAGCACCCGCCCCAGCAGCAGCTCGTTGGTGAACGGGCCGTACATGTCGGCCGTGTCGAGCAGTGTCGTACCGGCGTCGAGCGCCGCGTGCACGGTGCGCGACGAACGGTCGCCCCGCTGCTCGGAGGCGCTGTAGGCCCAACTCATCGGCATACAGCCGAGTCCCACGGCGCCCACCGTGAGTGCCGTCGCACCGATCGCCCTGCGCTCCAACTGCCCCGCCCCTCCCGCTTCCTTCCGCTTCTTCCCGCGCCCGCTCCCGCCGGACGAACCGCCCCCGGACACACTCCAGCTAACCTCATGGGCCCGCCGACGCCGCGCCGCCCCGACGCCGGACCGTGTTCCGGTCCCCGGAACGCCCTTCAACACCCCCATGGGCTTCGCATAGCCTCCTGACCATGACTTCAGACGTGTGGCTGCCGATCCCCGCCGACGAGATCGAAGGGCTCCCCGGAGGCCTGGACTACCGCCACTGGGACGGGGCCGCGGACTATCCCGCCGATCCGGCCGACTGCGCCTTCTACGTAGTCCCGTACATGAAGGGCATGGACGTCGCGCTCCGGCCGCTCGCCGCGATGACCTCCGTACGCGTCGTACAGACCCTCTCCGCCGGCATAGACCACGTCGCGCCCGGTCTCGGCCGGCTGCCCTCCGGCGTACGCCTCTGCAACGCCAAGGGCGTCCACGAGGCCAGCACCGCCGAACTCACCGTCGGGCTCGTCCTCGCGTCCCTGCGTGGCATTCCCGGCTTCGTCCGGGGCCAGGACGCCGAGGAGTGGAAGTCCGGCTTCTACCCGGCGCTGGCCGACAAGTCCGTGCTGATCGTCGGATACGGGTCGATCGGCGCCGCCATCGAGGACCGGCTCGCGCCCTTCGAGTGTGCGCGGGTGGCGCGCGTGGCGCGCTCCGCCCGTGCCACCGAGCGCGGTCCTGTGCACGCACTCGCCGATCTGCCGGATCTGCTCCCCGAGGCCGACATCGTGATCGTGTCGACGCCGCTCACCGAGGAGACGAAGGGCCTGGCGGGCGCCGAATTCCTGGCCCGTATGAAGGACGGCGCGCTGTTCGTGAACGTCGCGCGCGGCCAGGTCGCCGACACCAAGGCGCTCCTCGCCGAGCTGGAAAGCGGAAGGATCAAGGCCGCTCTGGACGTCACCGATCCGGAACCCCTCCCGCCGGGGCATCCTCTCTGGCATGCTCCGGGTGTCCTCATCAGCCCGCACGTGGGCGGATCCACCTCGGCCTTCATGCCGCGCGCCAAACGCCTGCTCGCCGACCAACTCACCCGCTACGCCGCGGGGGAAGCCCTGCGCAACGAGGTGCTCACCACCGGCTGAGCCCCTACCGACCCCCACTCGGGAATGACAACTCCCTGCTCGTCACGGAGAGTAGAAGAACTATGTCCCTGAGTGACGAGTCTGGTGTATCGTCCCGATCTGGGGGCCGCGTCGTGCGAGGGACGGCGTGGCGGAGCGATCAGAATCCGAGGGGGGCGACGGGCGATGTACTGCCGATGGACGAACGATCCGACGCGGAAGGGCCGCCCACGGTGGCCTTCGGACCCACCGACGCACGGCCGGGCGACGACGCCCCGCGCCACGGCGCCGCGCCGCGCCACGACGGCCCGTTCCACGACGACCCACGCCCGGGCGGCCCACCCCTGGGCGACCCGCCTCTCGGAGACGCGCACCCCACCGACGCGTATCCCGCCGGCGCCGGGCCCCGGCGCGTCGGCGGTGACGGCGACACCCCCCGAGGTGACCCCGTGACCGCCCCGGGGGCGCTCCTCGGCCGCCGCACGACCCCGGGCGACGGCAGCGGTACGGGCAGTGGCACCGACGGCGGCGGAGGCCCCACCGGCCTCCTCGCACAGCTCCTCCTCGCCCTCGTCTGCGGCGGCTACGCCACCGGCGCGGCCCTCGGCTGGGGCTCCCGCGAAGTGGCCCTGTTCATGGGCGACTTCGGCCTCAGCATCGCCGCCCTCATCGCCGCGGTCTCCTGCTTCCTCTACGCCCGCGGCAACGACAGCCGTTTCCGGCCCGCCTGGCTGCTCTTCTCGCTCTCCTCCGCCATGGCCGCCGGAGGGAACGCGGTCTGGGGCTGGTACGAGGTGGTGCTCGACCGCCCCGTCCCGAGCCCCTCCCTCGCCGACCTGTTCTTCCTCTGCTTCGCGCCGCCCGCCATCGTCGGCCTGCTCGTCCTCGCCAAACGCCCCGTCAGCAAGGCCGGCTGGGTCTGTCTCGGCCTCGACGCCTGGCTGATCGGCGGCTCGCTCCTCACGCTCTCCTGGAGCCTGGCACTCGCGCACACCACGCACTTCGACGGCGAGACCGTCGCCCACGCCGCGCTCTCCCTCGCCTATCCGCTGCTGGACATCGTGCTCGTCAGCATGGTGCTCGCCCTGCACTTCCGGCGCTCGACCGGCAGCCGTACGGCGATCAACTCCGCCATCGCCGCCCTCGCCCTCACGGTCCTGTGCGACGCCCTGTTCACCTCCCCGCTGCTCCGGGAGACCTACCGCTCGGGCCAACTGCTCGACGCGGGCTGGTTCGCCGGGTCCCTGCTGCTCGCGTACGCGCCCTGGGGCGTCCGCAAGGCCGCCGAGAGCGCGCCCGCGCAGGTACGGGCTCCCCGCCCGCCCAGGCATCCCAGCAGGCCGATCGCGGGCTCCCTGGCCGCCCTCACGCCCTATCTCGCCGCCGCCGTGTGCACCCTGGGGATCCTGTACAACGTCATCGAGGGCCGCCGCGTCGACCGCGTGGTCGTCCTCACCGGCTGCACGGTCGTCCTCGCCCTGGTCGTACGGCAGGGCATCATGCTCGTCGACAACATCGCGCTCACCCATGAACTGGCCCAGAAGGAGAACCACTTCCGCTCCCTGGTCCAAGGCTCGAGCGACGTCATCATGATCGCCGGGCCCGAGGGCACCCTCGACTACGTCAGCCCCGCGGCGGTCGGCGTCTACGGACGCGAGGCGGACGGCCTCGTCGGCGCCGAGCTGGAATCGATCATCCACCCGGACGACCGCGGCCGGGTCAAACGCGAGGTACGCCGCTTCCTCGCCGCTCCTCCCACGGAGGAGCCCACCACCCGCATCGAATGCCGCTTCAAATCCGGCTCCGGCGACTGGCTGAACGTGGAGTCCACGGTCAACCGGCACCAGGGCGGCCTGATCCTCAACAGCCGCGACGTCACCGAACGCGTACGGCTCCAGGCCCAGTTGCAGCACAACGCCGAGCACGACCCGCTCACCGACCTGCCCAACCGCGCCCTCTTCACCGAGAGGGTCCGCCAGTCCCTCTCCGGACGGCGCGCGGGCGACCCCGGCACGGCGGTCCTCTTCATCGACCTCGACGGCTTCAAGGGCGTCAACGACCGCCTCGGCCACCAGGTCGGCGACGAACTGCTGATCCACGCGGCCCGCCGCCTCCAGGACTCGGTACGGGCCGGGGACACCGCCGCCCGCCTCGGCGGGGACGAGTTCGCCGCCCTCATCCTCGGCGACGGCACCGACGACCGGACCGCCCGGGAGTACCAGGTCCACGAGATCGCCGACCGGCTGCGCCTCAGGCTCTCGCAGCCGTACCGCATCGAAGGCAACGATGTCCGCGTCGCCGCCTCCATCGGAGTCGCCTTCGCCGAACCCGGCATCACCCCCACCGACCTCATGCGCAACGCCGACCTCGCCATGTACCGCGCCAAGGCCGGCGGCAAGGACCGCGTCGAGCTGTACGCGCCCCAGATGCAGGCCGACGTGGTCCGCAGGACCGAACTGGCGGTCAGGCTCCGCACCGCCCTGCGCGACGGTGAGTTCGCCCTGCTGCACCAGCCCGTGGTCGACCTGGCCAACGGACAGATCTCCGCCGTCGCCGCACAGGCCCGCTGGCGCTCCGCCCAGGGCATCCTCTTCACGCCCGCCGAGTTCTTACGGGTCGCCGACGACAACGACCGCACCGCCGAGTTAGGGCGCTGGCTGCTCGAAGAAGCCGTCGAGCAGGCCGCCGAGCGCGGCCGGACGGGCCACCTGGTGCCGGTCACCGTCCGCCTCTCCGCCCGCAGACTGCTCGACCGGTCGATGCCGCTCGGCTCCATCGAAGCCCTGCTGACCCGCCACGGGCTGCCTTCGGGCGCCCTGCTGATCGAGCTGGCCGACAGCGACCCCCGTACGTCCCTGGACGAGCTGGAGCACCGCCTGGTCGCGCTGCGCCGCCTCGGCGTACGGATCGCGCTGGACGGCTTCGGCAGCGGTTACGCGGCGATCAACGCACTGCGCAGGCTCCCCGTCGACGTACTGAAACTGGACCGCGGGCTGGTCGAGGGTGTCGTGGAGTCCGCCAGGCTGCACAAGATCACGGCGGGGCTGCTCCGGATCGCCGGCGATCTGGGCATGGTCTCGGTGGCCGACGGCGTCGACGTACCGGAACAGGTGCTCGCGCTCCGCGCCATGGGCTGCACGCACGGTCAGGGCATGGCTTTCTCCGGCCCCCTCGACGAGTACCGGCTGCGCCGCGCCCTGATCCGCGGCGACTATCCGCTCCCCGGCGCGGCCCCGCTGCCGGTGCTGACCGGCGGCTCCCTGCCCGTGCGCCGCACGCGCGCGGCCACCCCCGACATGATTCCCCGGCCCACCACCCGATCGTCCCTCCGCTCAAATGTTGAGACGCCAGTCCCACCCACTTGACAGTGGTGGCGCGTCGGAGGGAGGGTCAATGCCATGCGCACCCGAATTCTCGTACTTGGACAGCGCGTCGGCTGAAGCAGTGCCCATCACCGGCCCTGCAGACCGCACCGACGCGCTCCCCTCGCCTGCCTCCCGGCACGAGGGGTTTTTTGTTGCACCGACACAGCCCAAACCCCCGCAAAAACCCTCAGCTTCGAGAAGAGAATGACGATGACCGAGCAGGCCACCGGGGCCCACCCGACGCCGCGCGCCCGTAACGGCGGACCCTCGTCCGCCACCGTTGAGCACGTCACGGGCGCGCAGTCCCTCATCCGCTCTCTTGAGGAAGTGGGGGCCGAGACGGTATTCGGCATCCCCGGCGGCGCCATCCTTCCCGCCTACGACCCGATGATGGACTCCACCCGGGTCCGGCACATCCTGGTCCGCCACGAGCAGGGCGCCGGCCACGCGGCCACCGGCTACGCGCAGGCCACCGGCAAGGTCGGCGTCTGCATGGCCACCTCGGGACCCGGCGCCACCAACCTGGTCACCCCGATCGCCGACGCGCACATGGACTCCGTGCCGCTCGTCGCGATCACCGGCCAGGTCGCGAGCAAGGCGATCGGCACGGACGCCTTTCAGGAGGCGGACATCTGCGGCATCACGATGCCGATCACCAAGCACAACTTCCTGGTCACCAAGGCCGAGGACATCCCGCGCACCATCGCCGAGGCGTTCCACATCGCCTCCACGGGCCGCCCGGGACCCGTCCTGGTGGACATCGCCAAGGACGCCCTCCAGGCGAAGACCACCTTCAGCTGGCCGCCCACCCAGGAACTGCCCGGCTACCGCCCCGTCACCAAGCCGCACGCCAAGCAGATCCGCGAGGCCGCCAAGCTGATCACCCAGGCCAAGCGGCCGGTGCTGTACGTCGGCGGCGGCGTCATCAAGGCCGGCGCCACCGCCGAACTGCGCGTTCTCGCCGAACTCACCAACGCCCCCGTCACCACCACCCTGATGGCGCTGGGCGCGTTCCCCGACAGCCACCCGCTGCACGTGGGAATGCCGGGCATGCACGGTGCGGTCACCGCCGTCACCGCGCTGCAGAAGGCCGACCTGATCGTCGCCCTCGGAGCCCGCTTCGACGACCGCGTCACCGGCAAGCTGGACAGCTTCGCCCCGTACGCGAAGATCGTCCACGCCGACGTCGACCCGGCCGAGATCGGCAAGAACCGTGCCGCCGACGTGCCGATCGTCGGCGACGCCCGCGAGGTCCTCGCCGATCTCGTCCAGGCGGTCCAGGCCGAGCACACCGAGGGCAACGTCGGTGACTACAGCGCCTGGTGGCGCGACCTCAGCCGCTGGCGCGAGACGTACCCGCTCGGCTTCGACCAGCCGGCGAACGGCAGTCTCTCCCCGCAGCACGTCATCCAGCGCATCGGCCAACTCGCCCCGGACGACACGATCTACGCGGCGGGCGTCGGCCAGCACCAGATGTGGGCCGCCCACTTCATCGACTACGAGCAGCCCGCCACCTGGCTCAACTCCGGCGGCGCGGGCACGATGGGCTACGCGGTCCCGGCCGCCATGGGTGCCAAGGCCGGACAGCCCGACCGCACCGTCTGGGCGATCGACGGCGACGGCTGCTTCCAGATGACCAATCAGGAACTGGTCACCTGCGCCCTCAACAACATCCCCATCAAGGTCGCGATCATCAACAACGGCGCGCTGGGCATGGTCCGCCAGTGGCAGACCCTCTTCTACAACCAGCGTTACTCCAACACCGTCCTGCACAGCGGCCCCGACGTCGCCGACGGCGGCTCCTTCGAGGGATCGGCCGCGGACGGCGCGAAGCCCAACGGCGGCACCCGTATCCCGGACTTCGTGAAGCTGTCCGAGGCCATGGGCTGCGTCGCGATGCGCTGCGAGTCCCCGGACGAGCTGGACGCCGTGATCGCCAAGGCCAACTCCATCAACGACCGCCCCGTGGTGGTCGACTTCATCGTCCACGAGGACGCCCAGGTCTGGCCGATGGTCGCCGCGGGCACCTCCAACGACGAGGTCCTGGCCGCCCGGGGTGTGCGCCCCGACTTCGGCGACAGCCTGGACGACTGAGCCGGATGCCGAGAGCGAGAGAAAGAACGACGAAAATGTCTTCCAAGCACACCCTCTCCGTCCTGGTGGAGAACACCCCCGGCATCCTGGCCAGGATCGCCGCGCTGTTCTCCCGCCGCGGCTTCAACATCGACTCACTGGCGGTGGGTGTCACCGAGCACCCCGACATCTCCCGCATCACCATCGTGGTCAATGTCGAGGACCTGCCGCTCGAACAGGTGACGAAGCAGCTCAACAAGCTGATCAACGTCCTGAAGATCGTCGAACTCGAGCCCGGCGCCGCGATCCAGCGCGAGCTCGTCCTGGTGAAGGTCCGCGCCGACAACGAGACCCGCTCCCAGATCGTCGAGATCGTGCAGCTGTTCCGCGCCAAGACCGTGGACGTCTCACCCGACGCCGTCACCATCGAGGCCACCGGATCGAGTGACAAGCTCGACGCGATGCTGAAGATGCTGGAGCAGTTCGGCATCAAGGAGCTCGTGCAGTCCGGCACGATCGCCATAGGGCGCGGCGCGCGGTCCATCACGGACCGCAGCCTGCGGGCGCTCGACCGCAGCGCGTAAGCCCTTCGGGCGTGGCGCGGAGCCCGGCCCTCGGAGCCGTACAGCATCCCGGTTCGTATGCCGAGACCGTGAGACGCCCTTTACCCGCCCCGCCGTACGGTGGGGCGCACACAGCGACACGTCAGTTTGCACACCAAGGAGAAGACCCAGTGGCCGAGCTGTTCTACGACGACGATGCCGACCTGTCCATCATCCAGAGCCGCAAGGTCGCGGTCATCGGCTACGGCAGCCAGGGCCACGCCCACGCGCTGTCGCTCCGTGACTCGGGTGTCGACGTCCGGGTCGGCCTGCACGAGGGTTCCAAGTCCAAGGCGAAGGCCGAGGAGCAGGGCCTGCGCGTGGTGACGCCCGCCGAGGCGGCCACCTGGGCCGACGTCATCATGATCCTGGTGCCGGACCCGATCCAGGCGCAGGTCTACGAGGAGTCCATCAAGGACAACCTGAAGGACGGCGACGCGCTGTTCTTCGGCCACGGCCTGAACATCCGGTTCGGCTTCATCAAGCCGCCCGCGGGCGTCGACGTCGCGATGGTCGCCCCGAAGGGCCCCGGCCACCTGGTCCGCCGTCAGTACGAGGAGGGCCGCGGCGTGCCGTGTATCGCGGCCGTCGAGCAGGACGCCACCGGCAAGGGCTTCGAGCTGGCGCTGAGCTACGCGAAGGGCATCGGCGGCACCCGCGCCGGCGTCATCAAGACGACCTTCAGCGAGGAGGCCGAGACCGACCTCTTCGGTGAGCAGGTCGTCCTGTGCGGCGGTACGTCCGCGCTGGTCAAGGCCGGCTTCGAGACGCTGGTCGAGGCCGGATACCAGCCGGAGATCGCGTACTTCGAGTGCCTCCACGAGCTGAAGCTGATCGTGGACCTGATGTACGAGGGCGGCCTGGACAAGATGCGCTGGTCGGTCTCCGAGACCGCCGAGTGGGGCGACTACGTCACGGGCCCGCGGATCATCACGGACCAGACCAAGGCCGAGATGAAGAAGGTCCTCGCCGAGATCCAGGACGGCACGTTCGCCCAGAACTGGATGGACGAGTACCACGGCGGTCTGAAGAAGTACAACGAGTACAAGAAGGCCGACAGCGACTCGCTGCTGGAGAGCACGGGTCGTGAGCTGCGCAAGCTCATGAGCTGGGTCGACAACGACGACGTCTGACGCGTTCCCGGTGCCGGGCCCGCGCGTCGGGCCCGGCACCGGACCGGTCGTTGAACCCGTTGTCGAAACGGCCGCGTTGTCGCTCGCCCCAAGGGCGTTCCGCGGTCGTCGGTAAGCGCTTGTGGCGGGGCCGACCACGTACGGGTGATCTGCCCGCCGAGGCGGGAAACCCCCGCCGCCCGCACCACTACACTGCTGGATACATCCGCGTCAGGCCCACAATGTCGTGCGTCTTCCACGCGATCAGGCCCGGACCAGGGCCTGGCACCCTCCGCCGCCTGCGGCCGTCGGGACGGCCGTCCGCAATGGACTTGTGAGGACCCACGTGAGCTCGCGTTCCAATCAAAAGCCGGTTGTACTCATCGCCGAAGAGCTGTCGCCCGCCACTGTCGACGCGCTCGGTCCGGACTTCGAGATCCGCCACTGCAACGGCGCCGACCGCGCCGAACTGCTGCCCGCCATCGCCGACGTGGACGCGATCCTCGTCCGCTCCGCGACCAAGGTCGACGCCGAGGCCGTCGCCGCGGCGAAGAAGCTGAGGGTCGTCGCCCGCGCCGGTGTCGGCCTCGACAACGTCGACGTCTCCGCCGCCACCAAGGCCGGCGTGATGGTCGTCAACGCGCCCACCTCGAACATCGTGACCGCGGCCGAGCTGGCCTGCGGTCTGCTGGTCGCCACGGCGCGCAACATCCCGCAGGCCAACACCGCCCTGAAGAACGGCGAGTGGAAGCGCAGCAAGTACACGGGCGTCGAGCTGAGCGAGAAGACGCTCGGCGTCGTCGGCCTCGGCCGTATCGGTGTCCTGGTCGCGCAGCGCATGTCGGCGTTCGGGATGAAGATCGTCGCGTACGACCCGTACGTACAGCCCGCACGTGCCGCGCAGATGGGCGTCAAGCTGCTCTCGCTGGACGAGCTGCTGGAGGTGTCGGACTTCATCACCGTGCACCTGCCGAAGACCCCCGAGACCCTGGGTCTGATCGGCGACGACGCGCTGCACAAGGTCAAGCCGACGGTGCGGATCGTCAACGCCGCGCGCGGCGGGATCGTGGACGAGGAGGCGCTGGCCTCCGCGCTCAAGGAGGGCCGCGTCGCGGGCGCCGGACTGGACGTGTACGCGAAGGAGCCCTGCACGGACTCCCCGCTCTTCCAGTTCGACCAGGTCGTCTGCACCCCGCACCTCGGCGCGTCGACGGACGAGGCGCAGGAGAAGGCGGGCGTGTCGGTGGCCAGGTCGGTGCGCCTCGCGCTCGCCGGTGAGCTGGTGCCCGACGCGGTCAACGTCCAGGGCGGGGTCATCGCCGAGGACGTACGGCCGGGTCTGCCGCTCGCCGAGAAGCTGGGCCGGATCTTCACGGCGCTGGCGGGCGAGGTCGCCGTACGCCTCGATGTCGAGGTCTACGGCGAGATCACGCAGCACGACGTGAAGGTGCTCGAACTGTCCGCGCTGAAGGGCGTGTTCGAGGACGTCGTCGACGAGACCGTGAGTTACGTGAACGCGCCGCTGTTCGCGCAGGAGCGCGGCGTCGAGGTGCGTCTCACGACATCGAGCGAGTCGCCCGACCACCGCAACGTGGTCACCGTGCGGGGCACGCTCTCGGGCGGCGAGGAGGTGTCGGTCTCCGGCACGCTCGCGGGTCCCAAGCACCTGCAGAAGATCGTCGCGATCGGTGAGTACGACGTCGACGTGTCCCTGGCCGACCACATGGTCGTCCTGCGGTACGAGGACCGTCCCGGTGTCGTCGGCACCGTCGGCCGGATTCTCGGTGAGGCGGGGCTGAACATCGCGGGGATGCAGGTCTCGCGCGCGGAGGAGGGCGGCGAGGCGCTGGTCGTTCTCTCCGTGGACGACAACGTGCCGCCGGCCGTGCTGGCCGAGATCTCGGACGAGATCGGCGCGAACTCGGCGCGCTCGGTGGATCTGACCGACTGATCGCTCTGTTTCGACTGATCGTTCTGTTTCGGCGGCGAGGGGCCCGGGAAATTTCCCGGGCCCCTCGTCCTTTCGCGCCACCGTGAGCGATCGGTGCGATCAGTCGGCGCGAGCGATCAGCCGGTGGCGACCAGTACCCGCGCCGGCTCGCCCTCTTCAGGAGAGTCCTCCCTCGGGCCCTGCTTCCCGCGCAGCAGTGTCGCGGCCAGGACGGCGGCGACGAGCAGCAGCCCCGCTCCGCCCAGCGCCGCGAGCTGCATGCCGTGGACGAACGCCTCGCGGGCCACTTCGAGCACCGATTCGCCAAGACGGTGCGGGAGTTGACCGGCGACGACGGTCGCGCCGCCGAGCGTCTCGCGTACGGATTCCAGTGCCGCGTCGGGCAGCCCCGCCGGGGCGGCGTCGGCGATGTCCTGGCGGTAGACGGCGGCGCCGATCGTGCCGAGGAGCGCCATACCCATCGCGCCGCCGAACTCCTGCCCCGTCTCCAGGACCGACGCCGCCGAACCGGCCTTCTCCGCCGGGGCCGCCGCCATCGCCAGGTCCGACACCAGCGCCATGACGGTGACGATGCCGCAGCCGATGACACTCGCAGCGCCCAGCAGAACCCACAGCGAGTCGGTGCCGCTGAGGCTCAGCAGGGCGTATCCGACGGCGGCGATCACGAAGCCGGCGGCGACCACGTACGCCCGCTCCACCCGCTGCGCGATCACCGTAGCCGCGGGGGCCGCGACACCGATGGCCAGGGACGGGGCCAGACTCCACAGCGCTGCTTCCAACGTGCCCATGCCGAGCACCGATTGGAGGTACTGCGTGGTGAAGTAGGCCGAGCCCATCATGGCGAAGGCGGCGATGGTGTTGAGTGCGACTCCTGGGCCGAAACCGCGGCCCCGGAACAGCTCGCGGCTGATCATCGCGTCGGTGCGGGTGCGCTGGCGGCGGACGAAGACGTAACCGGTCACCAGGCCGACCGGCAGGGAGATCGCCACCGCCGTGCCGAACCCCTCCGCGGCGAACTCCTTGAGGCCGTACACGATCGGCAGTACGGAGCCCATCGACAGCGGCACGCCGAGCAGGTCGAACCGGCCGGGCTCCGGGTCCTTGAACTCCGGTACCAGCAACGGCACCAGGACCAGCAGAAGCAGCATCGCGGGCACGTTGATCAGAAAGATCGAGCCCCACCAGAAGTGGTTGAGCATGACGCCGCTCAGCACCGAACCGAGCGCGACGCCGCCGGCCATGGCACCCGACCAGATACCGATCGCCTGACCGCGCTGTCCGGCATCACGGAACATGTTCCGTACGAGGCCCATGGTCGACGGCATCAGGGTGGCTCCGCCGATGCCGAGCAACGCCCTTGCGGCGATGAGCATTTCGGCGCTCTGCGCGTACGCCGCCGAGGCCGAGGCGACACCGAACGCCGCGGCGCCGATCAGCAGGAGCCTGCGGCGGCCGATCCGGTCGCCGAGCGAACCCATCGTGATGAGCAGCCCGGCGAGGGCGAACGCGTAGATGTCGAAGATCCACAGCTGCTGGGTGGCGCTCGGGGCCAGTTCCTCGGTGATGGCGGGGATCGCGAAGTAGAGGACCGAGACGTCCATCGAGACCAGGAGGAGAGGCAGCAGGAGGACGGCGAAAGCGGTCCACTCCTTGCGGCCGGCGCGGAGCGGGGCGGGGTTCGTCATGCGCTGCAATGTACAGCTGTCATAAACGCTTGTCTATGACGACCGTATGGAACGACCGTATGGGACGACGGTCTGGGACGGATGTATGAATTCGCGTTAGGCTTCCCCGCATGGGACATCGCGAAGATCTGCTCGAAGGTGCCAAGCGCTGCCTGCTGGAGAAGGGGTACGCCCGGACCACGGCGCGCGACATCGTCGCCGCGTCCGGGGCCAACCTGGCGTCCATCGGCTACCACTACGGCTCCAAGGAGGCGCTGCTCAACGAGGCGTTCATGGCCGTGACGGAGCAGTGGGGCGACCGGGTGACCGAGCCGGGCGAGGCGGCGGACGAGGGGGCCGATGCGGCTGAGGCCAACGCGGAGGCGCCGCCCGCGCGCGACGGTGCGGCACCCGCGCCACCCGCGTCGCTCGACCACTTCCGCGACGTCTGGGCGAAGGTCGTCGCCTCGCACGAGGAGAGCCGCCCCGTCTGGCAGCTTCAGTTGGAGGTCGCCTCCCGGGTCGAGATCGACCCGGTGCTCCAGAAGGCCCTGGCCGAGAAGCAGTTGGAGGGCCGAGAGGGCCTCGCGGAGGGCATGTTCGGCGTCGATCCGAAGGGCGACCCGGAGAAGGCCCGCGTGGTCGGCCTTCTCACGCAGGCGCTGCTCGCCGGCGTGATGGTGCAGTGGATTGTCGACCCGGAGACCGCGCCGTCGGCGCAGGACCTGACGGACGGCCTGCGCGCGATCATCGGCGACGACCTGGCCTGACCGCTCCCGTCCCGGGGACGGGGCGGCGTTCAGGCGGCCGTGGTGTTCACACGGTCGTGGCGTTCAGGTGGTACGTCGTGTCGACCCAGAAACCGCCGACGAACGCCGCCTTGATCTCCAGGACGTACTGCCCCGCGATCAGCGGCGTCATGGCCGCCCAGAGGCCCCACGCGTTGCGCCGGTACTGCCCCGCCCGGAACGTCGGCGAGGTGAACTCCCGCAGGGGGAGCGGCGCACCGTTGAGGGCGGCCTCGGCGCGCGCGACGGGCATGGCGAGGGGCTGCTTCACGTACACGACGGGGCGCTGGACGTTCAGGATCGGGAAGAACACCGGTCGCCCGGCGGGCAGATCGCACCGTCGCACGACGCGCCCGCCGTAGGTCCCCGCGAGGAACCAGAGGTCGTGCGGCTGGTTCCAGCCGGCGTGCTCGCCCGTCTCGTCCAGGACCGGGCTGTGGTCGTCGGGCGCCGACAGCGCCCACTGCCACCACCGGGCCGCCAGTTCCCCGCCCTGCTGGTCGGTCAGTTCCCAGGAACCGCCCTTGGCCATCTCGTTGCCCGCCGTCGCGTCGCTCACGTGCGTCCCCTCCCCGGAATCCACGAATGGCCTCAACTATCCCCGACGTCCGCACGGCGCTCCGAGGCGGCCGGGCTCAGGGCCCGGCTCAGGGCCTGACCCAGGGCTGGACTCAGGGCTGGACTCAGGGCCTGAGCCGCGCCGACTTCAGCGCCATGTGCAGCAGCAGCCGGTCCTCGCCGTCGGCCAGATCCAGGCCGGTGAGCTGTTCGATGCGGGACAGCCGGTAGTAGAGCGTCTGGCGGTGGATGCCCAGCTCCGACGCCGTACGGCCCGCCTGGCCCGCGCGGTCGAGATACACCTCCGCCGTGTGCGTCAGGTCCGCGTGCGCGGGCGTCAGCAGCGGGCGCACCGCCGGGTCGGCGCCGGCCGCGGGAGCCAGTGACGTCAGCAGCCGGTACGCGCCGATCTCCGACCACCGGGCGACGGGGCCGAAGCGTGGCTGCACCGCCACCGCGCGGGCCGCCGCGACCGACTCGTGCCAGGCGGCCGGGAGGTCGGCCAGGCCACGGCGCGGCCTGGCCGCCCCGGCGGTGGCTCCCGGGCCCGCGGCGTCCCGCAGCCGGGACGTCGCGTCGAGCGTGGGCGCGAGCGCGTCGGCCGAGCGGAGCCGTACGAGCACCGCCAGCGCCCTCGGGACCTCCAGGGCCTCCCTGATGCCTCCCGTGCGCGCCCCGTCCCCGGCGGCGTCGCCCGGCAGGCCAGCCGCCCCGTCCGCGGCCTCCCACGGATCCGGCAGCGTGCACAGCGCCGCCGTGCCGGCCACCGCGCGCACCGTCGGGTCGGCTCCCCGCCACGGCGCGACGCACACCACCACGTGCGTGCCGTCCCCGCCCGGCCCGAGCGCCGTACGCAGCGCCTCCACCGCCATGTCGCGCTGCCAGCCGCGCTCCGCCGTCAGTACGGCGCGGAACTCACGCGCCAGGTCGGCCCCCGCCTGCACCTCCTCCGCGAGCAGCGCCCCGATCCGCCCCGTCACGGCCATGGCCGCCGCCAGGCGGTCGTCCGTGGGGCCCTGGCCGGTGTCGTCGAGCAGCCATACGTAACCGAGCACCGTGCCCCGGTGCCG
The DNA here is from genome assembly GCF_042670825.1 of Streptomyces sp. NPDC057137. Taxonomy (NCBI): domain Bacteria; kingdom Bacillati; phylum Actinomycetota; class Actinomycetes; order Kitasatosporales; family Streptomycetaceae; genus Streptomyces; species Streptomyces sp. NPDC057137. The sequence continues at coordinate 3,207 of NZ_JBHUUW010000045.1, read as the reverse complement.
TACGGGCAGACAGATCCGGCCCCGGAAGACCCCGGCGTCCGGCGCGGCCGGGATCCGGACGGGGCCGGTCGCGCGAGTGATGCCGAAGCCCTCGAACCAGGCGCGCACCGCGGGCGTGGACTTCCGCGTCAGGATCGAACGCGTCCTGACGGGGTCCATCACGCCCTCGTCGTCGCTGTCGTGCACCCCGAACGCGATCAGCCCGAAGTCCCGGTTCTCCAGCGTCAGCGGCATGCCGAGCAGCGCCGAGATCTCGTCGACCAGCTCCTGGTAATCGTCCTTCATCCGGACATTCTCGCACCGCCTTCAGACATATGTCTGAGATCGCGGCCACGGATGCGTGACAGGTGTCGATGGCAGAGGATCGGACCGGTCCCTAGATTTCAGAGTGGTTCTCCGTGCCGTCGCCGGGCGTTCGCGCCCCGTACGGCCTGCTCGTTCTCTTCCGTGGAGGTGCCCTGTGCTGGGTCCCGTGATTCTCGCCGCGTCGCGCAGCGACATGATGCGGCGCGTCGTCTCGGCCGCGCCGGTCACCAGGCCCGTGGTGGACCGTTTCATCGCCGGCGAGACCGTCGACGGTACGACGCCGGTCATCCAGGACATGGCCGACAGCGGCCTCGAAGTCACCATGGACGTCCTCGGAGAGGACATCACCGACCCGGCCGAGGCACTGCACGCCCGCGACGCCTACCTGAAGCTGATCGAGTCCCTCGCGCCGCTGGGCCTCGGCCCCCGCGCCGAGATGTCCGTGAAGCTCTCCTCCTTCGGACAGGCCCTGCGCGGCGGCCACGACCTGGCGCTGCGCAACATCACCACCGTCGTCGAGGCCGCCACCGAGATCGGCACCACCGTGACCCTCGACATGGAGGACCACACCACCGTCGACTCGACGCTCGCCATCCACAGCACACTGCGTGAGCGCTTCCCCGAGACCGGCGCCGTCGTCCAGTCGTACCTCTTCCGTACGGAGGACGACTGCCGCACCCTCGCGGCGGCCGGCTCGCGCGTGCGGCTCGTCAAGGGCGCCTACAAGGAACCCGCGCGCGTCGCACACCAGGACAAGGGCGACGTCGACAAGGCGTACGTGCGCTGCCTCAAGACCCTGATGGCGGGCGACGGCTACCCGATGATCGGGTCCCACGACCCGCGTCTCATCGCGATCGCCCAGGAGCTCGCCGTACGGGCCGGCCGCAAGCCCGACGCGTACGAGTTCCAGATGCTGTACGGCATCCGCGAGGCCGAGCAGCGCCGCCTCGCCGCCGAGGGCCACCGGATGCGCGTCTACATCGCCTACGGCACCGACTGGTACGGCTACTTCATGCGCCGGCTGGCCGAACGCCCCGCCAACCTCGCCTTCTTCCTGCGCTCCCTCGCCACCCGCGGCTGAGCGCCCGCCCCTCCCCGCCCCGACCGCAGCCCGTAAACCGTCTACTGATCAAGGAGATTCGGCACCCATGGACGCTGTGACCCAGGTCCCCACGCCGGTCAACGAGCCGGTGCACGGCTACGCCCCCGGTTCCCCGGAGCGCACCCGCCTCGAAGCCAAGCTCAAGGAGCTGGCCGACCACCCCGTCGACCTGCCGATGACCATCGGCGGCGAGAAGCGGATGGGCGGCGGCGAGCGCTTCGACGTCGTACAGCCGCACAACCACCAGGCCGTCCTCGGTACGTACGGCAACGCCACCGAGCAGGACGCCCAGGACGCCGTGGACGCCGCGCTCGCCGCCGCCCCCGGCTGGCGCGCCATGGCCTTCGACGACCGCGCCGCGATCATCCTGCGCGCCGCCGAACTGCTGTCGGGGCCGTGGCGCGAGACGCTGGCCGCCTCGACGATGCTCGGCCAGTCCAAGACCGTCCAGCAGGCCGAGATCGACACCCCGTGCGAGCTGATCGACTTCTGGCGCTTCAACGTCTCGTACGCGCGCGGCATCCTCGCCGAGCAGCCGCCGGCCAACTCCACCGGCGTGTGGAACCGGCTGGACCACCGGCCGCTCGAAGGCTTCGTCTACGCGATCACGCCCTTCAACTTCACCGCGATCGCCGGCAACCTGCCGACCGCGCCCGCGCTCATGGGCAACGTCGTCGTCTGGAAGCCGTCGCCGACGCAGACCCACGCCGCCGTACTGCTGATGCGTCTTCTTGAAGAGGCTGGGCTGCCCAAGGGCGTCATCAACCTGGTGACCGGTGACGGACTCGCCGTGTCCGAGGTGGCGCTCAACCACCCCGAGCTGGCGGGCATCCACTTCACCGGCTCCACCAAGACCTTCCAGCACCTGTGGAAGACCGTCGGCGGCAACATCGAGAAGTACCGCTCCTACCCGCGCATCGTCGGCGAGACCGGCGGCAAGGACTTCGTCGTCGCCCACCCGAGCGCGGACCGCGGCGTACTCAAGACGGCTCTGACGCGCGGGTCGTTCGAGTTCCAGGGCCAGAAGTGCTCGGCTTCCTCGCGCGCCTACGTCCCGGCCTCGATCTGGAACGACGGCTTCAAGGAGGAGTTCGCGGCGGAGGTCGACGCCATCGCCATGGGCGACGTCACCGACCTGTCGAACTTCATCGGCGCCGTCATCGACGAGCGGGCCTTCGCGAAGAACAAGGCCGCGATCGACCGCGCCGCCGCCGACCCGACGTGCACCATCGTCGCCGGTGGCACGTACGACGACTCCGTCGGCTACTTCGTCCGCCCCACGGTCATCGCCTGCACCGACCCCGCCAACGAGGTCTTCACGACGGAGTACTTCGGCCCCATCCTCGCCGTCCACGTCTACGAGGACGCGGAGTACGACGCGATGCTGGCGCAGATGGAGTCCGTCTCCGCGTACGCGCTGACCGGCGCCGTCATCGCCGGTGACCGCGCGGCGGCGGCCGACACGATGGCCAAGCTCCGCTACGCGGCGGGCAACTTCTACATCAACGACAAGTCGACCGGCGCCGTGGTCGGCCAGCAGCCCTTCGGCGGCGGCCGTGCCTCCGGCACCAACGACAAGGCGGGCGCCCCGCAGAACCTGATGCGGTGGACCCTGACCCGGGCGATCAAGGAGTCGCTCGTGTCCCCGACGGACTACCGCTACCCGCACATGGGCTGAGACGCCCCGGGTCCGTCGGATCCCATGACCCCCGCCCCCGTGCCGGCCCCCAACCCGGTTCGGGGGCGGTGTCTTCCTCTTCAGAAGGATGACGCCGCGGCCCCCGCCTCAGTAAGGAGGG
>NZ_JBHUUW010000044.1:0-70326 GCF_042670825.1 Streptomyces sp. NPDC057137 | reverse complement strand
CACCTTCAGCGACCGCTGAAGGTGACGGCGACAGAGACAGAGCAGCGACACAGCAGTGACAGCGTCGGATGCTCAGCCGGTGATCTTGAAGGTGGCCGGTGAATCGTTCTTCTGGGCCACCTGACCCGGGAGCAGATTCTGAATCGTGTTACCCGTGAATTTCCCTGTGCCGGTAACTCCCGAGTTGATCCAGATTCCCTGCTTGGCCGGGCGGTCGATCGTGTTGTTCGTGAGCGTGGCATTGACACGCGTTCGATCGATGTTGAGCCCCGCGGTGAGAGATCCGCGAATGATGTTGTCGCTCATGGTGACGTTCGTGAAGGCGTTCGGAAAAAGCGAGGTGCTGGACGGGGAACCGATGTGCACCCCGTGCCGGACGCCGTTCCAACCGCCCCCGCCGATCAAGGTGTTTCCGCTCACCGTGGCCGATTCCAGGGGGTGTCCCGAGTCGCCGAACACACTGATGTCCATCGCGTTGTTGGACGACACGCTGTTCACCAGGTTGTTCTTCACCTCGACGTTCCGCCCGCCGGCGATCCGGATGCCGTTGGCCCACCAGGGCGCGATCGCGGTGTTGTTGAGGATCTTCGCACCGCTCATCTGGCCGTTGTTCCCGGCGGCGCCCGCGTCGGAGTACGTCGCGAAGGAATCGTCACCGGTGTTCCGGGCGAAGCTGTTCCGGACGGTGATGTTGAGGCCGAGCTTGTCCGGATTCGGCGTATTGCCGTTGTTGATGTTGTAGCCGTCGCCGTAGCTGTCCGCGGTCCGGCTGTTCTGGAGGACACCATTCGTACCCGACAGCCAGTTGGCGTCGATGTGTCGCGTCCAGAGCCGGTCGACCAGCCAGCCGCCGGCGCCGCCGGCGTTGATTCCGTAATCAGAACCGCCGGTGCCGCCGATTCCCCGCCAGATGGCGTTGGCATCGATCTGCAGGTCGGTCAGCGTGGTGCCCGAGCCCACCGTGATCTGCGAACGCCATGAATTGGCTGGCAGCGGAACCTTGCGATAGAGCGTGGAATGCCACATGCCGGCGCCCTGCACCTTTACGCCGGTGAAGTCCAGCGGCTTGGACACCAGGCTGTTGGTCAGGTACTTGCCCGGCGGGATCCACACCGACTTCTGCTGAGTACGGGCGGCATTCACCGTGTTCTGGATGGCGACCGTCGAATCCTTCACGAACTGCGGGTCCGCGCCGTTGCTGACGACGGAGATCGAGTTCGCCGGTTGGGCCAGCGCGCCCCCGACATTCTCCAGATCCACGGAATCGATGTCGTAAACGGCGGCCGTGTTCGCGGCGTCCTTCTGGAGTTTGACGGTGCTGCCGGCCGCGATGGGAGCGCCCGTGACCCAGACGGGGAATTCGTTGTAGAAGCGGTAGGCCACCCCACCCGCGCGGGGGTCGTCCGGGTTGGTGGTCGCGCCTCGGTAGTTCCACGCTTGGCGCGAGTCCAGCGTGATCGCCTGGCGGAACACGTTGTTCACGTACAGATTCAGCGTCGCGGTGATGCCGCCGCCCGCCGGTGCGTCCGGAATCGAGGCGCGGACCACGAGCGTATTGGCGTTCTTGCCCGTGCTGTTCGGCAGCGTCACGGAATCGCCGTTGCTCTTCAGCTCGACCAGCGCATAACCCGAGGCTTCGGTCTCCAGGGTGGCCTTGGTCGGAGTCGGAGCCCCAGGGCTGATGGAGCGGAGAGTGGCGCCGCCGCCGCGCTGGCCGGCTTCGGCTTCGAGCGTGACGAAGGGGGTCGTGGCACCGGCGGCGGCCGCGGCGACGACGTCCGTGCGAATCTCGTCGTGGGGAGGAACGGACAGGGCACAGACAGCGAGCAACGCGCTGCCACAGAGGACGGAAAAACCTCTTCGGAACATATGTCACCCCTTGGCGGAATTACCGACTGAGCGGGACCAGTTGATCGCGTGTGTGGGATAGCTATGCGGTGGGGGGGGCGGCACGCCGAACGGAAGTTCACATGCCGGATGAGCGCCACACAGGCATCGCCATCATCCGATGTCGACCACCGATCGCGCAATAGGTTCGACATTTCCCGGAAATCTATTGTCAATGGACTTAATTTCCATCAGTCCGATTCGGTGAGGTTTCTCCAATTCCATTCCGGGTGCCTTGCGAAGTAAGTCGGTACTGCTACTGCTCACGAACGGGGGCGATGGGGGCGACGCGTGTGAGGACGACTTGCGGGTACCCGGAGGACAACGCCACCCCAGGCGCCATGAACGCCATGAACGCCACAAGGAGGACCACACATGATGATCGTCGGAATCGTTGCCGTCTGCGTAGTACTTCTCGTGCTCGCCTTTCTGCTCCCGCGCCTGTCACGCCACCCCGAGCGCGGCACACAGCGCACCCTCGGAGCGGGCGGACAGGCCGCGGGCAAGGCCCCGGGCGCGCTCGGCAGGCTCCTGCGCAAGCCCTTCAGCAGCAGTTCCCGCGCCGTCGGCCGCAGCGGCTCTGCCGGACGCCGCACCCGCGGCAAGATGCCCTTCTGAGCCGGGCCCGACCAGGCCGCCGGGCCCGGCCAGGCCCGTCAGTCCCCGTTCGTCGACTCAAGCGCCTTCAGCGCGATGTTCAACTCCAGGACATTCACCCGCGGTTCGCCGATGAAGCCGAGGATGCGGCCGTCCTTGTGCTCGTCCACCAGCTTCTGAACCGCCCCCACCTCCAGCCCGTTCAGCTTCGCGACCCGCTGGACCTGGATGTCGGCGTACTCCGGCGAGATCGCCGGGTCCAGGCCGGAGCCGGAGGAAGTGACCGCGTCGGGGGGTACGTCGGCCGGCCTGACCTTGTAGCCGTCGACCGAGTTGTCCTTGATGACGGCGGCTTTGGCGTCCTTCACCCACTGGATCAACTCCTCATTGTCACCGGCCCTGTTGGTGGCTCCGGAGAGGATCAGCTTGTACTGGGTGTTGACGCTGTTGGTGCCGAGCCCGTTGGACGGACGGGGCTGGAACCACTTGAGGTCCGGCGCCGGGGTCTCCTCGCCCGCCTTCAGGGGCAGGTCGTAGCGCTGGCCGATGAGTTCGGAGCCGACGACCTTGCCGTTGGAGGTGATCTCGGAGCCGTTGGCCTTGTTGTGGAAGAGGGCTTGTCCGAGGCCCATGACGGCGAGGGGGTAGATCACGCCGCACACAATGCTCAGGACGAGCAGGGCGCGGAGTCCGGCGCCGAGGAGCCGTGCGGTGTTTCCGACGGACGTGTTCATGGACATCAGCCGATTCCGGGAATGAGTGAGATGAGCAGGTCGATGATCTTGATGCCGGCGAAGGGCGCGATGAGGCCGCCGACGCCGTAGATCCCGAGGTTGCGGCGCAGCATCCGGTCCGCGCTCATGGGGCGGTAGCGCACACCGCGCAGGGCCAGCGGCACGAGCGCGACGATGATCAGGGCGTTGAAGATGACGGCGGAGAGGATCGCGGACTCGGGTGAGGACAGGCTCATGATGTTGAGCTTGTCCAGGCCCGGATAGACGACGGCGAACATCGCGGGGATGATCGCGAAGTACTTCGCGACGTCGTTGGCGATGGAGAACGTCGTCAACGCGCCCCGGGTGATGAGCAGTTGCTTGCCGATCTCGACGATCTCGATGAGTTTCGTCGGGTTGGAGTCCAGGTCGACCATGTTCCCGGCCTCCTTGGCGGCCGAGGTGCCGGTGTTCATCGCCACACCGACATCGGCCTGGGCGAGCGCGGGTGCGTCGTTCGTACCGTCGCCGGTCATCGCGACGAGTTTCCCGCCCGCCTGCTCACGCCTGATGAGCGCCATCTTGTCCTCGGGCGTGGCCTCGGCGAGGAAGTCGTCGACACCGGCCTCCTCAGCAATGGCCCGCGCCGTCAACGGGTTGTCGCCCGTGATCATGACCGTACGGATGCCCATACGGCGCAGTTCCTCGAACCGCTCCCGCATCCCCTCCTTCACCACATCCTTGAGATGGATCACACCCAGGACCCGCGCCCCGTGCTCGTCCTCCACCGCGACCAGCAGCGGCGTACCGCCGTCTTCGGAGATGCGGTCGGTCAGGATGTGCGCGTCGGGCGCGACGCTTCCGCCGTGCTGCTCGACCCAGGCGACGACCGAACCGGTCGCCCCCTTACGGATCTTGCGTACGGTCCCGGCCTTCCGGCCAGGCTCTGCCCCCTCCTCCTCCGTGATGTCGACACCCGACATCCGGGTCTGAGCCGTGAACGGCACCCAGTCCGCCTGGCCCAACTCCCCCTGCCTGCGCTCCCGCAGGCCGTACTTCTCCTTCGCCAGCACCACGATGGAGCGGCCCTCGGGCGTCTCGTCGGCGAGCGACGAGAGCTGCGCGGCGTCCGCGAGTTCGACGGCGGTGACCCCCTCCACCGGGAGGAAGGCCGCCGCCTGGCGGTTGCCGAGCGTGATCGTGCCGGTCTTGTCCAGCAGCAGCGTCGAGACGTCACCCGCCGCCTCAACGGCACGCCCCGACATCGCCAGGACATTGCGCTGCACCAGCCGGTCCATGCCCGCGATACCGATGGCCGACAGCAGCGCCCCGATCGTGGTGGGAATCAGACAGACGAGCAGCGCGGTCAGCACGATCATCGACTGCTGGGCGCCCGCGTAGATCGCGAACGGCTGGAGGGTGACGACGGCCAGCAGGAACACGATGGTGAGGGACGCGAGAAGGATGTTCAGCGCGATCTCGTTGGGTGTCTTCTGCCGGGCCGCGCCCTCGACCAGGGCGATCATCCGGTCGATGAACGTCTCGCCGGGCTTGGTCGTGATCTTGATGACGATACGGTCGGAGAGAACCTTCGTCCCGCCCGTCACCGCGCTGCGGTCACCACCCGACTCCCGGATGACGGGAGCCGATTCACCGGTGATCGCGGACTCGTCGACAGAGGCGACGCCTTCCACGACATCACCGTCACCGGGGATGATGTCACCGGCCTCGCACACGACGAGGTCGCCGACACGCAGGTCGGTGCCCGGCACCCGCTCCTCGGCCCCGGCCCCGGCCGCAGCCCCGGCCCCACCCGCAGGCGCACGATTTTTCGATACGGGCTCCGCGTTCCGCCCCGTCAGGCGCCGTGCGACCGAGTCGGTCTTCGCCTTGCGGAGGGTGTCGGCCTGCGCCTTGCCGCGGCCCTCGGCGACCGCCTCCGCGAGGTTGGCGAAGATCGTGGTCAGCCACAGCCAGGCGGTGATCGCCCAGCCGAACCAGTCGCCCGGTTTCGTGATCGCCAGCACGGTGGTGAGCACCGAGCCGACCTCGACCACGAACATCACCGGAGACTTGACCATCACCCGGGGATCGAGCTTCCTGATCGCGTCGGGGAACGACTTGACCAGCTGCTTGGGGTCGAACAGACCGCCGCCGACCCGCCCGTCGTCGCCGGGCCGGTGCGAGGTCGGCACGTCCGAGTGCGGCGCCCGCGAGGGGCCCGACCCGGGGTCGGGCGTTGGTGTTGAAGTGGCAGTGCTCATGACGCGAGTCCTTCGGCGAGCGGTCCCAGCGCGAGTGCGGGGAAGTAGGTCAGACCGGCGACGATCATGATCGTGCCGACGAGGAGCCCGCTGAACAGGGGCTTGTCGGTACGCAGGGTGCCCGCGGTCATCGGCACCGGTTTCTGCTCGGCCAGCGAGCCGGCCAGCGCCAGGACGAACACGATCGGCAGGAAACGCCCCAGCAGCATCGCGATACCGATCGTGGTGTTGAACCACTGCGTATCGGCGTTGAGCCCCGCGAAAGCCGAACCGTTGTTGTTCGCACCCGACGTATACGCGTACAGAATCTCCGAGAAACCGTGCGCACCGCTGTTCGTCATCGAATTCGCGGGGGTGTCCATCGCCATCGCCACACCGGTGAAACACAGCACCAGCGCCGGGGTGATGAGGATGTAGCACGCGGCGAATTTGATCTGCCGGGTCCCGATCTTCTTGCCCAGATACTCCGGTGTCCGGCCCACCATCAGACCCGCGAGGAACACCGCGATCACCGCCATGATGAGGATTCCGTACAATCCGGAGCCCACACCACCGGGCGCGATCTCGCCCAACTGCATTCCCAGCATGGCGATTCCGCCGCCGAAACCGGTGTACGAGGAGAGGAACGAATTCACCGCGCCGGTGGAGGTGAGGGTGGTCGCCACCGAGAAGATGGACGAGGCGCCGACTCCGAACCGGGTCTCCTTGCCCTCCAACGCGCCGCCGGCGATGTCGAACGCCGGGCCGCCGTGGTGGAATTCGGTCCACATCATCAGCGCGGTGAACACGATCCAGATCGTCACCATCGTGGCGAGGATCGCGTACCCCTGCTTCACACTCCCGACCATCCGCCCGAACGTCCGCGTCAGGGACAGCGGAATGAGCAGAATGAGGAAGATCTCAAGGAGGTTCGACAGCCCGTTGGGGTTCTCGAAGGGGTGGGCGGAGTTGGCGTTGAAGTAACCGCCGCCGTTGGTGCCCAGCTCCTTGATGGCCTCCTGCGAGGCCACCGCCCCGCCGTTCCACTGCTGGGAGCCGCCCATGAACTGGCCCACCGAGTGGATCCCGGCGAAGTTCTGGATCGCCCCGCAGGCGACCAGGAGTACCGCTCCCACCAGCGCGATCGGCAGCAGGATCCGCACGGTGCCGCGCACCATGTCCGCCCAGAAGTTGCCCAGTTCACCGGTACGGGAGCGGGCGAAGCCCCGGACGAGCGCGATGGCCACGGCCATGCCCACCGCGGCCGACAGGAAGTTCTGCACCGCCAGGCCGCCGGTCTGCACGACATGGCCCATGGCCTGTTCGCCGTAGTACGACTGCCAGTTGGTGTTCGACACGAACGAGGCGGCGGTGTTGAACGCCTGGTCCGGATCGATCGACGAGAAACCGAGGGAACCGGGCAGACTGCCCTGGATCCGCTGCATCAGATACAGAAAGAGGACACTCACCAACGAGAATCCGAGAACTCCCCGCAGATAGGCGGGCCAGCGCATCTCGGTGGCGGGATTGGCGCCGATGGCCCGGTAGATCCATTTCTCCACCCGCAAATGCTTCGGGGAGGAATAGACACCGGCCATGTAGTCGCCGAGTGGTCGGTATGCCAGGGCCAGCGCCACCATGAGCGCGAGCAGCTGGAGCACACCGGCGAGGACGGGGCTCATCAGGGCTCAGAACCTCTCCGGGAACAGCAACGCGAGGACCAGATAGCCCAGCAGAGCGACAGCGATGACGAGACCGACAACGTTCTCCACGGTCATAGCTTCGCCACCCCCTTGGCAACGAAAGCCACCAACGCGAACAACACGATCGTGGTGACGACGAAGGCCACATCGGCCATCGTGAGCTCCTGAAAGAGGTCGGAAATTCTTGGACCTCTAGAGGAAAGCCTCTTTTTTCGGCGACACGAGCGACGTTGACGGGTCCCATACGGCGCGAGGCGTGCGTTTTACGGATCTCATACACGGATGGCCCATACATGACTTGTGCCCGGCAGGAATCCTGCCGGGCACAAGATGCGTACGGGTGTCAGCTGGTACGGGCCGCCGACGTAGCCGGCGCGGCTGCCGCGGCGTCCGGATCCGCCGCGGGACGCAGTACGCGCTCCGCCAGCGCGCCGAAGATCAGCCCGAAGGCCGTCCACAGCAGCGCCTGGACCCCCAGCGAGGCCAGCCGGAACTCCCAGAGCAGCGCGGCCGGGAAGGTCTCCTTCACCGCGTCGGTGTTGGCGGGCAGCAGCAGACACGCCACGGCCATGACCACCACATAGCCGCCGCCGGCGGCGACGGTCGCGTTCCAGTTGCCCAGCGTCGGCGCGAGCCGCCGCCCGGCGATGACGGCGATGACCGCGACCAGCACGCTGAGCAGGATCATCAGGAAGAACAGCGTCGTGCGTTTCCCGATGGTGTCGGGATTGCCCACGGCCGGCGGGGTCGCGGGGTATTTGAGGAACGGCACCAGATAGACGGTGGTGAAGGCGGCGCCCGCGACCAGCGCGGCCGTCGCCCGGGGCCGGAACCGGCCGACCCGGCCCAGACAGACGGCGAAGGCCAGCGAGGCGATGCCGCCCAGGGCCACCCCGTACACGAGAACGCCGGTGGCGAGGCCGAAGGTCGACTGGACCGGCCGCGTGACCAGCTCCTCCTCTTCCTCGGCGGGGGCGGCTGCCGCGTCGCCGTGCTCATGGGCCGGGGCGGACGCGGCCTCCTCCAACGCGATGGAGGAGTCGATGGACGGCTCCCCCACCACGTACGCGAGCGCGAAGGCGAGCAGTCCGGCGACGACGCCCGCGATCATGCCGCGGACCAGCAGGTTTCTGACGGTGGACGATTGCATGGTGAGGTACTCCGAGGGTGTCCCGCTTCCGTCAGATCAGTGGCAGGGGAAGCCGAGCAGATGACGGCCGTCGTGCACCCACTCGTGCACACCCGCCCCGGAGAACACCGACGTCGCGCCCTGTTCGGCACCGACGAAGTACAGCAGCACCAGCATCAGCGTGCCCACGAAGACCGCCCAGGGCAGAACCGCCCGCAGGGGCAGGGGAGTCAGGGGGGATATCGCTGATCCGGTGGGAGCGGAAACGGCCGGGGGCACGATGGACTGAGCCATGGCACAACCTCCTTGGGAACTCGCGTCCCGTTCAGTGGAGCTGGCACGACGACCATCGGGTCTGACTCACCGGGCCGCCTGTCCGCGCGTACGTGGCGAAGGCTGCTCGGCATACAGTGGCGCGACCGTGCCGGAATCTCACCGGACTTCCGTCTCGCCGTCGTGATATCGACGTGAACGTACCGCGATCGGGCAGGTGGGCCAAGAGGGCGACTCCTCCCGTACCGCCGCCCGGCCTCGGTGCTCGACCGGTGCTCGACCGGCGTGTGGCGGGCGTCGCGGCGGGCGGCGTCCCGCGAACGCACCACCCTGGAGAGCCCTATGACCACACGCGTGACGTTGATCTCACCGGCGCTCAGCACCGCGCTGCGCGAGGCGCGCTTCGCCGACGGACCGCTGGACGCGACCGGGCTGCGCCAGGCCGAGGCCGTACGAGGTACGCATGCCCTCGCCGAGCAACGCGCCACCGCCGACCGGGTGTTCGCGTCCCCCTCGGTGCGCTGCCATCAGACGGCCGAAGCCCTCGGCCTGGTCGCGGAGCCCCTGCCCGAGCTGCGTACGTGCGCGATGGGCCGCTGGCGCGGGAAGCGCCTGGACGAGGTCAGCGCCGCCGATCCGCAGGCGGTCGCCGCCTGGCTGGCAGACCCGACGGCGACGCCGCACGGCGGGGAGTCGCTGAAGGCGCTGCATGTGCGCCTGGGCCACTGGCTCGACGCGCTGGGCGCCGACGCGCGCCCGGACTCGGCGCGCATCCTCGCGGTGGCCGAGCCCGATGTCGTACGCGCGCTGACGGTGCACGCGATCGGCGCGCCGACGCAGGTGTTCTGGCGTATCGACGTACAGCCGCTGACGGTCACGGAGTTGAGCGGGCGGAACGGCCGCTGGAATCTGCGCAGCGGCCGTCCCTTGCAGGGCGCTGCCCGCTAGGAGTTGTCTTCGGAGTCGCCGGTCACGCCGCCGCGGCCGGTCCCACCAGTTCGCCGAGCACGTCCTCCATCGTCACGAAGCCGAGCAGCGTGCCCGCCTCGCCCGTCACCGCCGCCAGGTGGCTGTCCGCCGCCCGCAGCGCGGTGAGCGTGTCGTCCAGCGGGGTGTCGATCCGGACCCGTGTCACCGCGTGGAGCGTGCTGCGCGGGAACGGCTTGGTGCGGTCGGCGACGCCGAGAGTGTCCTTGATGTGCAGGTAGCCCAGGACGGCGCCGGCGGGCCCGGTGACCGGGATCCGCGAGAAGCCGGCCGACGACGCGATCCGCTCCAGTTGTTCGGGGGTCACCCGGTGGTCGACGGTGACCATCCGGCGCAGCGGTACGAGGAGTTCGCCGACCGGGCGGGTGCCCAGCTCCAGCGCGTCCCGCAGCCGTTCGCCGTCGGCCGGTGAGAGCAGCCCGGCCTGGCTGGAGACGGCGACCATACGGGCGAGTTCGTCGTCGTTGAAGACGGCGGCGACCTCGTCCTTGGGCTCCACCTTGATCAGCCGGAGCAGGACGTTGGCGAACGCGTTGATGCCGAAGATCAGCGGGCGCAGCGCGCGGGTCAGGGCGACCAGCGGCGGGCCGAGCACGAGCGCCGTCTTGGTGGGCGCGGCGAGTGCGATGTTCTTCGGGATCATCTCGCCGAACAGCATGTGCAGATACGTGGCCAGGGTCAGTGCGATCACGAACGCGATCGGGTGGACCAGTGCCTCGGGGACCCGCGCCACCTCGAAGCCGGGCTCCAGCAGGTGCGCGATGGCCGGTTCGGCGACGGCGCCGAGGACCAGCGACGAGACGGTGATGCCGAGCTGGGCGGTGGCCATCATGGCCGACAGGTGCTCAAGCCCGTACAGCACGGTGTGCGCCCGCTTGTCGCCCCTGCGGGCGTGCGGCTCGATCTGGCTGCGGCGGACGGCGATGAGGGCGAATTCGGCGCCGACGAAGAAGGCGTTGGTCAGCAGCGTCAGTGCGCCGATGGCGAGTTGCAGGGCGGTCATCGGGCTTCTCCGGCGTACTGGCGCGAGGGGTCGTCGGTGTCGGTGGTGGCGTCGGTGTCGGTGTCGGTGGTGGCGTCGGGTACGGATGCCGCGTACGGCTCCGTGTCGGACCCGGCCGCGACGGCCCGCGCCGGCTCGGTGATGTGCACGCGCTCCGCGACGTGGTGCTCGATGTCGAGGACATCCAGCCGCCAGCCGTCCAGTTCGACCGTGTCGCCCTCGACGGGGATCCGCGCCAGCCGGGCGGCGACGAGTCCGGCGACGGTCTCGTACGGCCCCTCCGGGGCGACAAGACCGATCCGGGCCAGCTCGTCGATCCGTACGCTGCCGTCCGCCTCCCAGGTCGCGCGCCCGTCCGCGTTCGGCGGCGCGGGCAGCAGGTCGGGGGTCTCGACGGGGTCGTGCTCGTCGCGTACCTCGCCGACGACCTCCTCGACGATGTCCTCCATGGTGGCCACGCCCGCCGTGCCGCCGTACTCGTCGATGACCACGGCCATCGTGCGCGCGGCACGCAGCCGGTCCAGCAGCAGATCGGCGGTGAGGGTGTCGGGCACCAGCAGCGGCTCGCTGGCCAGCTCGGTGACGGAGACGCGGGCGCGCCGCTCCGGCTCCAGGGCGAGGACGTCACGGATGTGGACCGTGCCGATCACCTCGTCCAGGCTGTCGCGGTAGACGGGGAAGCGGGAGAGGCCGGTGGCGTACGTCAGATTGGCGGCGTCGGCCGCCGTCGCACCGGCCTCCAGCGCCTGGACGTCGACGCGGGGCGTCATGACGTTCTCGGCCGTCAGCTCGCCGAGTCGCAGGGTCCGTACGAACAGCTCGGCCGAGTCCTGCTCCAGCGCGCCCTCGGCGGCGGAGTGCCGGGCGAGGGAGATCAGCTCGTCGGGCGTACGGGCGGAGACCAGCTCGTCGGTGGGCTCCAGGCCCATGCGCCGGACGAAACGATTCGCCGTGCTGTTGAGATGCCGGATGAGCGGGCCGAAGGCGGCGGTGAAGCCGCGCTGCGGGCCCGCGACGACCTTGGCGACGGCCAGCGGCCGCGAGATCGCCCAGTTCTTGGGGACCAGCTCGCCGATGACCATCAGCACGATCGTGGAGATCACGACACCGAGGACGGTGGCCACGACCGACGCGGCCGCGCCCAGCCCGACGGCCTCCAGCGGTCCGCGCAGCAGCACGGCCATGGACGGCTCGGCGAGCATGCCGATGACGAGGGAGGTGACGGTGATGCCCAGCTGCGCGCCGGACAGCTGGAAGGTGAGGCGTCGGACGGCCTTGAGGGCGCCTTCGGCGCCGCGCTCACCGGCCGCGGCGGCGCGCTCCAGGCTGTCGCGCTCGACCGTGGTCAGCGAGAACTCGGCGGCCACGAAGACGGCACAGGCGAGTGTGAGCCCGAGGGCGATCAGCAGGAAGAAGATCTCGGTCACCGTGCCACCCCCGCTCCGCCGGTCAGGTAAAGCGGAGGGGAAATGGCACGGCTGGTACTAGGAGGCTCCATCGTGGAACTGCTGCTTCCTTCTTTGTCGGTCGGGGTGTCCCTGCCGTGATCGGCGGAGGGGACGAAACATCATAGTAAAGGAATGGCAAACAGAAGGGGAGTGCCCGAAAGGGTGACCGAGAGTGACTAATGTCGCTCGCGCCACTCGGCGGCGATCTCCTCGACGTCGAAGGGCTTCTTGTTCAGCGGCGGCCCGGCCGGCGGTCTGGCGATCGCGGCGCGGATCTTCTCGTTGATGGCGGCGATGATCCGCCGCGCCTGCGCTTCCGACGCTGCCTCGTGGGCGGCGGCGAGCGCGTCCTCCACCTCCTTACGGAGGCTCAGCGTCGGCGGCAGGTGGGAGATTCCCTCCCGCTCCATCTTTCCCTTGATCCACCACAGTTCGTCGTACGGGGCGGAGTCGGACGGCAGCGGCTTGCCCGCCCCCGGCAGATTGTCGAAGGCGCCGCGCTCAGCGGCCTCGCGGACCTGCCTGTCGACCCATGTCTCGAAGTTGATGCCGGGTGGCTTGCGCTCGGTCATCCTGCGATCTCCTGTTCGTCCGTGACGTGGGGCGGTGGGGCGGTGGCGCCGTAGAGCTGTGGAGCGGTGGAGCGGTGGAGCGGTGGAGCGGTGGTCGCGGTGGGGCGACACCGGCCTCCTCCATAGTGCCTGGGAGGTGCGGCGACCCGGAATGGTCAGATCTCCTTCGCCGGCCAGTCCAGCAGCCGCGCGCCGATCACGGCCGTCTGGAGCGTGTAGCGCTGGAAAGGCTCCGCCGGGTCCGACCCGGTGAGCTTGTGTATGCGCTCCAGCCGGTACGTCAGCGCGCGCACGCTCAGATTCAGCCGCCGCGCCGCTTCCGCCGACACACACCCCGCGTCGAAGTACGCCGTCAACGTGTCGAGCAGCGGCCGGGCGCCGCCGCGCGCCTCCTTAAGAGGGCCGAGGGCGCTGCGTACGAGATCGGTCATCGCCTCCCGGTCCCGGCTGAGCACCGGGTAGACCAGCAGGTCGGCCGCGCGGAGCACCGGCTCGTCCAGCGCCATACGGTCGGCGAGGTCCTGCGCGTTGAGCGCCTCCTCGTACGACTGCACGACGCCGCCCGCCCCCGGGTGCGCGCGCCCGATGGTGACCCGTCCGCCGTCCGTCGCAGCGTGCGCCTGCTTCGCGAAGTACGTGAGGACGTCGCCCTCGTCGGCGGGCGCGACGCAGATGAGCCGCCCGTCCTTGGTGGTCAGCAGGATGCGGCGGTCGCCGAAGCGGGAGACGAGGGCGAGTTCGACGCTGCGGGTGACGGGGTCGGTCTCGGCGTACGCGGCCTCCCCGACGGCCACGGCCACGGCGTGCGCGTGGGAGAGCTGGAGCCCGAAGCGCCCGGCCCGCTCGGCGAGCCTGCCGAGGTCGCTGCGCCCGTGCAGCAGGTCGTCGATGAACTCACGCCGGGACGCCTCCTCGCGGCGTACGGCGAGCCGCTGGGCCCGCTCGTACCCCTCGGCGAACGCGTCGACCGCCTGCTCGACGGCGGCCAGGACGCTGTCGGCGGACGCCGTGTCGGCCGAGGAGACGGGCCAGGCGGCGCGGGTGGCGGTCAGATACCTGCTCACCAGGGCCCGCAGTCCGTGGCCGGCCTCGGCGGCCTGCTCGCCCAGCGCGCGGCGCGAGTCCAGCTCGTCGCGGGTGAGGCGGCGTCCGGTCATCGAGACGTCCGAGAGGATCCGGTCGTAGCCGGTCAAGTACTCCTGGAACATCTCCTGGTCCGTGGTCCGGCCTGTCGTGTGGTCCGCCATCGCAGCCCCCCGGCTTCCTGATCCGTCCTGACGCGTTCTTAACGCGGGTGCCGTCCAGCCTGTCAGACGCCGATCCGGCGCCGACACCCGGCATTAAGGCCCCGTAAAGATTGCCGGGATCCGGCAATGCGTGCCTGGCCGGTCGGCTGACAGGATCGGACCACGGAAAACGGGGGACGGATTCCGGTGCCGGAGTGCGCGCACTCGCACTCCGGCATCCGGAGCCGGTCCGGTCGGTACGGCGGCGGAGCGCCGGGGGTGAGGGGGAACGGGAATGCGTGAATTCATCGACGCGGCACTCGGATTCCCCACCTTCCTGTTCACCGCCGCACTGATCGTGGTCGTCGGCTTCTGGCTGCTGGTGCTGACCGGCGTCGCCGAGACCGACAGCTTCGACTCGGACGTCGACCTCGACACCGCCGGGATCGGCGGAGTGCCGGTCACCGTGGCCTGCTCACTGCTGACAGCCGTCGCGTGGTTCAGCAGCCTCGCCGCTTCCGTGTTGCTGCACCGCTTCGGTGCCTTCGACGCCTCCGGTCTCGTCCGCGCCGTGTCGGCTCTCGCCGTCCTCGTCGGCGCGGTGCTGCTCGCCTGGTGGGCCACCCGGCTGCTCGTACGGCCGCTGCACACGCTCTTCCCCGACGAACCCGGGCCGTCCCGGCTCGACTTCGTGGGACTGACCTGCACCATCCGGACAGGACGGGTGGATGCCTGGTTCGGCCAGGCCGAGGTCGCCGCGCGGGACGGCTCCACCGCCGTCGTACAGGTCAGGCAGCACCGCGCGGACACCGCGAAGGCCGGCGCGGCGGCCCTGAGCAACGGCAGCACGGGGCTGCTGTACGCCTACGACGACGCCGGTGAGTTCTTCTGGGTCGCGCCGTACGACACGGCGCTTGACCCGCGCGCCTCGGCCGCCTGACCGCTGCCGCCGACCCACTCCCCTCGGCCGATCCCTTCACCCGACCCTCGTCGGTCGGGCCCTCATGGCTCGCCGTACCTCGCCATGCCTCGCCAACGCCTTCTCATGCCTTCTCATGCCTCCACGCAAGGACTTCTCATGGATGCCATCACCTTGGGCGTCGGCGTGCTCGTCGCCGTCCTCCTGCTCATCGCAGTGACCCTGCTCCTGGTCGTCAGCCGGCTCTTCCGCAAGGTCGAGCAGGGCAAGGCCCTGATCGTGTCGAAGATGCGGAAGGTCGACGTCACCTTCACCGGCCAGGTCGTCCTTCCCGTGCTCCACAAGGCCGAGACGATGGACATCTCCGTCAAGGCCATCGACATCACCCGCACCGGCCGGGACGGACTGATCTGCCGGGACAACATCCGCGCCGACATCCGGATCTCGTTCTTCGTCCGGGTCAACAAGACCACCGAGGACGTCATCAAGGTCGCGCAGGCCATCGGCACGGCGCGGGCCAGCGACAAGGAGACGTTGCAGGAGCTGTTCAACGCCAAGTTCTCCGAGGCGCTGAAGACGGTCGGCAAGCAGCTCGACTTCACCGATCTCTACACCAAGCGCGACGAGTTCAGGGACCGGATCATCCAGGTCATCGGCACCGACCTCAACGGCTACAGCCTGGAGGACGCGGCGATCGACTACCTGGAGCAGACGCCGCTCGCGCAGCTCGACACGAACAACATCCTGGACGCTCAGGGCATCCGGAAGATCACCGAGCTGACGGCGATCGAGCATGTCCGCACCAACGAGTTCCTCCGTACAGAGGAGAAGGAGACCACTCGGCAGAACGTCGACGCCCGCGAGGCCATCCTGGAGCTGGAGCGGCGGCAGGCCGACGCCGAGAGCAAGCAGAAGCGCGAGATCGACACCGTACGGGCGCGCGAGGAGGCCGAGACGGCGCGCGTGCGCGAGGAGGAGCGGCTGCGGGCGCAGAGCGCCTTCCTCAGTACGGAGGAGCAGTTGGGGGTCCAGCGCGAGAACCAGGCGCGCGAGGTCGCCGTCGCCGAGAAGAACCGCGAGCGGGTCATCGCCATCGAGACCGAGCGCATCGAGAAGGACCGCCTCCTTGAGGTCATCGCCCGCGAGCGGGAGACCGAACTGACCCGTATCTCGGCCGAGAAGGAGGTCGAGACGGAGCGCAGGGAGATCGCCGAGGTGATCCGCGAGCGGATCGCCGTGGACCGTACGGTCGCCGAGCAGGAGGAGTCCATCAAGCGGCTGCGCGCCGTGGAGTCAGCCGAGCGCGACCGCCAGTCGATCATCATCGCGGCCGAGGCCGAGGCGCAGGAGCGGCTGGTCAAGGACATCAAGGCGGCCGAGGCGGCCGAGCAGGCGGCGGTCCACCGGGCCGCCGAGCAGATCACCCTCGCCGAGGCACGGGTGAAGTCGGCGGACCTCGACGCGACGGCCAAGACACGGCTGGCGGAGGGCATCCAGGCCGAGACGGCGGCCATCGGCCTGGCGGCGGTGCAGGTACGGGAGAAGGAGGCCGACGCGGTCGAGAAGGCCGGCCGCGCGGAGGCCGGGGCCACGGAGGCGCGCCTGCGCGCCGAGGCGGCCGGGCTGACCGAGAAGGCGGCGGCGATGGCCGCGCTGGACGAGGCGTCGCGGGGGCACGAGGAGTACCGGCTGCGTCTGGAGGCCGACAAGGAGGTACGGCTGGCGGGCCTGGAGACGCAGCGGCAGGTCGCCGAGGCGCAGGCCGCCGTGCTGGCGACGGGCCTGGAGAGCGCGGACATCAACATCGTCGGCGGGGACACCGTCTTCTTCGACCGGCTCGTGTCGTCGATCTCGCTCGGCAAGGGCCTGGACGGTTTCATGCGGCACTCGGACACGGCGCAGGCGCTGGCGGGGCCGTGGCTGGACGGGTCGGCGAGCTTCACGGACGACCTGGCGAAGATGCTCGGGTCCGTGTCGACGGCCGACGTGCGGAATCTGACGGTGTCGGCGCTCCTGACGAAGCTGATGGCGTCGGGCGGCGGTACAGGGCCGCGGAGCGGGCAGCTCGGTGAACTGCTCGACAAGGCGAAGCAGTTGGGGCTCGCGGACATGCCCATCGCGGAGTTGGGCGGTACGGGCACGAGCACGGGCGTGAACGGCGCGCTCAAGGCCTGACGGCCACCGCGAGGACCATCAAGACCGGCCGGAGCTGCCGCCACGGGGGTGTGGCAGCTCCGGCCCCGCTTCGCCGACGACCCCGCAGGGAGTGACCACACATGACGACGACGGCCAACGAAGCGGACGCGGGCAGCGGTACGGGTACGCGTATCGACGCCGGTGCCTACGAGGTGCTGCGCGACCGGCTCGCCGCCCAGGGCGTGGAACTCGCCCTCCGTACGGAAGCGCTCAACTCCCGCCGCACCGAGGCCTTCGGCTCCACCGAGCTGCGCCTCACCGGCACCGGACAGGTCCGGACGCCGTACGCGAGCGTGCCGCGCGACATCGTCGCCGTCGGGGACGTGCTCCTCTTCGGCCATGCCGTCGACACCGCCACGGCTGCGGACCATGGCTCCGAGATCGCGGTCTCGGACGTCTTCGCCCTCCACGACCGCGCGCTCGACCCGCTGCCCGAAGACACGGTCCCCGGACTGCTGGACGACCCCGCCTTCGTAAGAGAGCTGGGCGCGCTGTTCCGTTACTACCGTGGCGCGCGGCTGCTCCGACTGCGCCGTCTCGGCGGCAAGTTGCTGGCCGTGTTCCGTACGGGCGAGAAGGCCGCCGACATCCGCGTACTGCGGTGGGCGTTGCGCACCGACGGCACGGCGGAGTTCCTGGACGCGCGCGGCGACCGGGACCATGTCTTCCCGCCGTCGCACGACGTGGAGTGGACGGCGGCCACCCGCGACGACCATGTGCTGGGCCGCCATCCGCACATCCGCGTCGGCGGCGAGGCGTACGTCTCCACGGTCGGCGGGGCCCTCACCCTCAAGACCGCCGACGACACCGAGACGGCCGAGGGGATCTACTCCGAGCCCGTCGCCGAACCCCTCCAGTCCCTCGCGGACGCCGACGTCGCCCACGCGCGCGTGGGCGCGCTGCTCCTGCTGCGCGTGCGTCCTTACAAGGAGGACGCCTGGCGCCATCTCGTCCTCAACACCCTCTCCGGGACGGTCGTCCGCCTCGACGGCATCGGCAGGTCCTGCCGCCGGCTCCCCGAGGACCAGGGCGTCGTCTTCCCGGGCGGCTACTACCTGGCGGCTGCGGGCGCGGCCAAGACATTCGACACAGGCGCAGGCACGGGCACAGGCACGGGCGTGGGCACCGGCACGGGCTCCGGATCCGCCGGAGACCTGGAGTTCGAGCGGGCGGTGCACTCCCCCAACGGGGAGGACGTGCTGTACGTCTTCCAGGACCGCGCCGAGGGCCGCACCCTGCTCCTGCCGTACAACGTCATCCGTAAGGAGGCCGCGGCGCCCCTGACCGGCAGCGGCTACGCCGTCTTCGACGACGGCACCCTCCTCACCCTGCGCGCGGCCCAGGAGCCCGCGCGGGTGCATCCGCTCCAGCTCTGGCAGTCGCCGTACGTCTCCGACACGTACGCCGCGACCCGCCCCGCCGGCACCGGCCCCCTCGCGCGCGTGGGCAACGCCGACCTCGTGCGCGGTATCGCGGACTGCCTGGCGGTCGCCCGCGCGGTCGCCGGGACGACGGCGCCCACGGCGGCCCCGACGACGGCCGCGTACGACGCGCTCGTCACCTCGTGCGCCCGCGCCGCCGACCGCCACCACTGGCTGACCGATCCCGAACTGGGCTCCCCGCACGGCCTGTTGGCCGAGATCAGGGCCACCGCCGAGCAGGTGCTGGGCGAGTTCCGGACCGTACGGACCCTGACCCGGCGGGCGGCGGACGCGCTCACCGAGTCCGCCGCACAGGTCGCCGCGCTCGTACGCCGCGTCCGCGGCGAGGCACCCCGCAGCGCGGCCGACTGGGTGGACCGACTCACCGAACTCCGGCGTGCGCAGGGCCACTTGGTGACACTGAAGGAGATGCGGTACGCCGACACCGAGCGCATCGACAGCCTCGTCGCGGCGACCGAGGGCGACATCGACGCGGCCGCGCGCCGTGCCGTCGCCTTCCTCGGTCGCGAGGACGCGTTCGCGGACCACCACACCGAGGTGGAGCGGCTGACGGCCGACGCGGCGGCCATCACGACGGTCGCCGAGGCCGCGCCGGTCGCCGCACGCCTCAAGGAGCACGCCGCCGGACTGCGGACCGTCACCGAGGTCGTCACGGGACTCGACATCGGCGACACCGTCGTCCGTACGTCGGTCCTTGAGCGCGTCGCGGACGTCCTCGGCGGCGTCAACCGCGCCCGCGCCACCCTCGAAGCGCGCCGCGCCGAACTGCTCGACCACGAGGGCCGTGCCGAGTTCGCCGCCGAATTCGCCCTGCTGGGGCAGGCGGTGACGGGCGCGCTCGCCGCCGCCGACACCCCCCAGACCTGCGACGAACAGCTCGCCGGGCTGCTGCTGCAGCTGGAGGACCTGGAGTCGCGCTTCGTCGAGTACGAGGGCTTCCTCGCCGAACTCGACGCGAAGCGCACCGAGGTCTACGAGGCGTTCGCCGCCCGCAGGCAGTCCCTCCAGGACACCCGCGCCCGGCGCGCCGAGCGGCTGGCCGACTCGGCCGTCCGCGTGCTCGGCTCGATCTCCCGCCGGCTCTCCTCGCTCGCCGACACCGACGCCGTCAACACCTACTTCGCCTCCGACCCGATGGTCGCGAAGGTCCGCCGCACGGCCGACGAGCTGCGGGAGCTGGGCGACCGGGTGCGCGCCGAGGAGCTGGCCGGGCGGCTCATGTCCGCCCGCCAGGAGGCGGCGCGGGCCCTGCGCGACCGCACCGACCTGTACGCGGACGGCGGCGCCACGATCCGGCTCGGCCGCCACACCTTCGCGGTGAACACCCGGGCGCCGGAACTGACCCTCGTCCCGCACGGCGACCGCACGGCGCTCGCGCTCACCGGCACCGACTACCGCAGCCCCGTCACGGACCCGGCGTTCGAGGCGACCCGCCCGTACTGGGACCAGTCGCTGCCCTCCGAGTCCCCCGACGTCTACCGCGCCGAGCACCTGGCCGCCCGTCTGCTGGCCGAACACGGCGCCGCCGGACTCCGGGCGGCGGCCGACCTCCCCGCGCTGGTCAGGGCGGCGGCGGAGGCCGCGTACGACGAGGGCCATCAGCGCGGCGTCCACGACCACGACGCGACGGCCGTCCTCACCGCGCTGCTGCGCCTGCACGACGAGGCGGGCCTGCTGCGCCACCCGCCGGCGGCCCGCGCGACGGCGCAGCTGTTCTGGGCGTACGGCGTGACGGAGGAGGCTCGGGAGAACTGGACCCGCCGGGCGGTGTCGCTGGCACGGGTGCGCGAGACGTTCGGGCCGGCTGTCGCGATCGACGCCTTCGTTACGGAGGTGGCGTCGGCGGTACGGGAGTTCGGCGCGAACAGCGACACCGGCACGGCTGCCGACCCCCTTCACGTCGCCGACTACCTCTTCGAGGAGCTGACGAGCGGCCCGCCCGGTTTCGTCACGGGCGCGGCGGCCCGCGCGCTGCTCGACGGCTTCCACCGCTCCCCCGGCGGCCCGGCGCTCGCCGAGGACCTGAAGCAGGCGCGGGAGGACGGCCTCACCGCCCGCCGGCAGCTCGTGGATGCCTGGCTCACCTCGTACAGCGCCGTTCGCGGCGAGACCGACCCCGGCGATCTGACCGAGGCCGTGGCCGTCGAACTCTGCCCGGAACTCGACCGTTACGGCTCCACGGCGCGCCTCACCACCGAGGTCGACGGCCTGCTCGGCAGCCATCCGCGCGTCACCGGCCGCCGGATGACCGTACGGATCGACGAACTCCTCCTCAGGACGCGGGACTTCCGTGAGCGCACGGTGCCCGGCTTCCGCGCCTACCAGCGGCAGCGCACCGCCCTGGTGGCCGCCGAACGGGCCCGGCTGCGGCTGGACGAGTTCCGGCCCCGGGTCCTGTCCTCCTTCGTACGGAACCGGCTCGTCGACGAGGTCTACCTGCCGCTCGTCGGCGACAACCTCGCCAAGCAGCTGGGCACCTCCGACGACAGCAGGCGTACAGACACCAACGGCCTTCTGCTGCTCGTCTCACCGCCCGGCTACGGCAAGACGACGCTCATGGAGTATGTCGCCGACCGCCTCGGCCTCCTCCTGGTGAAGATCGACGGGCCGGCGCTCGGGACGGCCGTCACCTCGCTCGACCCGGCCGAGGCGCCGAACGCGACCGCGCGCCAGGAGGTCGAGAAGATCAACTTCGCGCTGGCGGCGGGCAGCAACACGCTGCTGTACCTGGACGACATCCAGCACACGTCACCGGAGCTGCTGCAGAAGTTCATCGCGCTGTGCGACGCGCAACGCCGCATCGAGGGCGTGTGGGAGGGCGAGGCGCGCACGTACGACCTGCGGGGCAAGCGGTTCGCGGTCTGCATGGCCGGCAATCCGTACACCGGCGCCGGCGGGCACTTCCGCGTCCCCGACATGCTCGCGAACCGCGCGGACGTCTGGAACCTCGGCGACGTACTGACCGGCAAGGAGGACGTGTTCGCGCTGAGCTTCGTGGAGAACGCGCTCACGTCCAACCCGGTGCTCGCCCCGCTCGCGGGCCGCGACCGGCGCGATCTCGACGTCCTGGTGCGTCTCGCGGAGGGCGACCCGACGGCCGTGTCGGACACCCTGGTCCATCCGTACGCCCCCGCCGAACTGGACCGGGTCGTCGCCGTCCTGCGGCATCTGCTGACGGCCCGGCGCACGGTCCTCGCCGTGAACGAGGCGTACATCGCGTCGGCGGCGCGGACGGACGAGTCGCGTACCGCACCGCCGTTCCAGCTCCAGGGCTCGTACCGCGACATGAACAAGATCGCCGCGCGGATCGACCCGGTGATGAACGACGCCGAGCTGACGGCGGTCGTGGACGACCACTACGCGGGCGAGGCCCAGACGCTCACCACGGGCGCCGAGGCGAATCTGCTGCGGCTGGCCGAGCTTCGGTCGTCGCTGACACCGGAACAGGCCGACCGCTGGACGGAGATCAAGGCGACCTACGTACGGAGGCAGGCACTCGGCGGCCCGGAGGGCGACCCCATGACGCGGGCGGTCGCGGCGCTGGGGCTGCTCGCGGACCGCGTGGCGGCGGTGGAGTCGGCGATCACCGGCGTCGGCCGGACCGAGGTCACTACCGGCCGGGCGGAGGTCACTCCCGGCCGGGCCGAGGTCACTACGCGCTGACGGACGGCCGCCACGCCGGGTCACGCCCGGTCTCGGCCAGCAGGGACTCGAACGGCGTCACGTCCTCCCCTACGGGGAAGGGCTCGCCGAAGACGCCCATCTTCCGGGCCGTCGGCGCCAGCGCCGTGAACTCGTCGTTGAGCATCGCCACGACGGCGGCGTCCGGCTCGTACGACTGCCCGGTCGCGCGCGCCAGGTCCCAGGAGTGCACGGCCAGATCGCCCAGCGCCATCGCGCCGACGGTCCGCGCGGGCATGTTCATGCCTCCGGTGAGGCCGTCCTCCGCGCCCGGCGCGGCCCATGCCTTGATCAGCTTGGCGATCTCGGCGGCGAAGCGCTCGCGCCGGTCGTCGGCCAGGCGCTCGGCCGTCGCGCCGAAGTCGGACTCGCCCTTGGCGGCGAGCACCTGGAAGTTGGTGATCACCTGGAACAGGTGATCCAGCAGGCCGTGCACGTCGTACTCGGCGCAGGGCGTGGGCAGGGTGAGCTGGTCGTCGCGCACTCCCCGGAGCACCGGGAGGGCGTCGTCGGCGGCCGTTTCGATGAGGGTGCTGATCTTGTCGGTCATGCGTCCGACGCTACGGACGGCGCACCTCGGCGTCTTGAACAAACACGACATAGGATCCGGCCATGACAGCTCCACGGCGCGACACACGAGGCATCGTCGACGCCTCCGCGCTCTTCGCACGGGTCGATTTCCGCCGCCGTCTGCCGGCCCCGGAGCTGCGCCGGTATGTGGAGTTGTACTGGCTGATCGACTGGGACCTCTCGGAGCCGTACGCCTCCCACGTCGTCCCGCACCCGTCGGTGAACGTGGTCTTCCAGCGGTTCGGCACGGCCCCGCCCTGGGGTGAGGTCGCGGGGATCGGCCTCGAACTGTTCACGCAGAAACTGGAGGCGCGCGGGCGGGTGTGCGGGGTGAAGTTCCGCCCCGGCGGCTTCCACCCCTTCGCGCCCGCGTGGCCGGTCTCCGAGTGGTCGGGGCGGCGGGTGCCGATCGACGAGGTGCTGCCCGCGACGGACGCGGGTGTCGACGCGGGCGTCGCAGCGGACGTCGACGCGATCCTCGATCCTCCTGAGGAGGACGCGCGGGTCGCCGCGCTCGACACGTACCTGCTGGGTCTGGGCGCGCGGCCGGAACCGGGGGCCGACGAGGCCATGCGGGTGGTCGGCCTGCTCGGCGAGGACCGCACGATCCGGCGGGCGGCGCAACTGGCGACGGCGGCCGGTCTTTCGGTGCGCTCGTTGCAGCGGCTGTTCGCCACGTACGTGGGAGTGGGACCGAAGTGGGTCATCCTCCGCCACCGCATCCACGAGGCGCTGGAGCGCGCCGAGGCGGACGAGGAGCTGGACTGGGCCGCTCTGGCGGCCGAGCTGGGCTACAGCGACCAGGCGCATCTGGTGCGGGACTTCACGGCGACGGTGGGCGTGCCGCCGACGGCGTACGCGCAGGGGCACCCGGTTCAGTAGGCCCCGGTCACGGCGACGACGCCCAAGCCATGAGCGGCGGCGTACCGGAGCACCCGCAGCGGCCCGGCCAGCAGTCCGGCGGCGTCGAACTCCCCCTCCGGCGCGTCGGTCATCGCGTACGCCCAGGCGTTGACGCGGGCGAGCACCTCCGTACGGCGGTGCCCCGTCACCGCCAGCACGGACTCGGCGCCCGGCAGCACGGCCCGCACCTCGTCGGCGGTGAGGAGGAAGTCCCCGAACCAGCCCGGCAGTTGGGCGGACGCCTCGGCGCCCAGCCCGTGGAGGAGCGCGGTCGCGGGCTCACCTTTGCGTACGGCCACGGCGAACAGCCCGTCCGGGTCGGTCCCGTCGGCTTCGGCCCGCCCCAGGAGGTCGGTCGCGGCCTCCCGCATGGCCACCACGGCGGGCGCGGTCGGGCCGCCGCCGCGCGCGAAGGCGGCGAAGCGATGCGCGGCGGCGGTCGGTCCTGGCGTGAAGTACGGCTCACGGTCGCCGCCGCCCAGCCACCAGCGCAGGTCGTCGGCGCAGCCGTCCGGGACGGTCCAGGTCTCGTCGAGGTGGGCGAACCGCCGGGGCAGGGCGACGACCTCGGCGTCGGGTACGGCGCCGACGGACCAGACGCCGGTGTAGCTCATGCGACCGCACCTCCCGCTCAGCGGTTCCGTTGTCGGTTCCGTTGTCAGTGCCTCGATCTACAGTCGGTTCCATGGAGATGAAAGCACCCCAGGTGCGGCTGGAGCCATGGTCGGAGGGGGATCTTGGGCTGCTGCGCGCCGGGAACGCGCCGGAGCTGATGACGCATCTCGGCGGTCCCGAGACCGAGGACCAGGTGCTGGCGAGGCACCACAGGTACGTCACGCTGAGTGCCGACCGGACGGGCAAGGGCAGGATGTTCCGGATCGTCCTGCTGCCGGAGGAGGTGCCGGTGGGGAACACCGGCTTCTGGGAGACCACCCGGCAGGGGCAGGACGTGTACGAGACGGGCTGGGGCGTGCTCGGCGAGTTCCAGGGCCGCGGGCTCGCGGTGGCGGCGACGAGGGCGGTGGTGGAGCAGGCGCGGGCGGAGCGCAAGCACCGCTGTCTGATGGCGTACCCGTCGGTGGGCAACGGCGCGTCGAACGCGGTGTGCCGCAAGGTGGGCTTCGAGCTGATCGGGGAGAGCGACTTCGAGTATCCGGTCGGCCACATGATGCGGTGCAACGAGTGGCGGCTGGACCTCGAAGCGGAGTGAGGTGCGGAGACGCGATACGGACTGAAGCGCGATACGGAACGGGTTCTGGCGCAGGTTGTGTGGTCCGTGCACTGTGAGTGACCGCCGAGTTCCCGTCGATCGACGACGTCGCGGTGCTGTCGGTGGGCGTCGCACGTTCGTCGAGCGGATACCGGCCTGACCCGAAGTCACGGCCGGCGGACCGAGCGTCTCCGCTCGCCCCCGGCTGCGATCGGTCTCGCCCTCGCCGGCCGGTCGACCTGCTGCCCGACCGGGAGTCATCCAGCCTGGCCGCCTGGCTGGCCCAACGGCCCGGAATCGAGGTCGTGTGCCGCGACCGCGCCCCGTTCTTCGCCGAAGGCGCCACCGCCGGCGCACCGCAGACCGGAACGCGGGCCGCACGAACGCCTGGAAACCGTGGGAGGAGATCGTCCCGCTCGGCTACACGGGCAGCTACCAGCGCGTTCGCGCCTACCTCCCCCTGAAGAACGTCCGGGCCGGCTTCACAACGTCCGGGCCGGCTTCACCCTGCCACGCGAGCGTGTACTTCTGGCCCAGCCGCCAAGGAGATGGAATCGGGACATCGACCGGGGTGCGGAACTGGGCCAAGAGGGGGAGTTCTGTTGCATGAGGAGCTCACACGGACCACAGCGCCCATCGAGGACACCACCTGACTCCGACGTCTTCGCCTTCACCGCGCACGTGTGCCCTTGACCGACCCCACCGACTCGCACAGGAAAGGACCAGTTTTGGACAGCGCACCCGGAATCCCGCCCGTAGTCCCAGGGCGCCTTCCGCTCCTCGGACACGGTCTCTCCATGGCAGGGAGCAGCAGCCGGCTGAAGTTCATGCAGGACGTCCGCGCCTACGGGCCGATCGTGCGTATCCGGCTGGGTCCCAAGAGCGTGGCTGTCGTGAACGACCCCACCCTGATACACGAGATGCTCACCCGACAGGCGGACGCCTTCTCCAAGGGCCTCCTTCTCGAGGGACTGAAACTTTTCAGCAAGGATGCTCTGCCTGTCACCGAGGGCCGCGTGCATCTGGCACGGAGGCGGCAGATGCAGCCGCCCTTCCACAGAGAGATGGTCAGGAGCTACGTCGAGAAGATGGTGAGCACCACCGCGCCGACCATCGACTCGTGGGACCCCGCCACGACACTTGACATGAAGACTGAGATGCAGCTGATCACTCAGAACGTGGTCATGTCGGCCCTGTTCTCATCCGTCCCGGCACGCGAGCCTGCACGGGTCATCCTGAAAAGTGTCGAGACCGTTTTCCGCGCCGCGCTACTCAGAGTCCTGCTGCCGATACGTGCACCGGAGAACTTGCCCACACGCGGAAACCGGAGAATCGCGGCTGCGAGCTCCGCGCTGCGGAAGGCAGTCACAGAGATCATCGAGGATCACCAGAGGCGGCCCGACTCATATCAGGACGTCATCTCGCTGCTGATGAACACTCAGGACGATGCCGGCGAAGCCCTGGACAGCGACGGCATCCTCTCCGAGGTGACAGCGCTGCTCGCGGCCAGCTCCGAGACCACCGCTGTGGTGCTCTCATGGCTGTTCTACGAACTCGGCCGCAACCACGACCTGGAGCGCCGCCTGCACGAGGAGGTCGACAGCGTACTCGCCGGCGACGAACTCACCGCCGACCATCTCGGCCGCCTCCCCTACACCGGGCGGCTTGTCCAGGAGACTCTGCGAATGTACGCGCCGTGGCTCCTCACCCGACAGGCCCTGCGTGACGTCCGGCTGGGCAAGACCGTGCTCCCGGCCGGAACCGACGTGATCTTCAGTCCCTACGCCGTGCACCGCGATCCGAGCCTGTACGCCGACCCTGACCGGTTCGATCCTGATCGCTGGCACCCGGACCGGCCGCAACCCCCCAGGGAAGCCTTCCTCCCGTTCGGGGCAGGCAAGAGAATGTGTATCGGCGACGTCTTCGCAGAAACGGAGGCGAAGGTCGTCACGGCTCTCATCGCGTCGAGACGGAGCCTCAAGGCCGCGCCCATGAGGGGTTCCGTAAGGGCCGTGGGCGAGATGACCACGCAACCGTCAGGGCTTCGCATGATCCCTGAGCTCAGGACGGACGCCCCGGATCGGTCTGCACGGTCCGTCTGATGGCGGGCACGGCCCGCAGTGTCTCGGACCTGCTGGTGGACGCGAGGCCAGGACGTGTCCGGTCGATCATGTGACTACTTCACGACCGTGTCGTTGATGTGGACATGGGGCGGGGTGACTTGGCCGGCTCGGGCGGCTCGGGCGGCTCGGGCGACTCCACCATCGTGCGGGCGCATCAGCACGCCGCCGGCGCCCGCACGGACGGCCGCTGCCGCCCTCACGATCTGGCTCCGGACATGATCGCCCGGACAAGTCCTGGCCGGCCCGGGGCTACTTCAGGAGCCGGAAGCCGGGCTGCCGAGCCCACGCTCTGAGGAATTCCGCTGAACCGTAGGCGGCGGGCCATGGATCCGTCATCGTCGCGACGATGCCTGGAAGGCCGGTCACGATCGGGACTTGATCCTCAAGAAGTTCGGCGTTGGCGACGCCACCGATCACGTCCATGACGGCAGCGGTCAGCAGGGCCGTCACGACGTGGTCGACCGGCCTGTTACAGAACGCTATGACGTCGACGGCGTGGGTCGGAGTGAAGCCGATGAGGGGCTCCTGGTCGACTTCGTCGGCGTGCTCGGCCTCGAAGATGCCCTCGTCGCCGACGCCGGGTCCCATGAGGGAGACCATGACAGGCCGGCGTCCGTCGATGCCCCCGGTGTCGGCGATGCCGAGGCTCTCCGCGTGAATGTTCAGGTCGTACTCGCCGACCCGCTTCTCTTCAAAGTGAGATGAGGAACGGACAAGGAGTTCCCGGAGCCGCTGGATGGATATGGGTGGGACGGTCTCCGCCAGCTCAATCACCAACACCGGTCCGCCCATGACGAGAGCCTAGCCAGCCTGGGCTCCCGTCCCGACCGGTTACTCAGCGTGCTCTCACCACAGAAGGTGAGCCAGAACCACGGAATGAAGCACGCTTTCCGCCCCGGATCGCACCCACCCGGAAAAGCCTGGCCCGCCTCCCGGCCCGATGTCATGCTGACGGCGTGAACGGACCGGAGATCCACCTCACCTTCGCCCCTGAGCTGCACGTCTTCGTCCCGGCCGGGCGGCGCGACGGACCGACGGCCGTGGCCACGGACGGCTCGTCCACGCTCGGCCATGTCGTCGAATCCCTGGGCGTCCCGCTCACCGAGGCCGGCCAACTCCTCGTCGACGGAAGCCCGGTGGCCACGTCGCACATCCCGTCGGCGGGCGAGTCGGTGGAGGTACGGGCGGTGGTCCGGCCGCAGCAGGTACCGGGCGCGCCGCTGCGCTTCCTGCTCGACGTCCACCTCGGCACCCTCGCGCGCCGAATGCGGCTGCTGGGCGTCGACGCGGCGTACGAGAGCGAGGACATCGGCGACGCGGCGCTGGCCACGCTCTCGGCCAGGGAGCAGCGGGTCATGCTCTCCCGCGACCGGGGTCTGCTGCGGCGCCGGGAGATCTGGGCGGGGGCGTACATCTACAGCGACCGCACGGACGACCAGCTGCGGGACGTACTGGAACGGTTCGCGCCCGCGCTCACCCCGTGGACGCGCTGCACGGCGTGCAACGGGCCGCTCGGGGCGGCGGACAAGGACTCGGTCGAGGACCGGCTGGAGCAGGGCACGCAGCGTACGTACGACGTGTTCGCGCAGTGCACGGCCTGCGGCAGGGTCTACTGGCGCGGTGCGCACCACGCGCGTCTGGCGGCGATCGTCGACGAGGCCGTACGTGAATTCGGCGGCGCGGCGGCGTAGTTGAAACAGCCCGGCAGGCGCGTTCAGTACACGTACAGATCGCCGGTCGCGGGGACGAGCACGTGGTGCTTGTCGTTGTCCGGGTTGCGGTCGTCGGCGCCGCCGTTCCAGACGGTGGCGATGTCCACGGACACCTCGGCAGGATCGCCGATCGTCCGCAGGTCGAGCAGGAACTCGCTGTCCCGCCCGTCCGCCCGCAACGCGCCGGCCTGGCAGTACACGACCTGGTTCCCGCCCCACAGGCAGGCGTCCGGCAGCTTCTGCCCGACGGCCAGCGGTGCGGAGAAGCCCAGCCTGGCCGTCGCGCCGGCCAGGTCCGACGGACCGTGGTTGCCGGTCGAGAGCCGTACGGCGAGGCGTCCGCCCCACAGGGAGACATGCCCGTGGTGCGCCACGTCGGCCTCCACGGGGCCCCGTTCGGAACCCAGGTCCACGCGTACACCGGATCCCACGCCCGAACCCGCGCTCAGGACCACGGCCGTGGCCGCGGTGGACACCACCAACATCGCTTTACGCATTACGCCCATAATCGGAAGATACCCCTAAAGCCTCGCATACTTGACCACCCGTCAATGTGGCGAGTCGGCTCTTCCGCCCCCGTGGCAGGCTGACCCCATGCTCGTGGCCCGTTCCATCGCCCTCTTCGCCGTCGCCGCCCTCTTCGAGATCGGCGGCGCCTGGCTCGTCTGGCAGGGCGTACGCGAACACAAGGGCTGGATCTGGATCGGCGCCGGAGTCATCGCGCTCGGCCTGTACGGCTTCGTCGCCACCCTCCAGCCGGACGGCGAGTTCGGCCGCATCCTCGCGGCGTACGGCGGCGTCTTCGTCGCCGGTTCGATCGCCTGGGGCGTGGTCGCCGACGGCTACCGCCCCGACCGCTACGACATCATCGGCGCGCTGATCTGTCTCGTCGGCATGGCCGTGCTGATGTACGCGCCGCGCAACCACTGAGCCTTACCGCGTGCCTGTGAGCCGTACCGCGTGACCATGACCCGTACCGCGTGCCTATCCTGGCCGGAAGTCGATCAGCCGACCGCACGCATCAGTCGCCCACACGCGCGAGGAGCACGCCATGACCGCCGCCGGTAGACCCACCGCCGTCGTCACCGGAGCAAGCAGCGGCATCGGAGCCGCCACCGCTCGCCAGCTCGCGGCCACGGGCCTGCACGTCGTCGTGACCGCCCGCCGCAAGGACCGTATCGAGGCGCTGGCCGCCGAGATCAACGCGGCCGGGCACTCCGCCACGGCATACGTCCTGGACGTCACCGACCGCGCGGCCGTTGACGCCTTCGCCGCCGAACTCGGCAGCCTCCCGTCCGTCGACGTGCTGGTCGCCAACGCGGGCGGCGCGCTCGGCGCCGACCCGGTCGCCAGCGGCGACCCGGACGACTGGCGCCAGATGTTCGAGACGAACGTCATCGGCACCCTCCACACCACCCAGGCCCTGCTCCCCGCCCTCACCGCGAGCGGCAACGGCACGGTCGTGATCCTCTCCTCGACCGCCGGCTTCGCCACGTACGAGGGCGGCGGCGGCTATGTCGCGGCCAAGCACGGCGAGCACGTCCTGGCCGAGACACTCCGGCTGGAGATCGTGGGCACGCCGGTCCGTGTGATCGAGGTGGCGCCCGGCATGGTCAAGACGGAGGAGTTCGCGTCCACGCGCTTCCGCGGGGACACGGAGCGGGCGGAGAAAGTGTACGAGGGGGTCGCCGAGCCGCTCAGCGCGGAGGACGTGGCCGACACCATCACCTGGGCGGTCACCCGCCCCCACCACGTGAACATCGACCTCCTGGTGGTCCGCCCCCGGGCGCAGGCCTCCAACACGAAGGTGCACAGGGAACTCTGACGGCCACGGGCGCGCTGTCACCAGTGCGAGGGGCGCGCCAAGGTGGCCGGCAGTACGGTCGCGGTGTCGCCCCTCGCCGCGTTGAGCTGTGACTGCGTGAGGAACAGGGCGCCGGTGAGATCGGCGCCGCGCAGGTCCGCGTCCCGGAAGTCCGCGCCGATGAGGTCGGCCAGCCGCAGATCGGCGCCGCGCAGGTCGGCGGCGATCAGATACGCGCCCCGCAGATTCGCGCCCTTCAGATCGGCGCCTCTGAGCTTCGCGCCCATCAGGTCGGCGCCCCTGCGTTCCATCCGCTTGCGGCGGACACCGGCGCGGACGAGTTCGCTGGTGCGCAGCAGCAGGTCGTTCACGCCCGCCCGGTGGCCGGCCACGTCCAGCTCCACCAGGGTCTCGGCGTCGCTCGCGGCCAGCCGCTCGGTGGCGTCGAGCGCGCCCCGCAGATCGGCGCCCAGATCGGCCCCCAGGCTGTGGGCGGCCTCCATGGTCAGGGCCTCGCTCAGATACCAGAGCAGTTCGTGCAGCTGCCGCATCACGGGAAACGCGGCGTACATCGACGGCGCGCTCCCCGGGTCGTCCCGCCAGCTTCTGCCCCCGAAGGTGACCTGCGAGACCCGCTGGCCGGCACCGAAGCAGTCGTACACCGTGCAGCCCTGAAAGCCCTCTTCCCGCAGCCGCGTATGAATGCCGCAGCGGAAGTCCGTGCGCAGATTCGAGCACGGCTGCCCGGCCTTCTTGTCGACGGCGAAGTCCGTCGACGCGGCGAAGGGCAGCGCGACGCAGCACAGCCCGAAGCAGCTTCCGCAGTCGGCGAGCAGATCGGTTCGGTCGGGCACGGCGGCGGATCTCCCGGCTCAGGTGGCAGAACTCCCGCCAGTACACACCACACCGCGCACGACCCACGAACACAGCCACAAATCGGTTGCCGCCCGCCACCCCCGATGGAACGCTCACGGTCATGACGACGCCAGTCCCCCGCGTTGACCTGCTGGTCCGCCAACTCGACATGGCCTGGGCGCTGTTCGAGTACTACCAGAAGGACCTGACCGACCAGGCCTGCCTCTGGGAACCCTCCCCCGACTGCTGGACGGTCCGCCCGACCGCCGAGGGCCACTGGGTTGCCGACTGGCAGGTCCCGGAGCCCGACCCGGTCCCCAGCACCTCGATCGGCTGGCTCACCTGGCACATCGGCTTCTGGTGGACGACCACCCTCACCCACTGCTTCGGCGAGGGAGCCCCACCACGCGAGTCCATCCACTGGCCGGGCACGGCGGAGTCCACGATCACCTGGCTGGGTTCCTTGAAGGACGCCTGGCGCACGGAACTGCTCCAACTCACCGACGCCGACCTGGACTCGAAGGCCCGGACGTCGGGCCTGCCGTGGGGCGAGAACGTGGAGCTTGTCCATGTGGCGAGCTGGCTCAACTTCGAACTGACGAAGAACGTCGCGGAGATCGGCCTGGTCCAACGGTCGTACGAGGCGTACGAGGCGGACAAGGCGGACGAGTCAGCCGCACGCGCCACCTGACGCCCGGCTTGGCCGGACGGCTCAGCTGAGCGGCAGGAACTCAGTCGAGCCAGACCAACATGGCCTCCTCCGCCGAGGCGGCGGACGCGAAGAACGGGGCCAGGGGATCGAACCACCCGCGCACCCATTCGAGGGCATCGGCCTCATCCCAGATGAGGGGATAGATCTGCGCGGCCGTCAGCTGAGCGGAGTCCACCTCCCGGACCAGGTCGTCGAAGGACAAGCGGGCCAGCGAATCGGCAGCGAGCCTGACCTGATCCGCATCCAGGTACTTGGCCGGTCCGTAGCCCCAGTGCTCACTGGTGAGCGCCTGCTCGCCATGAACGATGTCCACGGGAACGCCCGCGCGTTCGAGGAGGAACGCGATGGCGCCGAACGCCTTGTGGGTCGTCAACTGCCGGGCATCCGAGGGAGCCACGTCATTGATGCCGTCCGTCTCCATGACCTCCATGACGTACTCGAACGCCCATTCCGGGTCGTCGACCGCCCTGGCCAACTCGGCGACGGTCACGCGCAGGTACTCGCCATTCATGCTCACCAGCGCAGAGTACGAGTCGCCACTGACACAGCCATTCCCCGAAGCCCCGGCCGGCGACTGGAGCCGGCTCAACTCGTTACGAGCCGGGGGCCCGGAGCACCTACTGCTGCGGTCCCCGAAGAACCTTCAGCCGCTGCGCGGATCCCGAGCGCGAGCAAGGTGCCACGCGTGGCCACGATCAGTGCGTCGGGGTCGCCCGTAGGGCCAACGGGCCACAGCCCGGCGATACGGCGGGACACGGCCGCGCGTCCCGTCATCCGCCCGGTGGGGTCGATGCGGAACAACGTGCCCTGCTCGCCGCCGACCAGGAAGTCGGACCCCGCGGCGACCACGCCCCCGGCCGGTCGCTGTCGAAGGTCGACGCGCCACCGAAGCGTTCCCGCGTCGTCGGCCACGGCGTACCCCATGGCCTCCCGCAGCCACAGCAGTCCGCCGACGCGATGGACCGCGTCAGCTGTCAGATCGCGGTCATGGCGCCGGAGGGTACGCATGCTCCCGCCCCCGACACGGCCCCCGACCTCGACCTCGACCTCGACGACACTCCGCCGTCCGCAGCGCACCAGGACCCGGTCTCCCGCCTCCGTACGGAAGCGGGAGAGGACCATCCCCACATCGGTGGACGCCAACGGCTCCGGAAGCTCCCACCGGCCCCGTTCCCGGCCGTCCCGCAGCCCGACCAGCCGCACGCTCGTCCCCCGGCCCCTCCCGAGCAGAACGTGATCGCCGACGACCAGAGGGGGGACGGTGTCGTGGGGCTCACCCGTGCTCCACAACAGGCGGCCGGTGGACAGGTCGAACGCCTGGAGCGGTGTGTAGCCCCGCCAGCCGCCAACGAGCACCGTGCCGTCACCGACCACCATGTGGCCGGTGTAGCGCGGGAGTTCGGCCGTCCAGAGCACGGCCCCGGTGCGGAGGTCCCAGCAGATGACGACATCGGCGTTCTGGGGAATGCCGAGGCAGTGGTCACCGGCCGCCACAACCGCGCGCGGCCAGAGACCGAACGGAACGTCCCATCGGAGCGAGCCGTCCGACCGGTCCAGGCAGACCAGACGGCTCGCCCTCTCATGGACGACGACGTGGTCCCCGGCCACGGCCACCGTGCCCCGGGAAACACGCTGGTGCAGCGCGCGCTCCCACAGGACTTCCTCAGGCCTTCCCGCCACCCGGGTTCACCCCTTCACGCACACCAGCTGCTTGAGCTTCGCCACCACCTCGACCAGGTCCTTCTGCTGGTCGATGACCTTCTCGATCGGCTTGTACGCGCCCGGGATCTCGTCCACGACGCCGGAGTCCTTACGGCACTCCACACCCCGCGTCTGGTCCTCCAGGTCCCGCACCGAGAACTTCTTCCGCGCCGCGTTCCGGCTCATCTTGCGGCCGGCTCCGTGGGACGCGGAGTTGAAGGACGCCTCGTTGCCGAGACCCTTCACGATGTACGACCCCGTGCCCATCGAGCCCGGGATGATCCCGTAGTCACCGCTGCCTGCGCGGATCGCGCCCTTCCGGGTGACCAGCAGGTCCATGCCGTCGTACCGCTCCTCGGAGACGTAGTTGTGGTGGCAGGAGATGACGGGCTCGAAGGTGACCCTCGCCTTCTTGAACTCCTTGTGGACGACGTTCTTGAAGAGGTCCATCATCACCGCGCGGTTGTAACTCGCGTACTCCTGCGCCCAGAACAGATCGTTCCGGTATGCCCGCATCTCCGGGGTGTCGGAGACGAAGACCGCGAGGTCCCGGTCGATCAGGTCCTGGTTGTGCGGAAGGGCCTGTGCCACGCCGATGTGGAAGTCCGCCAGCTCGTTGCCGATGTTCCGGGAGCCGGAGTGCAGCATCAACCAGACAGATCCGGTCGAATCCAGGCAGAATTCGACAAAGTGGTTTCCTCCGCCGAGCGTTCCCATCTGCCTCACCGCCCGCTGCTGACGGAATTTGACCGCTTCCGCGATCCCGTCGAACCGCGCCCAGAAGTCGTCCCAGCCGGCGGCGATCCCGTCCGGCTCGACCAGGTCGTCATGCATTCCCCGCCCGACCGGAATCGCCTGCTCGATCCGGGACCGCAGCCGCGACAGGTCGCCCGGCAGGTCGTTCGCCGTCAGGGACGTCTTGACCGCCGACATGCCGCAGCCGATGTCCACGCCCACCGCCGCCGGGCAGACCGCGCCCTGCATCGCGATGACCGAACCGACCGTCGCGCCCTTGCCGAAGTGAACGTCCGGCATCACGGCGAGGCCCTTGATCCAGGGCAGCGTCGCCACGTTCCGCAGCTGCTGCATCGCGACGTCCTCGACCGACGCGGGGTCCGTCCACATACGGATGGGGACCTTCTCGCCCGGCACTTCCACGTACGACATAGTTCCTCGATTCCCCCGAAAGTCTGATAGAGCAAAAACCGGAACCAGGGCCGCCAAAACAGACAGCGAACCGGCATCCACGGCAGTGCTTGAGGTACACATTGTGTCCACCGCACACCATGCGGCGGCAAACCCTTTTCGCGTGAACTCGCAGGTGTCTCGCCATGTGGCCCACCAGCTGTGCCCAACTTGGAACCAGCACGGCACCTGCGTAGTTCTCACCAGTGCGACCATTTAGAACTCATGTCCACACCGCGTAGATGAGGAGCCCAGGGACCGTGCAGCGAAAGGCGTACGTACCCGCCCTGGCGGCGCTGCTCGTGACACTCGTCGCGGGTTGCACCTCCGGCAGCGGCGGCGACGGCTCCGACATCGACGCCAAGGCCGGGGCCGCCACCACGGCCACCGCACCTCCGGGCAGGTACCAGACACTGCCCGAGCCGTGCGGATCCTTGGACCGCGCCACGCTGCGGGACCTCCTGCCGGGCGCCGCCCAGCTCCCCGGGGAGCAGCAGGAGAAGGCGTTCAAGGGCACGGCGGCCGTGACGTACGACACCGATCGCCGCGTCGGGTGCTCCTGGTCGGCCGACGCCCCGAACGCCTCGCACCACCTGGCGATCGACATCGAGCGCGTCGTGTCCTACGACCCGGCGGTGAGCGACGCCGACAAGGCGCAGGAGGTCTACGCGAAGAAGGAGGACGACGCGGAACTGCCGCCTCCCGTCGCCGACGAGACGGGCGACGAGACGGGGAACGAGTCGGGCGACGACCCAGCCGACGACGCGGGCCCGTCCGGATCACCCTCCGGTTCGCCCTCCGGTTCGCCCTCCGACGGCCCCACCCCCAACAGCGGCACGACCACCAGCCCCTCCGGGAGCGCGAGCACGACACCCCCGGGCCTCCAGCCCCGCCTCCTCGACAATCTCGGCGACGCCGCCTTCGTGGACGACGTCTTCGCGTCGTCCGGTTCGGCCGCCAAGCGCCGTACGGTCAGCGTGGTCTTTCGCACATCGAACGTGGTCGTGACGGTGCGGTACGCGGAGCAGCCGGCCCACCCGACGACGGTCCCCGACAGCAAGGAACTGCAGGAAAAGGCCCGGGGACTGGCCCGGAAGCTGGCCGACCAGCTCAACGAGTAGCAGGGTCGGGACCGGGTGTCCGCCCGGGGCCGAGTCCGCCACTCGGGCCCTGCGTGACGCTCGGGGCGGTTACCGTGGCCGATCGGACCGTACGACTACCGACGAAGGAACACTGAAGGAACCATGCAGCGATCAGCCCCGCGACCCAGCCGCTCCCGCACCCGCAACCGCGTTCGCCTGCTCGCCTGCGCGGCCGTCCCGGTGATGATCGTCGCCGCGGGCTGCTCCTCCGACTCGGACTCCGACAGCGCCAAGGACAAGCCGGCCGCCACGACCTCGAAGGCGGCGACGAAGGTCGCCGCCGCGAAGTTCACGTCGCTGCCGGCCGACCCGTGCAAGTCGATCGCCAAGAAGACGATCGAGGACCTGGTGCCCAAGGCGAAGGACAAGTCGGGCTCGTCGGGCAAGTCGTCGGACATCACGACGCGCGGCAGCTGCTCGTGGAACGGGCTGGACGACAACGGCGTCAAGGGCTCGCAGTACCGCTGGCTGGACGTCTCCTTCATGCGCTACGACTCCGACGAGGGCCTCGGCTCGGGCCAGGATCGCGCCGCGGACTACTACAAGAAGGAAGTCGCCAAGGCGAGTGCCACGGAAGGCGCGAAGGGCACGAAGGCCACCCCGACGCCCGGAGTCGGTACCGAGGCGACGGCAATCACATACAGCCTGACGAAGACGGACGAGTCGTTCGGTTACGCGACGGTCGTGGCCCGCTCCGAGAACGTGGTGATCACGCTCACGTACAACGGCGCGGGTTACGCGGGCGCGAAGTCCCCGGCGGCGTCGGACCTGGTGAAGGACGCGGCGAAGGCGACGAAGGAAGCGGTGGCGGCCGTTCCGGGCACGGCGAAGTAGAGCCGCCGCGCGGTCTCCCCTGCGGCGCGAAGACCCGTCCGAGCCCGTCCGGGCCCGTCCGGGCCCGTCCGACGATTGAGGACAAACACCTCACCACACCACCCCCGCACCCCAACTCCCCGGCCGCGCAAGGCTCCCTGGGCCACAGCACCCGTACACATGTGCCAGGCTGTGCCCCGCCAGATGTCCAGGACGGGAGGGGCCACGGGTGGCCGCGATGCAGCTCACTCGCACGCACCGAATACTCATCGGCGTCGTCGTCGCCGGCGCGGTTCTCATCGCCGCGATCGGTTTCGCGGGGTCGTACGCCGCCGTGCGCGAACTCGCCGAGCAGAAGGGCTTCGGCCAGTTCTCGATCGTCTTCCCGATCGGTATCGACGCGGGTATCTGCGTCCTGCTGGCGCTCGACCTCCTGCTGACCTGGATGCGGATCCCGTTCCCGCTCCTGCGCCAGACCGCGTGGCTGCTCACCATCGCCACCATCGCCTTCAACGGCGCCGCCGCCTGGCCCGACCCTCTCGGCGTCGGCATGCACGCGGTGATCCCGATCCTCTTCGTCGTCTCCGTCGAGGCAGCCCGCCACGCCGTCGGCCGCATCGCGGACATCACCGCCGACAAGCACATGGAGGGCGTCCGCCTCACCCGCTGGCTGCTCTCGCCCATCCCGACGTTCAAGCTGTGGCGCCGGATGAAGCTGTGGGAGATCCGCAGCTACGAGGACATCATCCAGCTCGAACAGGACCGGCTCATCTACCAGGCCCGCCTCCAGGCGCGCTACGGCCGCAACTGGCGCCGCAAGGCGCCCATCGAGGCGATGATGCCGCTGCGCCTCGCCAAGTACGGCGTCCCGCTCGCCGACACCGGCCCGGCCGGCCTCGCCGCGGCGGGCATCGAACCGGCCCTGCTCCCGCCCGCCCCCGTGACCGCGGCCACGGCCGTACCCGAACTCCCCCAGGCCCAGGCCCAGCAACCCCAGCCGCAGCAACAACACCAGCAGCACCGCCAACAGCACCCGCAGCCCGAACTCACCGAGGAGGAGTGGATCCAGCTTCAGAAGGAGGAGCAGTGGGCACGGGAGCACGAGGAGCAGGGCCAGGACGCCGGTGCCGCCGCCGAGGCGAACCCCTGGTTCGCCGCCCCGCGCGCGCCTGAGGGCCCGTACGAGGGCTCGTACGATCCCACGTACGACCCGCAGCAGTACGAGCAGCAGTACGACCAGCAGCAGTACGAGCAGTACGAGCGGGCCCACCGCCAGTTCGACCGCTACGAGGACCAGCAGCCCGAAGTCCAGGAGCAGCAGGAGCCGGAGCAGCAGCAGGCGGCCCAGCAGGAGCAGCAGTCCCCGCCCCGCCGCCCTCTCGGCCCGCAGCCCCAGGTCGAGTTCGAGCCCGACGTCGAGCCCGAGCCCGAGCTGGAGGAAGCCCCGACGGCCTCACTCCCCAACGGCATGCCCCGCGAGGAGGCGTACTTCAACGCCTACTTGAGGTACGTCAGCGAGCGCCAGGACCTGCCCAACGCCCGTCAGTTCGCGATCTACTTGCAGGACCTGTACGGCGTGACCGGCCGCACGGGTGGCCCGTTGAGCGAGAACTCTCTGCGCCAGTACCTGAAGGACTTCAAGCGCCGCTACCAGCAGCAGTTGGACGCGCAGGACGACGCCGAGCAGATCGCCTGAAACAGAGGACACGAAACACGAACCGGCCACCGGGGCAACCCCGGTGGCCGATCCCGTCGCACAACAGACTCAGCCGCCCAGCAGCGTCCGTACCCGGTCCGCCCCCACCGCCAGCAGCAGCGTCGGCAGCCGCGGTCCCGTGTCCCTGGTCACCAGCAGCCGGTAGAGCACCGCGAAGAACGACCGCTGCGCGGCCTTCAGCTCCGGCGTCGGCTTCGCGTCGGGCGCCAGCCCCGCCAGCACCTTCGGCACGCCGTAGACGAGCGTCGTGAGCCCGTCCAGCGACCAGTGCGCGTCCAGGTCCGCCAGCAGCAGCCGCAGCGCCTCGCGCGTCTGCGCGTCCAGCGACTCCAGCAGCTCCCGGTCGGGCTCGCCCCGGACGACGGTCCGGGCCTCGGCGGGCACCTGGCTGGTGATCCAGTTCTCCGCCTTGTCCAGCCGGGGCCGCGCCTCGTCCAGTGAGGTCAGCGGGTCGGCCGGGTCCAGCTCGCCGAGGATCCGCAGCGTCTGCTCCTCGGCGCCCGCCGTGATGTCCACGACGGAGGCCAGCGTGCGGTACGGCAGCGGTCGCGGCGTACGCGGCAGCTCACGGGCCGCCGTACGCGCGGCCCGCGAGTACGCGGCGGCGTCGGCCGCCTGCACCGAACCGTCCGCGATCTTGCGCTCCAGGGCGTCCCACTCGTCGTACAGCCGCTGGATCTCCTGGTCGAAGGCGATCTTGAACGACTGGTTCGGCCTGCGCCGCGCGTACAGCCAGCGCAGCAGCGGC
This sequence comes from Streptomyces sp. NPDC057137, assembly GCF_042670825.1. Lineage (NCBI taxonomy): Bacteria > Bacillati > Actinomycetota > Actinomycetes > Kitasatosporales > Streptomycetaceae > Streptomyces > Streptomyces sp. NPDC057137. The sequence goes on along the minus strand of NZ_JBHUUW010000044.1, from coordinate 31,112 downwards.
GCCTCCATGATCCGCAGCGCGTCGGCCGGGATCGGCACGCCTCCCTTGGAGGACGACATCTTCGCCATCCCGGAGATCCCCACGAACGCGTACATCGGCCCGATCGGCTGCACGCCGTCGAAGATCTCGCGCACGATCTGCCCGCCGACGACGAACGACGATCCGGGCGAGGAGTGGTCGACGCCGGACGGCTCGAAGATCACGCCCTCGTACGCCCAGCGCATCGGCCAGTCGACCTTCCAGACCAGCTTGCCCCGGTTGAACTCGTTGAGCAGGACCGTCTCGCCGAACCCGCAGGCCTGGCAGACGTAGGTCAGCTCGGTCGTCCCGTCGTCGTACGCGGTGACGGTGGTCAGGTCCTTGCCGCAGCCCTCGTTGCCGCAGTACGGCTTGTACGGGAAGTACCCGGCCGATCCGGCGCCGTCGTCCTCGTCGGCGGCGCCCGATCCCTCGGCGGCCTCCAGCTCGGCCTCGTCGACCTTCTTCTGCTGCGGCTTCTTTCCGGCGCCCGCCGGGCCCTTCGTCCCGCCCGCCGACGTGTCCTTCGTGCGGTAGCGCCCGAGGATCGCGTCGATCTCGCCCCGGTGCCGCATCGCGTGCAGGATCTGCTCGCGGTAGGTCCCCGCCAGATACTTCTCGGTCTGGCTGATCCCGTCGTACTCGACGCCCAGCTCCACCAGCGACTCGATCAGCTCGGCCTTGAAGTGCTCGGCCCAGTTCGGATACGCGGACCCGGCCGGGGCGGGCACGGACGTCAGGGGCTTGCCGATGTGCTCGCCCCAGGAGTCGTCCACCCCGGGGATGCCGATCGGCACCTTGCGGTAGCGGTCGTAGTCGTCCCAGGAGATGAGGTGCCTGACCTCGTGACCACGCCTGCGGATCTCGTCGGCGACGAGATGCGGCGTCATGACCTCGCGGAGATTGCCCAGGTGGATCGGGCCGGAGGGGGAGATTCCGGAGGCGACGACGACCGGTTTGCCAGGCGCACGTCGCTCCGACTCGGCGATGACATCGTCCGCGAAACGGGAGACCCAGTCGGTCTCGGTGCTCTGAGCCACGGTCGGTACGTCCTTCTTTCTGCTACGCCCCGCGGAATACGTCTCTACGCCCGCGATACCGGCGACGACCAGTGTCCCAGGCGCCTCCGACAATGCGAAAACGACTTGTTGCCCCATGGGAGAATGGGGTTACGAAGACTTCCTCCGAACACCCCCTCCACACCTCTACAGGAACGGCTCCCAGCCCATGGCCCCGGTCACTTCCCTCGCCTCGACCGTCGATCAGCGCATCGCGGACGCCCTCTCGGCAGCCCTGCCGGAGGCCGGCCCCGCGGACCCTTTGCTGCGACGTAGCGACCGGGCGGACTTCCAGGCCAACGGGATGCTGGCGCTGGCCAAGAAGCTGAAGGGCAATCCGCGCGAGCTGGCGACCAAGGTCGTGGACGCGCTGGTCGGCGGCGACCTCATCAAGGAGGTCGAGGTCTCGGGCCCCGGCTTCCTCAACATCACCGTCACGGACCGGGCGATCGTCGAGACGCTGGCCGCCCGCGCCGCCGACGACCGTCTCGGCGTCCCGCGCGCCGCGGACCCCGGCACGACGGTCATCGACTACGCGCAGCCCAACGTCGCCAAGGAGATGCACGTCGGTCATCTGCGCTCCGCCGTGATCGGCGCCGCGATGGTCGAGATCCTGGAGTTCACCGGCGAGAACGTGATCAGGCGCCACCACATCGGCGACTGGGGCACGCAGTTCGGCATGCTCATCCAGTATCTGACCGAGCACCCGCACGAGTTGGACCACAGCCGCACGGATCAGGTCTCCGGCGAGGAGGCGATGTCGAACCTCAACCGGCTCTACAAGGCCGCCCGCACGGTCTTCGACTCCGACGAGGAGTTCAAGACCCGCGCCCGCGACCGCGTCGTCGCCCTCCAGGCCGGTGACGCCGACACCCTCGCCCAGTGGCAGCGGTTCGTGGACGAGTCGAAGATCTACTTCCACTCGGTCTTCGACAAGCTCGACATGGAGATCCGCGACGAGGACGTCGTCGGCGAGTCCGGCTACAACGACATGCTCGAAGAGACCTGCCGCATCCTTGAGGAGACGGGCGTCGCCGTCCGCTCCGACGGGGCGCTGTGCGTCTTCTTCGACGACGTGAAGGGCCCCGACGGCAATCCGACGCCGCTCATCGTCAAGAAGACCAACGGCGGTTACGGGTACGCGGCCACCGACCTGTCCGCGATCCGCGACCGGGTGGGGAATCTGAAGGCGGACACCCTGCTGTACGTGGTGGACGCCCGCCAGTCCCTCCACTTCAAGATGGTCTTCGAGACCGCCCGCCGGGCCGGCTGGCTGAACGAGGACGTCAAGGCCGTCCAGCTCGCGTTCGGCACCGTCCTCGGTAAGGACGGCAAGCCGTTCAAGACCCGTGAGGGCGAGACGGTGCGGCTGGTGGACCTGCTGGACGAGGCGGTCGAGCGCGCGGCGGCGGTCGTCCGGGAGAAGGGCAAGGGCATCGGTCTCACCGAGGACGAGGTCGTCGAGCGCGCCACGGAGGTGGGCATCGGCGCGGTGAAGTACGCCGACCTGTCGACCTCCGCCGCGCGGGACTACAAGTTCGACCTGGACCAGATGGTGTCGCTGCAGGGCGACACGAGCGTCTACATCCAGTACGCGTACGCCCGGACCCGGTCCATCTTCGGCAACGCGGGCGACCGCTCACCCGTGGCCCACCCCGAGCTGGCACTGGCCCCGGCGGAGCGGGCGCTGGGTCTGCACCTGGACCAGTTCGGCGAGGTCCTGGCGGAGGCCGCGTCGGCGTACGAGCCGCACAAGCTGACGGCGTATCTGTACCAACTGGCGTCGCTCTTCACGACGTTCTACACGGAGTGCCCGGTCGTCAAGCCGGCGCCCCCGCAGGAGATCGCGGAGAACCGCCTCTTCCTGTGCGACGTCACGGCCCGCACGCTGCGCCAGGGCATGGCCCTGCTCGGCATCCACACACCCGAGCGCCTTTAGCACCTCAACGCCGGTGACCGGCACGGCCGAGCGCCGTGCCGGTCGCCGCCGCCCCTAAGCGACGCGCACCCCCGGCCGTACCTCCGGGTACGTCACCTCGTCCGGCAGCCGGTACCCCAGCTCCGTCAGCCGCGCCGCGACGTCCGCCGGGCTGCGGCCCGTGAGGCTCGCGCTGCGCAGCACGTTCTCCAGGTGGACGTTGTCCAGGTACGAGCGGGTGACCGTCTCCAGGAGGCGGATGTCGGCCTCCTCGGCGGTCTCGGGCACGTTCGCGTTCTCGTGCAGCCAGTGGCCCAGCGTGGTCAGTCTCTCGGTGACCTGGGCGGGGCTGCGGCCCGTGACGAGGGACGCGCGCAGGATGTGGCGCAGTTGGAGGCCGACGACGTCGTTCTTCATCAGCCAGGGCTGTTCGCCGTCGAGGTTCTCGCTGAGGAGGACGAGGTCGTCCTCCTCCTGGCTCTCGGGTACGTTCCCGCTCGGCCGCTGGCAGCCCAGCTCCTTCAGCCTGGCGACGATGTCCGCGTGCGAGCGGCCCGTCTCGCGGGCGACGGTGAGGATGTGCGCGACGGGCGCGGATCCCCACTGTCCGATCCAGCCGCCGCCGGGAGTGTCCGCGTACTTGAGGAGCCGTTCGTCCCCGGGTTCGGGGGTGTACGGCAGCCGCAGGCCGAGCGCGATCAGCCGCTCGGCGGCGAAGTGCGGGCTGCACGACAACTCCTGGGCCAGGCGCAGCACATCGTGCCCGGAGACCTGGTCGCCCCAGTTGAGCCAGTCGCCCCGGCGGTCCTTGCGGATCAGCATGACGTCACGCGGGTTGGCGGTCTCGGGCAGCGGCCGGGCGCCGGTCCCGACCTGATAGCCGTACGCGGTCAGGCGCCGTGCGACATCGGCCGGGGAACGGCCCGTGAGGGCAGCCGACTCGACGACCTGCCGCAGGGACACGGTCTTGTCGACGTCGACCGGGGTGAGGCCGAACCGCCTGTCGACGCTCGCGATCAGCGACGCGTCGTCGGGCTCGACGGCGTCGGGCAGCGGGCCGTCGGAGCGCTGGATGTCGGCGTACCCCAGCGCGCCCAGCCGGGAAACGACCGCGGCAGGGCTCCACTTCAGCTTGGCCGCGATGAGCAGCACGATCCCGTACGGCACCCGCTTGGCGGGGTCCCGCCAGGGATATCGGGCGTTCAGGGACTCGCTGGCGATCAGGATGTCGTCCGGGTCCTCGGACTCGGGGGCATGGGGTTTGGGTGCGCGGGACATCGTGGAGTGGCCTTTCGAGGGTTCGACAGGAGGACGGGAACGCGGGGGATCACTCGGACGCCGCGATGTAGCGGCCGTCCTCGTCCCAGTCGTCCGGCTCGGCGTGGTGCTTCATGGTCAGATCCACCCGGACTCCCGCCGGCTCCAGGGCCGTCCAGATCCGCAGCATCATCTCGTGGCTGATGAAGTGGAAGGAGAGATCGAGTTCCCGCAGGTGCGTCAGCGGCTGCCCCTGGAGCAGTGCCTCCACGCCCTCGTCGGACAGCGCGCCCATCGACAAACTCAGCGAGCTGAGTTGGGGCACCACCGGCGCGGAGGCGAGCGCGGCGGCCAACTCGTCCTGGATGAAGCTGTTCTGGAGGCCGAGGTGGCGCAGCGCCGGCTTGCCCTCCCCCGCGAACAGCGGCGCCAGCTGCTCGACCGTGACACCGCCGCCGTAGTTCTCGTCCCCGAGCCACAGCTCCAGGCGCTCCAGCGACGGCAGTTGGGCGGCGGCGATCTGTTCGGCGGCGTGCGGGGGCAGCCCGCCGGACTCGACGCGCAGCACGCGCAGTCCCTCGTGTCCGGAGACGGGGAAGTCGAGACCTTCCCCGCCGCGTACGGCCAGCTCCCTGAGTCCGGGGAAGGCCGCCAGGATCGGCGCGACGTCACCGAGGTAGATCGAGGAGAGCATCGCCTGCTCGTCCTCCAGATCGCCGAGGAAGAGCGCTTCGAGCCCGGTCAGCCGCGGGGCGAGACTGATCAGCTCGTCGTCCGACATCCCGCCGTCGCCGTCGTACCAGGGCTGGCCGAAGATGATCGCCCGTACCTTCTCCAGCTCGACCATCTCGGTGAAGCGCTTCCAGCAGACGTCCGCGTCCTCCTCGGCGTCGTACGGCTCCCGGTGCAGCCGCCAGGCGACCGCGTCGGCGGGCGGCAGGTCCGCCGGGTCGGCGGCCGGCGGGAAGTTGTAGGCGGGCAGTCCGTAGAACTGCTCGACATGGTGCACGTAAGACAAGATCGGGCTCCTGGGGCTCCTGGTACGCCAGTTGGCGCTCGCCATCCTTCCGTCTCGGGCCCGCCTCTCGCACACACTTCCGTATCTCTCTTGCTTACCTCCCGGTGTGTACCGCACTAAATAGTCGGTACTTGTGGGCAGAAGTCCTCCCCCCGAAGATCGAAAGCGAACGCGAAAGCGACCCCCCGTTCGCCCGACCTGGAGGAGCACCCGCATGTCCGCCGCCGATACGCCCACCCCCAAGCCCGCCGTCTCCGTCATCGGCCTCGGCATGATGGGCACCGCCCTCGCCGCCGCCTTCCTCAAGGCCGGGCACCCCGTCACCGTGTGGAACAGATCCCCCGCCAAGACCGGCCCCCTGGTCGCCCAGGGCGCGACCCCCGCCGGCACGGCCGCCGAGGCGGTGGCCGCGAGCCCGCTGGTGGTCGTCTGCCTCACCACGTACGACACGGTCCGCACCGTCCTCGAACCGCTCTCCGGACAGTTCACCGGCAAGACCGTCGCCAACCTCACCAACGGCACCCCCGAGCAGGCACGTGACCTCGCCGCCTGGGCCGCGAAGGAGGGTGCCGGATATCTCGACGGCGGGATCATGGCCGTCCCACAGATGATCGCGGGCCCGCACGCGTACGTCTTCTACAGCGGCGCGCGGGAACTCTTCGACACACACCGGGAGACGTTCGCGACGCTCGGCGGCACGAAGTACGTCGGCACCGACCCCGGCCTCGCCGCGCTGTACGACCTGGCGCTGCTCACCGGCATGTACGGGATGGTCATGGGCGTGCTGCAGGCGTACGCCCTGGTCGGTACGGAGTCCATCCCGGCCGCCGAGTTCTCGGAGCTGCTGGTGCCGTGGGTGGGCGCCATGCTCGGCTCCGCCCCGAGATGGGCGGAGGCGATCGACTCGGGGCAGCATCTGACGGACGTGTCGAGCCTGGCCGTCAACCAGGAGGCGTTCCCCAACCTGCTGGAGGCGTTCGCCGCGCAGGGTGTCAGCACGGAACTGTTCGCCCCGGTCCAGCCACTCCTCGACCGCGCGGTGGCCGAGGGCCACGCGGCGGACGGCCTCTCCCGCCTCGCCGACCTGCTGCGTACGGGACCGGGCACGGCAAGTTCCACAAGCTGAACCCCGTTGTCGGTGCGGGCATTTAAGGTCTCCTGCATGGCGACGCTCCCCAACCCCCTGCCCGCCCTGGCCACCGACCCCACGGGACGGTCGGTCGGGCTCCAGCTGCCGCCCGGCAAGCTGGTCGACGCGACCATCGACGGGACCTGGCACGAACCGCTCCTCTGGTACGCGGACGAGCCGGCGACCCACCGGGCGTGGGCCGATCTGCTGCCCGCCCGCAAGGCGGCCGGGCTGCATCCGCTGCTCGTCCACGGCGGGCACCGCAAGGAGTGGCCGGAGGACTGGGAGCTGAGCCCGGACTCCGCGTCGTATCCGGGGGACCACGACGCGGAGGACGTCCTCGCGGAGTCCTGGGAGCGTCTGACGGAGGAGGACGAGTGGCCGGGCCTGGCGGCCCCGCTGACGTCGTCGGCCGACCCGGACAAGGAGGCGGCCGAGGTCGCCTCCATCCTTACGGACGAGGGCAGTTGGCTGCACGGCGCACGTCTGGCCCTGGTCCCGGCCCGCCGCAGCGCGGACATACCGGCGGCCGTCGGCTGGCTGGGCCCGGTGAACCACGAGGGAGACGTCGCACGGCTGTGCGCGGTGCTGCGGTCGTGGGAGGACCGCTTCGGGATACGGGTGGTGGCGCTCACCTTCGACCAGTTGGTGGTCTCGGTGGCCGCCCCGCCGACGACCCAGGAGGAGGCGGAGGCGGTCGCGGCGGAGCACTTCGCGTTCTGCCCGGACAACCTCCACCAGGGCCACCACACCACCCTGCCCGCGTACGCCACGAACCAGGTGCTGGACCAGCCCGCCTGGACCTTCTGGTGGGACTGACCGAGCCCCCGGGACCCGTCCCCGGATCGGTCAGCTGTACACGAGCAGGTGGTCGCACGTGTTCGTACCGTCGTGGAGCGAAGAGTCGCTGTTGAGGACGTAGAAAGCCCCGGCGAATCCGGCGGCGTTCATCTTCGGCACCACGATCAGCGTCTGGTTCCCCATGTCCAGCCCGTTCGGCACCACCACGTTGTTGGACAGCAGCGTGAACAGATTCTGCGAGAGGTTGGGCAGCCTGAGTGCCCGGTACGTACGGTCGCCCCCGGAGCCCGTGACGGCCACCTGGTACTGCGGGGCGGCCCACTGCGCGGGCTGCGTGGCGAGGCGGTTCATCGTTTCGAGTTCTTGCAACCGCCGCTGTGTGCTCGGCCGGACGCCGGCCATATGAATGTGCAATTGGTTGAGGCGCCGGGCGATCTGCGAGTTGATCCCCAATCCGATATTGGGGTATCGCACGGGAACGCTCCCCCCGTTCCTCGCGTTCTGCCATGCGTCGTCCCAGTAATTCGCCGCCGCCGAGGTCGAGATGAAGGGGCATTCGATGCCCTTGATCCGACAAGTGGGGAGCAGCAGATAATTGTGCTGGGTCTCGGGCCTGCCGTGCAGCACGACGTAATTCTGAGTCACGTTCAGGCAGTTGGGCCCGGGAGTGCCTCCCGTACAGGACTGAACGTCCCTCCACAGCGGATCGTTGTCGGTGGGGCTGCCGCAGAGGGATTGAAGAGCGGCAGGGGGACAGGGGTTCGCGCCCCCGGGAGGCGGCGGAGTGGGGCACGAGCCGGGCACCAGGCCGGCGGCCGCGGCCGGGCTCCCGGCCGCTCCCCCGCCGGCCAGGAGCGCCGCCGTACCGATGGCGGAGAGCGAGACGAATTGACGCCGAGGCATCGCATTCGAATTCTTGGGCTCATTCATGCGTGATCTCCCGGGATGATGACCGCTGCTTGGATGTACCGGCCATGAGCGAGAGTCAGGGTAGGCGGGGCCGCATCCTGGAAAGACTTGAATTGCAGGAATGTCACCCGGTCAGATCACGAATTCGCACCACACGATCTTTCCGGGATCACGCTCCCCCACCCCCCATTTGTCCGCGAGAGCGGCGACCAGCATGAGCCCGCGCCCGGACTCCCCGTACGGCTCCCGGACACTCGGCCGCCCGTCCCCGCTGTCGTGCACCTCGATACGGAGCACGCCGTCCGCGAGCAACAACAGCTGCAACCGGTACCCGCGCCCCGGCGGAACTCCGTGCACCAGCGCGTTGGTCGCCAGCTCGCTCACGCACAGCAAGACGTCGTCGAGCCGCTCGCCGAGCGCCCAGTCGATCACCGCCTCCCGTACGAACTGCCTGGCGGCGGGCACGGATCGGCGTTCGCGGCGGTAGAAACGCTCGCGCTGGGCGGGGGGTGGATTCGTCTCATTCACAGGGCGATTGTCACTGCCTGTGATTACGCTGATGCAGTACGCGCACCCGTACAAAGATTCCGTACGGGCTGCGCGGGCGTGACGTACGGACGGGGACGGGGAGTTGAACGGGTATGCACAGCAGAAAACGACAGCGGAAGAACGCGTCGGCGATGAAGCTCGTGGGCGCGCTGGTCGCCCTCTTTCGGGAAGCGGCGGGCCTGACCCAACGCCAACTCGCGGAGCGCGCCTGCGTACACACGGAGACGATCGCGTCGGTGGAGCAAGGCCGACGCCTACTGAAGCCTGATCTGGCGGCGCTGCTGGATCAAGTGCTTTTGACGAAAGGGGCGTTGGCGACGGCGGTGGACAACATGCCGGAGATCGACCGGTATCCGACGTGGGCGGCGGCGTTCATCGATCAGGAGCAGGAGGCGATCGCCATCTCCTCGTACGAGAACCAGGTAGTGCCTGGCCAACTCCAGACCGAGGACTACGCGCGGGCGGTCTTCCGCAGCAGGGTCCCCACCTTCAGCGAGGACGAGATCAACACCCGCGTCGCCGGGCGCATCGAACGTCAACAGATTCTGCACCGCAAGATCCCACCGACCTGCAGCTTTCTGATCAGCGAAGCTGTACTCAACGACCGGCTCGGCTCCCCGGCCGTATTCGCTGAGCAGCTTCGTCATCTTCGTGAGTGCGCCGACCTTCCCGGCCTGACCCTCCAGATCATGCCGTTCTACCGGATCACTCACGCAGGACTCGACGGGCCGTTCGTCCTGCTGGAAACACCCGATCATCAGCACCTCGCCTACGCCGAGACACAGCGGGGCAGCCTCTTTGTCGAGGACCCGGATGAGGTCAGCATCCTGGCGCGCAAATATGCGATGCTGCGGACGCAGGCCCGCAACCCCGAAGAGACAAAGGGCCTGTTGGACCGGCTGCTAGGAGAGCAATGAACACCGCACTGGAGTGGTTCAAGTCCAGTTACAGCGGAAGTGAGGGCGGCGCCTGCCTCGAAGTCGCCTACGACTGGCACAAGTCGAGCTACAGCGGCAGCGAAGGCGGCAACTGCGTCGAGGTCGCCGCCCACCCCGCCGCCGTGCACGTACGGGACTCCAAGGTCTCCGACGGCCCGGTGCTCAACCTCACCCCCGCCGCTTGGGCGGCTTTCACCTCGGACGTTGTCCGCTGACCGTCGGGCCGACTGCTCCGGTGAGGTGAATCCCTACCCGACACACGCCGTCAGCCGTGACTTTTGAGCCCGGTCCGCGCAATAGACAGACCGGACCATGAGGACCACGACGAGCAGACGGGCCACCACCAGATGAAAGCCACACGCACACTGACCGTCCTGGGCGCGGCGGTGCTGGGCGCCGTACTTCCCGCCACCGGCGCCGCCGCGGACGAGACCCACACGAATTCGCACAACGGCGGCTTCACACTGCTCTCGATCGGCCAGATCGACGACCCGGCCGAGGACGTGCTGGAACACGCCACGATCCTCGGTGAGACCCACATGAACGAGGGTGCGGAGCCCGCCGAGCCCGCCGAAGCGCCCGAGGCACCGGACTCCGCCTAGGGGAACCCCGCCTCCGTGTCAGAGGGCGGGATACGAGCTGAGGGCTGATCTGTCGTCGTGGGAACGCGTGGCGTGTGCCTCCTGGGCGGTGGCGATCGCCTTCGCGGTGGCCTTGTGTGTCACCCGGGCGGCGAGGCGGTCCAGTTCGGCCGGCGCGGATTCACTGTCGACCCGGCCCAGGGCGAGAGCGCCCGCATGCGCGACCTTCGCACTGCGCGGGCCCCGTCCGGGCAACCTCTCCAGCGAGGTGTCCACCAAGGCCCCCAGCGCGCGAGCCGCGTCGGCATGTGGTGGCAGTAGCGACAACAGCCAGGCGAGGCCACGCAGCGCGAGGGCGTTGTACGGGTCGAAGACCTCGTTGAACTGCCGGTCTTCGCAGAACACGGCTTTCACGCGGAAGGTGCGCGGAACGCCCACCAGAGCGAGCCAGGACACCACCTTCTCGCGCACCAGCTCAGGGCCCAGCGGCTCGACGAGCTGCCCGGCCAGCCTGTCCCACTTCGCGCTGGGCTTGGCGGACTTGGCGGTGAGGGCGTGCGCGAACAGCGCACGCCACGGGTCTTCGGGACCGGGACCCACCTGCTCCAGAGCACGCTCGGCCCACATCTCACCCACGTTGAGCACCGGGTCGGTTGGTTTCTCACCAGCGCGAACGAGTGGTGCGGCGGGGTAGCCGTACTCCATGCCACTGCGCCGGAAGGCGGCAATCGCAGCCGGTGTGAGGGAACGGCCGACGGCCAGCTCCGCCTCCACCAGAACCGAGAAATGGTCCTCGTACCAGAAGGAGTGGCATTCGCCGAGGTCGTCGAGCACCTTGACGCGCTCGGCGGACAGTGGGTCCTCGGGGAGATCGGCGGCGAGGATCCCGGCCAGAAGCAGTGTCCGCGCCCGGAACTCGGAGGTCTCCTCAAGGCGTTGGCAACGCTCGACCAGGGAACGGGCGAGGCTGCGACGACGCTCTTGAGGCAGCTCACGCAACTCGCCCAGAAGCTGATCCGACCAGCCGACGCCCCGATAGCCGCTGTCTCTGACTCCCATGGCGTTGAGAGTCAGGTCCGCGCGCTCGATGTCACCTTCCGTCTTCCTCATGCCGGCTGACACTAGGTGACCCCACTGACAGGACAGGCGTCAGGGGAACTGGTTCGGGTCGTTCACGGGTGCCGTCTCCCACTTCGAGGCGCCGCCCATCGGGTAGTTGAAGGACGGCCGCCCCTTCGCGCCGCTCGTACGGAACGGCTGCCCGCGGTCGTCGATGCGGAGCGTGCCCTCGCGGCCGCCGCTGGACCACTCCAGCTCCAGGTACCAACTGACGTACCGGGCCGAGGCTTTCGCGCTGATCTGGAAGACCTCCGGGTCGGACTCACTCACCTTGTAGGGGAAGTCCCGCTGCCCGCCCTGCGGTGCGACGTCGGGGCGGCCGGCGTCCAGGTTCACGGCGAACGCCCTGGTCGTCACACCGCCGCCGCAGCCGACGCCCGTGGCGAAGTCGTTCCAGGCGAGCGGCGCCTCGCTCGCCACCACGCGGACGTTCAGTTCGTTGAGCATGACGGTCTCGCTCCCGGTGCCCTGGAGGGCCAGTTCGATGAACTGGCTGCCGCTCGACACCGCGCCGAGCGCACCCACCCAGCCGGGCGCGTCCGGCTCGTTCGGGGGCGGGGGCACCTCTGTCTCGGGGCGGTTGACGAGGTAGTGCTGGGAGCACGGGTCCTCGTAGGCGTACGGCTTGGTGTTCACCGTCACCGGCACCCCGGCGACCGCTCCCTTTCCGCCCCCGGCACCACCGCCACCGCTCGCCTCGCCCTTGGGAGTCGCACGCTCCGACGGAGAGGCCTTCGGCGAGGGCGACTTGCTGGGGGACGGTGACGCGGAGGGAGAGGAGGACGGCGAGGCCGAGTTCGACGCATCGCCGCCCTCCGAGACCTCGGACGCGACGGGTGAGCGGCCGTTCGACGAATCGTTCAAGGGGCCGAAGACAACGGCCGGTACGGCGACCGCCACCACGACAGCCGCGGCGGCAAGAGTGACGTACAGCCGCTTCTTGCGCCGCGAGGGAGGCGGGTCGGCGGCCGGAACATCGGGATCGGTCTCCGGGCTCTCGGCGGCCTGCTCCTCCACAGCAGCGGAGTCAGGAACAGCCACAGGGACAGGGACAGCGACAGCAGTCGGCGCCGCCGCCGCCCGGGACCGCCGCCGTGCCTCGTCCGCGAGGATCCACCGGCGGTGCAGCTCCACGAACTCCTCGCCCTTCGCCCCGCACAGCCGCCCGAACCGCTCCGCCGCCGAGAACTCGGCCGGGACGGCGTCGCCGTTGCAGTAGCGGTGGAGCGTGGACGTACTGACATGGAGCTTCGCGGCGAGCGCGCCGTAGCTCTGTCCCGAGCGGTCCTTCAGCTCGGTGAGCAGTTCGGCGAAAGCCTTGGCCTCGGTGGTCGCCACTCGGGGTTCCCCTCCAGATGCGTCTGCCACAGGTGCGCGGCCGTTCCAGGAACGCGTCCCAGGGAAACACTGTTCCCGCAGGTCACAGCCGCCTGAGCGTTCCAGCTTCCCTCATTGTCCCTTGCCGATTGCGGCCACTTCCAGCCGCCCCGCAAGGTGAGTGCAGCACCCGCCGAACGAGGAGGAGCGATCCGCACTCGGAACCGCGACGACCTCGTCGATGCCGTGGCCGTCTGCGTACTCATCGCCTGCACAGCCGTGCTGCTCGTGCTCATCAACCGTCACTGAACGCACCACCACAACGGGAGACAGACACTCATGCGTAACCTTCGATTCCGCTCCGCCGCCACCACCGCCACCACCGCCCTCGTGGCCGCACTCGCCCTCACGGCCTGCGGCCAGTCGGACGCGGTCGGCGCCGGCTCGAAGCCGGACGCCACGGCCACGGCCACGGCCACCTCGTCCACGGACAAGCCGGAGGCCAAGGAGACCGACAACCCGCAGGACTCCACCGACCAGAGCGCGGACAAGACCAACGCCAGCAAGGCCACCAGCAACAGCAACAGCAACAGCGGCAAGGGCTCCAGCAACAACAAGAAGACCAAGAGCAAGGCCCCCGGCACCTGCACCGCGGACAACACCAAGATCACCGTCACCAAGGTCAGCCGCCCGATCAACCACCTGCTGGTGACCGCCACCAACGCCGGCAGCGCCACCTGCTACGCCTACTACGCGCCGCTCCTCGGCTTCGACGACGCCCAGTCCGTCACCCAGATCAACGAGAGCAGCCAGCCGCAGGCCGTGGTCACCCTGTCGCCCGGCCAGTCGGCCTACGCCTCGATCGCGCTGGGCGGCGGCGAAGGCTCCCCGACCATCGCGGCGTACAACCTCAGCGTCTCCTTCGCGGGCCGCGACAACCAGGGGTCGGTGGGCTCGGTCGCGAACCTCACCCTCCCGAAGGGGACGAAGACCAACAACGACACGTCGGTCTCCTACTGGCAGGCCACCATGTCCGACGCCCTCACCTGGTAACGGCTGCGGCAGCCGGTCACGCGCGGGCGCTCACAGCGCCCGCGCGACCTCCGTCGCCCAGTACGTGAGGATCAGCTGCGCCCCGGCCCGCTTGATGCCGGTCAGGCTCTCCATGATCGCCTTTTCCCGGTCGATCCAGCCCTTCTCGGCCGCCGCCTCGATCATCGCGTACTCACCACTGATCTGGTACGCGGCGACGGGGACGGCCACCTCGGCGGCGACCTTCGCCAGCACATCCAGATAGGGCCCGGCCGGCTTCACCATCACCATGTCGGCGCCCTCTTCGAGGTCGAGCGCCAACTCGCGCATGGATTCCCGTACGTTGGCCGGGTCCTGCTGGTACGTCTTGCGGTCGCCCGTCAGCGAGGAGCCGACGGCCTCCCGGAACGGGCCGTAGAACGCGGACGAGTACTTCACCGCGTACGCCAGGACGGCCACGTCCTCCTTGCCGATCGTGTCCAGCGCGTCGCGGGCCACGCCGACCTGGCCGTCCATCATCCCGCTGGTGCCCAGCACATGGGCGCCCGCGTCGGCCTGCACCTGGGCCATCTCCGCGTACCGCTCCAGCGTCGCGTCGTTGTCGACGCGCCCGGCGGCGTCGAGCACCCCGCAGTGGCCGTGGTCGGTGTACTCGTCCAGACACAGGTCGGACATGATCACCAGGTCGTCGCCGACCTCCTCGCGGACCGCCCGGATCGCCACCTGGAGGATTCCCTCCGGGTCGGTCCCGGCCGTCCCGAGCGCGTCCTTCTTCGCGTCCTCCGGCACGCCGTACAGCATGATCCCGGAGACACCCGCGGACACCGCGTCGACGGCCGCCTTACGCAGTGTGTCCAGGCTGTGCTGGACGACCCCCGGCATGGCCGAGATGGCCACCGGCTCGCCGATGCCCTCCCGCACGAACGCGGGCAGGATCAGATCGGCCGGGTGGAGCCTCGTCTCGGCGACCATGCGCCGCATCGCGGGGCTGGTCCGCAGCCGACGGGGCCGGGCACCGGGGAAGGAACCGTACACAGTCATGGTGAGTCGCCTCATGGTCCGAAAGAGCTGTCGTCCCCGCCCACGCTACGCCGCGTGGACGGGAGCCCCCCACGAACCCGCTATGTCGTGCGCCGCCGCCTCGACCCCGGTCGCCGTTCACTCGGCCGGGTGACCGTTTCGCCGGCCTCCCGTGCCGCCTCCCGGCGCTCCGCGCCGAACGCCGCCAGCGCCTCGGCCAGCTTGTGCACCGAAGGCTCCGGCGACAGCACGTCCACCCGCAGCCCGTGCTCCTCCGCCGTCTTGGCGGTCGCCGGACCGATGCACGCGATGACGGTCACGTTGTGCGGCTTGCCCGCGATGCCGACCAGATTCCGCACGGTGGACGACGAGGTGAACATCACCGCGTCGAAGCCACCGCCCTTGATGGCCTCACGCGTCTCGGCGGGCGGCGGCGACGCGCGCACGGTCCGGTAGGCCGTGACGTCGTCGACCTCCCAGCCGAGTTCGATCAGCCCGGCGACCAGCGTCTCCGTGGCGATGTCGGCGCGCGGCAGGAACACCCGGTCGATCGGGTCGAAGACCGGGTCGTACGGCGGCCAGTCCTCCAGGAGACCGGCGGCCGACTGCTCACCGCTGGGCACCAGGTCCGGCTTGACGCCGAAGTCGACCAGCGCGGCGGCGGTCTGCTCGCCCACCGCGGCGACCTTGATCCCCGCGAAGGCACGGGCGTCGAGCCCGTACTCCTCGAACTTCTCCCTGACGGCCTTCACGGCGTTGACCGACGTGAAGGCGATCCACTCGTAGCGCCCGGTGACGAGCCCCTTGACCGCGCGCTCCATCTGCTGGGGCGTACGCGGCGGTTCGACCGCGATGGTCGGGACCTCGTGCGGTACGGCGCCGTACGACCGAAGCTGGTCGGAGAGCGAGGCGGCCTGCTCCTTCGTACGCGGGACGAGCACCTTCCAGCCGAACAGCTGCTTCGACTCGAACCACGCGAGCTGGTCGCGTTGCGCGGGCGCGCTGCGCTCCCCGACCACGGCTATGACCGGCTGGTGCCCGGACGCCGAGGGCAGGACCTTCGCCTGCTTCAGCGTCAGCGCGATCGTGCCGAGCGTCGCGGACCAGGTGCGCTGCCGGGTCGTCGTACCGGCGACGGTGACCGTCATCGGTGTGTCGGGCTTGCGGCCCGCGGCGACGAACTCCCCGGCGGTCGCGGCGACCGTGTCGAGGGTCGCCGAGACGACCACCGTGCCGTCGCTGGCGCCGAGTTCGGTCCAGCAGCGGTCGTCGGCCGTACGGCTGTCGACGAAGCGGACGTCCGTGCCCTGCGCGTCCCGCAGCGGCACACCCGCGTAGGCGGGCACCCCCACGGCGGCGGCGATACCGGGCACGACCTCGAAGGGAATGCCCGCGGCGGCGCACGCCAGCATCTCGGAGCCGGTGTCGCCGTCGAGACCGGGATCCCCGGTCACCGCACGGACGACCCGCTTGCCGCCTCGCGCGGCCTCCATGACAAGATTGACGGCATCCCTGATCGCGGGGATACCGGCGGCTGTTGACGCATCGTCAACAATCGTCAGCGCTGGCGTGCTCACACCCGCACGCGCATGGGCGCGTACGAGAGCGAGCACATCAGGCTCGGCGATCAGTACCTCCGCCCCCGCGAGCGCCTCGACGGCGCGGAGTGTCAGCAGACCCGGATCCCCGGGTCCGGCACCGAGGAAGGTGACGTGCCCTGAGGCGTAGACGGCCGGATGGTCGGCGATGGGGCTCAAAGTGCTCGCTCCCCCATAAGACCGGCCGCACCCTTGGCGAGCATCTCGGACGCGAGTTCGCGACCGAGCGCGACGGCGTCGCCGAGCGACGTGGGTACGGGACCGGTGATGGACAACTGCACGAGCGTCGAGCCGTCGGTCGTGCCGACGACGCCACGCAGGCGCAGTTCGTTGACAAATCGTGCGTCCTGTCCGTCGCCCAGCAGGTCGGCCAGCGCACCGACAGGTGCGCTGCAACCGGCCTCCAGGGCGGCGAGCAGGGAACGTTCCGCGGTGACGGCGATCCGCGTGTGCGGATCGTCGAGGCCGGCGAGTGCGGTGGCGAGTTCCGGGTCGGAAGCCACGCATTCGACGGCGAGTGCCCCCTGGCCGGGGGCCGGCAGGACGGAGTCGACCGACAGGAAGTCGGTCACCTCGTCTGTCCTGCCGAGGCGGTTGAGACCGGCGGCGGCCAGCACTATGGCGTCGAGCTGTCCGCTGCGCACGTAGCCGATACGGGTGTCGATGTTCCCGCGTATCGGCACGGTCTCTATGAGCAGACCGTGGCTCCGGGCGTACGCGTTGAGCTGTGCCGTACGCCGCGGGGAGCCGGTACCGATCCTGGCGCCGTGCGGCAGCCGGTCGAGGGTCAGCCCGTCGCGTGCGATCAGCACGTCCCGGGGGTCCTCGCGGCGCGGTACGGCGGCCAGTGTCAGGTTCTCGGGCTGCGCCGTGGGCAGGTCCTTGAGCGAGTGGACGGCGAGGTCGACCTCGCCGCGCAGCAGCGCCTCGCGCAGCGCGGTGACGAAGACGCCGGTGCCGCCGATCTGGGACAGCTGCTCACGGGAGGTGTCGCCGTACGTGGTGATCTCCACCAGCTCCACGGCGCGTCCGGTCAACTCCCGGACGGCGTCGGCCACTTGCCCGGACTGGGCCAGGGCGAGCTTGCTCCGCCTGGTCCCGAGTCTCAGTGTCTTGTCGGTCATACTCGCCCTCGGTTCTTGACGTCGACCGCGTTCCGGTCGACGGATGCGCTGAGGTCGACGGCTGCGCTGCGGTCGGCGACTGCGTTCCGATCGGCGGGTGCGCCGCGGTCGGCGGCCTCGTTCCGGTCGGCCCGGCTGACGGAGGCGACCGTCTGCGGGTCGAGGTCGAAGAGTTCGCGCAGCGCGTCCGCGTAACCGGCTCCGCCCGGCTCACCGGCGAGTTGCTTCACCCGCACGGTCGGGGCGTGCAGCAGCTTGTCGACCACGCGGCGTACGGTCTGCGTGATCTCGGCGCGCTGCCGCTCGTCGAGGCCGGGGAGCCGGCCTTCGAGACGGGTGATCTCGTTGGTGACGACATCGGCGGCCATGGCGCGCAGCGCGACCACGGTCGGGGTGATGTGGGCGGCGCGCTGGGCGGCGCCGAAGGCCGCGACCTCGTCGGTGACGATCCGCTTGACCTGCTCGACGTCGGCGGCCATCGGGGCGTCGGCGGAGGCGTCGGCCAGGGACTCGATGTCGATCAGCCGGGCGCCGCCGATGCGGTGGACGGCCGCGTCGATGTCGCGGGGCATGGCGAGGTCGAGGAGCGCCAGCTCCCGGCCGCCGCCGGCCTGGCCTATGGCCGTCTCGACGGCGTCGGCCGTCAGGACGAGACCGGTGGCGCCGGTACAGGAGACGACGACGTCGGCACGTGTCAACTCGCCGTCCACGGCGCCCATGTCGACGGCGCGGGCCCTGACTCCCGTACCACCGGGCTCGTTCAGGATCGCCACCAGCCGGTCCGCGCGCGCGGCGGTGCGGTTGGCGACGACGATCTCGGCGACTCCGGCGCGGGCGAGTGTCGCGGCGGCGAGCGAGGACATCGACCCGGCGCCGATCACCAGCGCCCGCCGGCCCGCGGCCCAGCCGGGGACGTCCGCGCCGGCGGCGAGCTGTTCGAGACCGAAGCTGACGAGCGACTGCCCGGCCCGGTCGATCCCGGTCTCGCTGTGGGCGCGCTTGCCGACGCGCAGCGCCTGCTGGAAGAGGTCGTTGAGGAGGCGTCCTGCGGTGTGCAGCTCCTGGCCGCCCGCGAGCGCGTCCTTGATCTGCCCGAGGATCTGGCCCTCGCCGACGACCATCGAGTCCAGTCCGCAGGCCACCGAGAAGAGATGGTGGACGGCGCGGTCCTCGTAGTGCACATAGAGATAAGGGGTCAGCTCTTCCAGGCCGACGCCGCTGTGTCGGGCGAGGAGCGTGGACAGCTCGGCGACGCCCGCGTGGAACTTGTCCACGTCCGCGTACAGCTCGACCCGGTTGCACGTCGCGAGGACGGCCGCCTCGGTCGCCGGCTCGGCGGCGAGCACGTCCTGCAGAAGCTTGGTCCGGCCGTCCGGGGACAGCGACACCCGGTCCAGCACGCTCACGGGCGCGCTGCGGTGGCTCAGACCGATGACCAGAAGACTCATGCCGGCATCACGGCGGGGACTTCCCCGTCGGGTCCCTTCCGGCTCGCGGCGGTGGAGCGGATCGGCGGCGGCGTGCCGGCCTCGGCGGCTGCGGCTTCCTCACCGGCCTTGCGCTGCTCGTGGAAGGCGAGGATCTGCAGCTCGATGGAGAGGTCGACCTTCCGTACGTCCACGCCGTCGGGCACGGTCAGTACGGTCGGGGCGAAGTTCAGGATCGAGGTGACACCGGCGGCGACGAGACGCTCGCAGACCTGCTGGGCACCGCCCGCCGGGGTCGCGATGACCCCGATGGAGACGCCGTTGTCGCTGATGATCCGCTCCAGCTCGTCCGTGTGCTGGACGGGCATCCCGGCGACCGGCTTGCCGGCCATCTCGGGGTCGGCGTCGATCAGCGCGGCGACGCGGAAGCCGCGGGAGGCGAATCCGCCGTAATTGGCCAGGGCGGCGCCGAGGTTGCCGATACCGACGATGACGACGGGCCAGTCCTGCGTGAGGCCGAGTTCACGGGAGATCTGGTAGACGAGGTACTCCACGTCGTACCCGACACCGCGCGTTCCGTAGGAGCCGAGATACGAGAAATCCTTGCGCAGCTTCGCGGAGTTGACCCCGGCGGCCACGGCGAGTTCCTCGGACGACACAGTGGGTACGGAACGCTCGGAGAGTGCGGTGAGCGCCCGCAGATACAGCGGAAGCCGGGCGACCGTGGCCTCGGGGATTCCTCGGCTACGGGTCGCCGGTCGGTGAGTTCGGCCAGTTGCCACGGTGCTCCTGCCGGATGAGCGGGGCTGCAGGCGGCCGTATGTCCAAGGACCGCCCCGTCGTGTGCAGGTTATGCCTTTGTGAACGCGTGCACAAAGATTGTGTCCGCTTTGTCCGCGCAAAGTGACCGGGGTCACGCGACCCGAACGAGGGATCTTGGAACCCTCGACCGCACCGGCCCGTTGAACCCATGATGGGGGCAAAACCGTACAACTCCTCATGACCACGCCCCCGAGACCGCTTCCGCCGCGCCCGCCGGAGCCGGTCGTCCCGGCCCGTCGGAAAAAGCTCGGCAAAGCGCCCACGATCGTAACCGTCTTTCTGTCAGGTCCCCAGTTCCTTGCGGAGCCGATCGGCGTCAACCCGCCAGAACGTGTGCTGTTCGCCGTCCACGAGCACGACCGGAATTTGCTCCCAGTAGGCGCGGTGCAGCTCTTCGTCCACCGTGATGTCCTTCTCCTCCCAGGACGCCCCTGTTTCGGCACACACCGCGGCGACGACCGCGCGCGCGTCGTCACAGAGATGACAGCCGGGTTTGGAGACGAGCGTCACCACGCGCTCGGCGGGTTTCTTCTTCGTACGACGCAGGAGAGGGCTCATGGCATCCATTCTCCGTCGTCGCGCGACCCACCCCTCCGGCCGCCTCGTTCTCCACCCTCTTCGCCTGCTTGTTCTCCACCTTCTCGGAGAGTTCACACCGACGGCACCCCGGTGCGTCCGGAAGTACCGAACAGACTGACTATGCTCACGCTATGGCCGCACTGGGATGGCTCACCCCCCGTAAGCGCTCCGCGACAGCACGGAGCGTGCTCGCGGGTGAGGCCGCAGCAGAGGCAGGACTCAAGTCGTCGCAGGAGATCGACGGCGTCGGCGCGGCACCGACCGGTATCGCCGACCCCGCCGTACCCGACTTCCCCGTCTTCGGGGACGCGCACGCCGCGGCGTTCTTCGACCTGGACAACACCGTCATGCAGGGCGCCGCGATCTTCCACTTCGGACGCGGGCTGTACAAGCGGAAGTTCTTCCAGCGCCGTGAACTGGCCAGATTCGCCTGGCAGCAGACCTGGTTCCGGCTCGCCGGCGTCGAGGACCCGCAGCACATGCAGGACGCGCGGGACAGCGCGCTGTCCATCGTCAAGGGCCACCGGGTCGCCGAGCTGATGTCCATCGGCGAGGAGATCTACGACGAGTACATGGCCGACCGCATCTGGCCGGGCACCCGCACCCTCGCCCAGGCGCACCTCGACGCCGGGCAGCAGGTCTGGCTGGTGACCGCCGCGCCCGTCGAGACCGCCACGATCATCGCCCGCCGCCTCGGACTGACCGGCGCGCTCGGCACGGTCGCCGAGTCGATCGACGGCGTCTACACCGGCAAGCTCGTCGGCGAGCCGCTGCACGGCCCGGCGAAGGCCGAGGCGGTACGGGCGCTGGCGACGGCCGAGGACTTCGACCTGGACCGCTGCGCGGCGTACAGCGACTCGCACAACGACATCCCGATGCTGTCGCTGGTCGGACATCCGTACGCGATCAACCCGGACAGCAAGCTCCGGAAGCACGCCAAGGACCGCGAGTGGCGGCTGCGTGACTACCGGACGGGCCGCAAGGCGGCCAAGGTCGGCATCCCGGCGGCAGCCGGGGTCGGCGCGCTGGCGGGCGGCACGGCCGCCGCGGTGGCACTGCACCGCCGCCGCCGCTGACCGCGGTCCCGGCCACCTGCCGACTGTCGCCGCGCTGACGCACTCAGGCACAACAGATCACGTCGGCTGACACATCGTGACGCCAAACGATCAATAAACGCTCACGATGTGCTACTTGATTCGCCGTATAGGCGTAACAGAAGCGACGTAATCGATGATTTGAGCAACTGGGTGTAGTGCTGCCTGTACGAAGCGTTATTCTCCTCAGACGCATACCGGACCCCACACGTCGCCACGACGAGTGAATGGTCCCGCACTGAACGTGATGGAAGCTCTGCCTCTGGGAGTCCCGTGTACCCACACGTCGGGGTTGACGCCTCGGGCCTGGCTACGCTGCGCGCATCGGTCATCGACCGCTTGCGCGGCTTCGTCCCCACCGCGTACGCCGTCCCCGCATTCGCCGCCGCGGCCCCTGCCGTGAGCGGCCCGATTGGTCCTTGCTATGCCCTGGCGAACGGCGGTGCGGCGGTCGGCAGACGGGGAAGCCGAAACAGCAGCACCACCGCCGCCTCCACCCCCGTCCGCCGGCCCACGGCGGACAGCGACAGCGCACGCATGATGGAGCTCGTCGAGCGCGCCCAGGCCGGCGAGGCCGAAGCGTTCGGCAGGCTGTACGACCAGTACAGCGACACCGTCTACCGCTACATCTACTACCGCGTGGGCGGCAAGGCGACCGCGGAGGACCTCACCAGTGAGACCTTCCTGCGCGCCCTGCGGCGTATCTCCACGTTCACCTGGCAGGGCCGCGACTTCGGCGCCTGGCTGGTCACGATCGCGCGCAACCTGGTCGCCGACCACTTCAAGTCGAGCCGGTTCCGACTCGAAGTGACCACCGGCGAAATGCTCGACGCCAACGAGGTCGAGCGCAGCCCGGAGGACTCCGTCCTTGAGTCCCTCTCGAACGCCGCGCTGCTCGAAGCCGTACGGAAACTCAACCCCCAGCAGCAGGAGTGCGTGACCCTGCGCTTCCTGCAAGGGCTCTCGGTCGCCGAGACGGCACGGGTCATGGGGAAGAACGAAGGAGCGATCAAAACCTTGCAGTACCGGGCCGTGCGCACGCTGGCGCGGCTGCTCCCGGAGGATGCCCGCTGACGGCCGGCCACCGGTCCTCCCACGGACCCGGTGCGCCGTTCAACTCACCGTCGGTGACGCCTCGATGACGCACTGGTCCGATCATCTTTCGCGCGTAACCCAAGTGCCGCGACGCTCGTTGTGCGGGATGCAGGCTCCCTGTGGATGCGCTCAAGGCGTGCAACCTTCCGAACCCCCAGGGGAGTCGATCGTCATGACGAGAGGAGGTGCCGCCAGTGATCGCGAATGTCTCGGCACACCGGCGGGCGAACGCCTTCGCCCAGGCCCTGGAAGACCGGACATCCCAGGGCGCGGCGGGGGACCAGCCCGCCGCGTCGGCCGAACCGACGGAGCAGGGGCGGCTGTTGGCCCTGGCGAACGGTCTCGGTGAGCTACCGAGACCCACGCTGGACCCAGAGGTCAAAGTGGTGCAACGAGCACAGCTCGTGGCAGCCATGGAGGCCATGCTGCTGGAGGGCACGGCGGGCGGAGCCGCGTCCACGGGCACCACGGTGCCCGAGCAACGGCGGACATCGGGGAGGGGAGCCCACCGGGCGTCCCCGCTCCGCAAGCTCCGCCCGAGGTCCCGCTGGTCGAAAGGGCTCGCGGCCGGCGGACTCACCGTCGGTGTGGCCGCGGGTGCTTTCGGCGGAGTGGCCGCTGCCAGTTCCGACGCCCTGCCCGGTGATTCGCTGTACGGGCTGAAGCGCGGCATGGAGGACTTCAAGCTGGGCATGGCCGACGAGGACGCCGACCGCGGCGGTCTCTATCTGGACCATGCCTCGACCCGGCTGAGCGAAGCCCGCCGACTGCTGGAGCGTGGCCGCTCCGGCGCGCTGGACCATGAATCGCTCGGCGAGATCCGCCGGGCGCTCAACGGCATGAAGCACGACGCCACCGAGGGCCACCGGCTGTTGCACCAGGCGTACGAGAAGGACGGCAAGATCAAGTCGATCGCGACGCTCTCCTCGTTCTCCGAATCGCACCGCGCCATCTGGAACGGCCTGCGGGACCGGCTGCCACCGCAGCTGAGCGACGTGGGAAGCCAGGTCAACCTGGTGTTCGACGCCATAGACGAAGACGTCGCCCCGTTGCAGTCGCTGCTGCCGCGCACTCCCGACAAGGACCGGCACTCGCCGGAGCCCGGCGGGACCACCAAGGAGTCCAACGGCTCCGGCGGCAAGGACAACGGCCCGGCACCGTCGAAGTCGGCCCCTGACAAGGGCCGTACGGACAGCGGGCAGAAGCCGAGCCCGTCCGGGCCCGGAGAGTCGGAGCACGACGGGCTGCTGCCCGGCGCGCCCGGCGATCTGCTCAACCCGCCGTCGGGCAGCGACCTTCCGTCGGCGCCCGGCCAGGGCGGCATCCCGCCGGCCCCGGACGTCACACTCCCGCCGCTGCTGCCCGGCCTGCTGCCGGGGCTGGGCATCGACACGGAGAACGCGGACTGACGGGAAGGCACGGCACGGCATACGAGAGAGGCGAGGGCCGTCGGCCCTCGCCTCTTCCGTGCTGTCTTCATGCTGTCTTCGCGCTGTCTTCGTGCTGTCGGATCGCGTGTGCTGTCAGAAGAAGACCGAGCGGCGCTGTACGAGCAGCTTGTAGAGCGTGTGCTGGATCTGCTCCCGTACCTGATCGGTCAGGTTGAACATCAGCATCGGATCCTCGGCCGCCTCCGGCGGATAGCCGTCCGTGGGGATCGGCTCGCCGAACTGGATCGTCCACTTCGTCGGCAGCGGCAGCGCGCCCAGCGGCCCGAGCCACGGGAACGTCGGCGTGATCGGGAAGTACGGGAATCCCAGCAGCCGCGCCAGCGTCTTGGAGTTGCCGAGCATCGGGTAGATCTCCTCCGCCCCGACGATCGAGCACGGCACGATCGGCACACCGTGCCGCAGCGCCGTCGAGACGAACCCGCCCCGGCCGAAGCGCTGCAACTTGTAGCGCTCGCCGAACGGCTTGCCGAGGCCCTTGAAGCCCTCCGGCATCACCCCGACGATCTCGCCGCGCTGGAGCAGCCGCTCCGCGTCCTCCGCGCAGGCCAGGGTGTGACCGGCCTTGCGCGCCAGTTCGTTGACGACCGGCAGCATGAACACCAGGTCGGCTGCGAGCAGCCGCAGATGGCGGCCGGCGGGGTGGTTGTCGTGGACGGCGACCTGCATCATCAGCCCGTCGAGCGGGAGCGTGCCGGAGTGGTTGGACACCACCAGCGCACCGCCGTCCGTCGGGATGTTCTCGATGCCCTTCACCTCGACGCGGAAGTAGTTCTCGTAGAGCGGCCGGATCAACGACATCAGGACCTGGTCGGTGAGTTCCTTGTCGTACCCGAACTCGTCGACCTCGTAGTCACCGGTGACACGACGCCGCAGAAAGGCGAACCCTTCGGCGAGCCGCCGGTCCCAGCCGCTGCCGCCGGACTGCGGTTCCCCGTCCGGGAGAGGCGCGTCGGCCGCGTCGGCCTTCGACTCGCCCGGCTGCGACGACGGATCAGTCTTCTTCGCGTCGTCGTCGGAGGCGGAGGCCGAGGCCGAGGCGGCGTCCATGCCGTCCTCGACCCCGTCCGGCTGATCGGGCACGGACGAGAGCGAGTGCGGGCCGGTCCCCGACCCGGACCCGGACGAGGGCCCAGCCCCGGACGAGGACGACTTGCCGCGTGCCTGCGCGCGCTTCGCCGCGGCGTCCTTCGCCGCCCCGCCGCCGGTTCCGGCGGCACCGGCCAACCGCGCCGCGCGCCGTGACCGGGGCTCTTCGCCGAAGGGAATGACCTTGGCATCGGCCATGTCAGATGCGCTCCTTGCTGACGAGGGTGGCGACCTGGTCGACCGCGTCGGCGACAGCCTCCGGCGGCAACAGCCCGGCACCCCGGCTACGTGCGAAGTCCGTGAAGGCCTCCGCCGTCGTGTACGTGGGTACGAACCCCAGTGTCTCGCGCATCTGATCCGTACTGACGACCCTGCCGTGGGTCAGCAGCCGGATCTGCTCCGGCGAGAAGTCCGTCACGCCGAGCGTGCGCAGCGCGGAGCCGACCCAGGTGACGGCCGGCAGCAGCACGGGCACCGTCGGCCTGCCGAGGCGCCGGGAGCACTGCGAGAGCAACAGCACGCCGTCACCGGCGATGTTGAAGGTCCCGCTGTTGAGGGTGCCGCGCCGGGGCTCGTGCAGGGCGATCCGCAGCACGTCGATGACGTCGTCCTCGTGGACGAACTGGAGCCGCGGGTCGTAGCCGAAGACCGTGGGCAGTACGGGCAGCGACAGATACTCGGCGAGCGGTGAATCCGCCGCGGGCCCGAGGATGTTCGCGAAGCGCAGCACGCACACGGCGACGTCAGGCCGGCGGCGCGCGAACCCGCGCACGTACCCCTCGACCTCCACGGCGTCCTTCGCGAAGCCGCCGCTGGGCAGCGACTTGGGCGGGGTGTTCTCCGTGAAGACGGCCGGGTCGCGGGGCGCGGAGCCGTACACGCTCGTGCTGGACTTGACGACCAGGCGCTCGACGGTGGGCGACTTCTGGCAGGCACCGAGCAGTTGCATGGTGCCGATGACGTTGGTCTCCTTGACGGCCGTCCGGCCGCCGGCGCCGAGCGGGGTGCCCGTCACGTCCATGTGCACGACGGTGTCGACGGAATGCTCGGCCAGGACGCGCGCTATGGCCGGCTGGCGGATGTCCGCCCGTACGAAATCGGCACCGCCGAGACTGTGCTCGGGAGTCACGGCGTCCACACCGATGACCCGGTCCACCTCGGAATCGCGCAGGATTCTCCGTACGAGACGGCTGCCGAGCTGGCGCGCCACTCCGGTCACGAGCACGACCTTGCCCAAGATCAGCGCCTTCCCCTGAATTTGATGTCTGGCCCAAGCACATTGCTTGCCTCAGGCGTCACCGTAGCGGGTCGCCGCAGTCAGGGGACGGCCTCGCGAGGCTCTTCTCCGCACCTTCGCGAATCTTTGACCCGAACTGACCCGCCCCGACGCCGGACGACCTGGCCCGAGCGACGCGGAACGCACCGCGGCCCTCCCACCTGCATGGTGGGAGGGCCGCGGTGTCACGTACAGCTGTCGCTTACTTCTTGTTACGACGCTGAACGCGGGTGCGCTTGAGCAGCTTGCGGTGCTTCTTCTTGGCCATCCGCTTACGCCGCTTCTTGATAACAGAGCCCACGACTACCCTCGCTCACTTCTCTTCACTCGGTGCGGGGCGTCTGGGCCCACACGACCTACGTTGGCCCAGCCTACCCGTCACCGAGTGAGGGACGTAATCCGAGGGAAATCTCAGGCGGATTCGACCCCCACGAAAGACTCGCGGAGATACTCGTGTACCGCTTGCTCCGGAACCCGGAAAGACCTGCCCACCCGGATCGCCGGCAGATGACCGCTGTGCACCAATCGGTACACGGTCATCTTCGACACTCGCATCACCGAGGCGACTTCCGCCACGGTAAGGAACTTGACCTCGTTGAGAGGCCTCTCGCTGCCAGCAGCCATGACCCACCTGTACCTTCCGCACCCGACGGCCACCGGCTTCCCCTCCGGTGACTCTTCGTCGCTGTGCGCTCACACCCCAGACTAGGGGCGGGTGGTACGAGTGGGGAAGAGGAGCAGCACATGGTCGCCTACTGTGACAGACACGCTCGATTGAGTACATAGCGAGTCAGCGGACGGTAGTAATCGGACCGCACACCGTCGTCAACCGGAACCACGACGGACACCCGCCCCTCCGCCTCGCCCACGAAGAGCGCCGGATCGTCGGTGTCGGCGAGGCCGATGGCCTCAATCCCCAACTGACCTGCCCCGCAGACCCATCCGTGGTCTCCGACGACCAGCTCGGGGAGCGGTCCGCCGGACGCCGCGGCACAGTCCAGCGCGACCCGAACGGGGAGGGGGGAATGGCTGTGTGCGCCGGTCTCACCCCCGGCGTGCGGCGCTTCGGATTTCCGCACCAACGCGACTCCTCGTACGTAGTCGAGGTTGTACGTGCGTACGCCGAACCGGGTCGTTATGTCGATACATCGCCCCTTCGCAGGGGTGAGTACGAGGCATCCCGCCGCCGACAAAGCGTCTGCCAACCCCGCGTAGAACCCGATCAGCCGGTGCGGATGCCCGGTCCCGAACAGCACGGGAGCCCGGCGCCCGGCGGCGGCGCCCAGCCGTTCGGCGAACGCGTCGAGGCTGCTCAACGTCCGTTCCGGGTCGATGACATCGCCGCCCGACACATGCGCCGGATCCCCGGAGACCCCGCACCTGTCGGCCATGAGCCGCAGCAAGTCACGCTCGCACCAGGCCCGTTCGGGAGTCAGCCCCAACGTCGCGCGCGGATCGCGGGCGGCGAAAAGCCGGTAACTGCGCAGACTCTGCTCCCGCGTGGTGGCGACCGGCCCGGCCAGTCTGGCGGCCAGCAGATGGGCCCGTAGCGTTCCCGTACTCAGCACAGCCCCGATGCTCCCGTACGGAGGCGGCCCCGGGGCCAAAACGGTTGCGGCACCGCACAGTTGGCGTAACGACCGGCCCGGCCGACACGCCGGCCCGGTGCGTCAGGCCAGCAGCCCCCGCAACGGGAACACCGCCTTGCGGGTCGCGAGGATCGCCTGGTCCAGCCGGTCCGCCGGGTCGTAACCCGCGTCCCACGGCTGCCAGTTCGGCGTACGCCCGTCCGTCATCCGCCGCGGCGCGGACTCACGCGTACGGGCGAAGACCTCGTCCCGCCACTCCTCCGGCACCGCCGCCGTCGGGTCGATGGGCGCGTGCGCCGCGATCGACACCAGATGGGTCCAGGAGCGCGGCACGACGTCCACCACCGAGTACCCACCGCCGCCCAGCGCGACCCAGCGGCCCTCGTCGACGTACTCGTGCGCCAGGTCGTGGCAGGACGCCTGCACGGCGCGCTGCGCGTCCAGCGACACCGCGAGATGCGCCAGCGGGTCCTCGAAGTGCGTATCGGCACCGTGCTGGGTCACCAGCGCCTGCGGCCGGAAGTCCGCGAGCAGTTCGGGTACGACGGCGTGGAAGGCCCGCAGCCACCCCTCGTCGCCCGTCCCCGCGGGCAACGGCAGGTTGACCGCGCTGCCCTCCCCCGCGCCCTCGCCCGTCTCCTCGGCCCAGCCGGTCTGCGGGAAGAGCGTGCGGGGGTGCTCGTGCATCGAGATCGTCAGCACGCGCGGGTCGTCCCAGAACGCCGCCTGGACGCCGTCCCCGTGGTGCACATCCACGTCCACGTACGCGACGCGCTCCGCGCCCAGCTCCAGGAGCCGCGCGATGGCGAGAGACGCGTCATTGTAGATGCAGAAGCCCGAGGCCGAGCCGGGCATCGCGTGGTGCAGGCCGCCGGCGAAGTTCACGGCGTGCGGCGCCTCGCCGCGCCACACGGCCTCGGCGGCGCCGACCGACTGCCCGGCGATGAGCGCGGACGCCTCGTGCATCCCGGCGAAGGCCGGATTGTCGGGCGTTCCGATGCCGTACGAACCGTCGGCGGACCTGGGGGCGGCCGAGTAGCGCCGTACCGCGTCGACGTAATCCTCGTGGTGGACAAGTCTCAGAGTGGAATCCCCGGCGGGCGCCGCGGCCACCACGTCCACCTCGCTGTCGAGCCCGTACGCGCGCACGAGCTCCCTCGTCAGAGCCAGGCGTACCGGGTCCATCGGGTGACTCGACCCGAAGTTGTAGCCCGTTACGGCGTCATCCCACATCAGCTGTGCGCGACCGGTCATGCCCGCCACCGTATCGGGCGGTCCCGTCGGCGAACGACCGGGCGTACACCAGCGTCACGAGGATCATCACCATCGGTACGAGCATCGCGCCCCGGTAACTCCACACATCACCGAGGGCGCCGACGAGGGGCGAGCCGATCAGAAAACCCACGTAGTTGAAGATGTTCAGCCGGGCGACGGCCGCGTCGCTGGCGTCGGGGAACATCCGCCCGGCGGCGGCGAAGCACTGCGGTACGAGGACGCAGAGACCGAACCCGAGAATCGTGAACCCCAGGATCCCCACCCACGCGCCGGGCGCCAGCGCGACCACCGCGAACCCGACGGCGGCGAACAGCGATCCGAACCGCACGACGGCGACGGGCCCGAAGCGCCGCACACCGAGGTCACCGGCGGCGCGGCCGAGGAGTGTGGTGACCATGTAGGCGTTGTACGGGACGGTGGCGACCTCGTCGGAGCTGCCCAGGACGTCCTGGAGGTACTTGGCGCTCCAGTTGGAGACGGTGGAGTCGCCGATGTAGGCGAAGGTCATGACGAGGCAGAGCGGCAGGAGGGCCTTGAAGGCGACGCTGCTCGCACCGTCTTTGGCCGATTTGGCCAACTCGGCCGAGGTGACGGCGTCGGCGTCGGCGGGTATTCGTATGTCCGCGTCGGTGTACCAGCGGCTCCCGGTGAGCGCGGCCGGCAACAGCGCGACGACGACCGGCAGATACGACACCAGCAGCGACAGGTCCCAGTGCGCCCCGGCCCAGGCGAGCGAGGCCCCGGCGATGCCGCCGAGGCTGTACGTGGCGTGGAAGCCGAGCATGATGCTGCGCCCGTACGCCCGCTGGAGGCGTACCCCCAGCATGTTCATCGACGCGTCGAGCGCCCCGACCGACAGCCCGAACGCACCGAGCGACGCGGCGAGTTGCCACACCTGATCGCCTGCGGCGACTCCGAGGAGCGCGAGCAGGACGACCGGCTGGGCCCACCGCAGTACGACTCGGGGCCGTACGCGCACGACGATCTTCTCGGTGAGGACGCTGCCCACACCGGCGAGAATCGGCACGGCGGCGAGGAACGCCGGCAGCAGGCCGTCGGATATCCCGTACCGGTCCTGAATGGCTGGAATGCGCGTGACGAGGAGGGCGAAGGCCACCCCCTGCACGAGGAAGCTCAGCGCCAGGGACACCCGCCCGTGCTTCAACCGCGTGTCTGTGCTGACCGGCTTGCCTGTCGAGGCCTTCATGGCCGGACAGCGTATGGCTCCGCGCTACCGAGGGGTAGATGGATCAGCCAAGCAGTTCGGGAAGCTCGGCCAGCTGAGCCATCGAGGAGAAGTACGCGGTGGCGCCCGGCAGCTTCTCGGCGGGGGTCATCGCGGTGAACGCGTACACATCCATCCCGGCCGCCCGCGCGGCGGCCACCCCGAGCGGGCTGTCCTCGATGACGACGCACCGGGCGGGAGAGACACCCATCCGCTCAGCCGCGTGCAGGAAGAGATCGGGCGCCGGCTTGCCACGCCCGACGTCCTGCGCGCTGAAGACGACCTCGGGCGTGAACCAGCGGTCCAGCCCGGTCTTACGGTGCCCCACCCGGATCCGCTCATGACTCCCGGACGACGCGACGCAGTACGCCCGCCCGTCGGCGGCCAGCTTGCCCAGCACCTCGGTGACGCCCTCCACGGGCTTCAACTCCCGCTCGAACGCGGCGAACACGCGGCTGTGCAGGGTGTCGTCGAAGTCCTCGGGCAGCTGCTGCCCCGTTCTCTCCCGTACGAGATCGTGCACCCGGTGGACCGCGGCACCCATGTAGTCGCGGAGGGAATCCTCGTAGGTGGTGGGGTGACCGAGTTCGGTGAGATAGCCGGCGAGGATGGTGTTGGAAAGAGGCTCGCTGTCGACGAGGACGCCGTCGTTGTCGAAGATGACCAGTTCGTAGCTCATATGCCGACTGTAAATGGCTCCTGAACGCAGAAATGCCTCAGCCCCCGGACCAGTGGTCCGGGGGCTGAGGCTAAAGATTGTTCGGCGGCGTCCTACTCTCCCACAGGGTCCCCCCTGCAGTACCATCG
>NZ_JBHUUW010000043.1:0-71186 GCF_042670825.1 Streptomyces sp. NPDC057137 | reverse complement strand
GCACACATGCACCGGCCAACGACCTTTCCCGGACACCGAAGAGACCCAGAGAGACCCGAAGAGATCAGAGAGAAACGCCGTGCCCGCGCAGGTACGCCAGCGGGTCGACGTCGGAGCCGTAGCTCGGGCCGGTGCGGATCTCGAAGTGCAGGTGCGGCCCGGTGGAATTGCCGGTGGAACCGGAGAGGCCGATCTGGTCGCCGCCGCCGACGCTCTGGCCCGCCGAGACGGAGAGCGAGGAGAGGTGGGCGTACTGCGAGTACTGGCCGTCGTCGTGCTTGATGACGACCTCGTTGCCGTACGACCCGGCCCAGCCGGCCGAGACAACGGTGCCGGGGCCGACCGCCTTGACGGTGGTGCCCGACGAGGCCGCGAAGTCCACGCCGGTGTGGTAGCCGCTGGCCCAGCTGCCGCCGGCCGCGCGGTAGGCGGTGGTGGTGGCCGCGCCGTCGACGGGGGCGGTGTAGCCGGAGGCGTCGCTCTGCGCCGCGGGCTGGTTGGCCGTGGTGTCGGCCTTCGGCGCGGGCTCGGCCGGGGCGGGCTTCGCGGGCGCGGCCTTCTTCGGCGCGGCCTTCTTCGGCGTGGCCTCGGCCTTGCCCTCGGAGGACGCCTTGGCCTTGGCGCCGATGGTGAGCTTCAGACCCGGGTGGATCAGCGACGGGTCGTCACCGACGGCCTCGCGGTTGTCCTCGTACAGCTTCTCCCAGCCGCCGCTGACCTTCTGCGTCTCGGCGATCTTGGCGAGGTAGTCGCCCGCCGTGACCGAGTACGTCTTCACGGTCTTGGCGGTCGCGGCCTGCTGAGCCGTCTGCGGCGCGGCGGCGGGAGCGGAAGCGGTGGAGGCGGTGTGCGCCACCGACGGGGCGCTGGTCTGCTCGGCGGCGTGGGCGCCCGTGGCACCGATGAGCGGAATTGCGATGGCGGCGCCACCCGTTCCGGCGGCGACGAATCCGCGGGTGATCGGGTTGGTCCTCGGACGACGGTGCTTACCCTTTGCGGGCATGGCGAATTCCTCTCCGGCGCCTACGAGGTGAGCTGTCGGGTTCGGGCTGGAGATGCCCGGCCGCGCCGTGACGCGACTTAACCCCAAGCCGTCCGGATGTCCGGGCCGGCGTACTACCTGGGTCCCCCGCTCCTGCCACACGTGATGGGTGCTGGGTGGATGCGGATTCCGAGCGGCGGCAGGATTCGGCGATCCGCTCGGATTGCGGTGACCGTAAGCCGGGTGGGCCTACCCGTACAAGCCGTTGTATTCCTTCGGCAATCCGGCCTCGAATATCGGCCGCCGCGAGCGGTCACCCTGCGTGGATTACGGATCTTCGAATTCCGTGCGACGTCCCAATTCCCTTCTCCGGCCCCGCCACACACCGTCACGGATATGATCCTGCTCACCAGCCGAGGCCGATCTGCACCCATCTCCCCTGCGACCAGGGCACGTTAGATGTAATCACTCAATACGGACAGAAGCCCCTTTCTTGAACTGATTTCAGCGGGAACCGATGTCGTAAAGTTCGGAGCGCGACAGCGTCGGCGACGAGCGCCGACCGCACACGCGGAGGAGCTCACGTGACGCACGAGGTGCCGCAGCAGGTCCCGCCGACCGAGCCCGACCTGGCCGGTGTCCGCAACTTCCGCGACGTGGGCGGTCTGCCGACCGTCGACGGGCGGCGCGTACGGTACGGACGGCTCTACCGCAGCGGCCACCTCGCGCACGCCACCACCGAGGACGCGGCGTTCCTGACGTCGCTGGGCCTGCACACGGTCTTCGACTTCCGCAACGCCGCCGACCAGAAGCTCGACGGCCTGGACATCGAGCTGCCGGGCGTACGGAACGTGAACATTCCGCTGACCGACCCGGCCGACGGGACCGAGTTCTGGAAGATGGTCCGCGACGGTGATCTCGACCAGCTTCGGTCGATCCTGGCCGACGGCAAGGGCGTGGCCCGGATGTCCGCTTCGTACCGTTCGATCATTCTGGACCGCACCGCCGAACACCGGCGCGTGCTGGACGCCCTGGCCGAGGAGAGCCTGCCCGCGCTGATGCACTGCGCGGCGGGCAAGGACAGGGCCGGTCTCTCCATCGCGGTGTCGCTGCTCGCCGTGGGCGTGGAGCGGGAGGCGATCGAGGCCGACTATCTGAAGTCGAACGATCCGCACCGCAGGTACCTGGTACGCCGCAGCGACCCGTCGCCCGGCGCGACTTCGCCGGAGGTGCTGGAGCTGCTGGCCCCGCTCTTCGACGCGCGCGCCGTGTATCTCGAAACGGCGTTCACGACGATGGAGGAGACGTGGGGCAGCGTCGACCGCTATCTCGCGGACGGCCTGGGGCTGACGGACGAGACACGCGAGCGGCTGCGGGCGCGTCTCGTCGACGAGGGCTGACAGCGGGGCCGGGGGGGGCGGACCGGGCCTACTTGGCGCCCGCCTCGAAGAGCAGCCAGAGGAAGCCGGCCACGGCGTGGCCGGCGACGAGGTAGACGAAGAGGCGGATGGCCAGGCCGCGCGGGAAGTTGCCCTCCTCGTCCATGACGGACTTGGCGGGCACCTCGGGCACATCGCGCACCTCAGGCACCGCGGGCGCCGCAGGAACCGCGGGCGCCGCAGGAACCGCGGGCGCCGCAGGAACCGCTGGCGCCGCAGGCACGGCGGGCGCCTCGGACAACGGCTCCTGGACCTGCTCCGGGGAGTTCTCAGGCACGGTGACGGCCTCTCTGGTCGGGTAACTGGCGATCGGTCCGGTCGAAGGTGACGACGGGTCAGCGGCGGTGGGCCCCGCCCGGCAGGCACAGCTCGGCGATCGGGCTGGTCAGCAGGGTGTGTACGAACAGCAGCTCGGTGCCGTCGGGGCCGGCCGCCGCGAGGCGGTGCGGTGTCATCGAGTCGAAGTGGGCGCTGTCCCCCGGATCGAGCACATGGACGGCGTCCCCGAGGCCCAGCCGCAGCCGCCCCTCCAGGACATGGATCCACTCCTCCCCCGGATGGACGCGGACGAGGTCGCCCTGCGCCCCGTACGGCACCGTCACCCGCAGCGGCTGCATCGCGCGGCCGGACGAGCTGCCCGCCTGGCGGTAGATCCAGCCGTCGGCCTCCACGGGCTCCGCCCGCGCCGCGCGGATGACGGGATCGCGCTCGGGCGGCTCCTCGCCGAGCAGCTCGGAGACCGTCGTACCGTAGACGCGGGCCAGACCGAGCAGCATGGGCAGCGAGGGCTGGCGCCGCCCGGTCTCCAGGCGGGAGAGGTGGGCCGGGGAGAGCCCGGCCCGTCCGGCGGCGGCCTCCAGGGTGAGGCCCCGGCCGCGCCGCAGCTCACGCAGTCGGGGTGCGACGTCCGGCAGGACCTCTGTCGTGGGGTCGTGCTCACCGATGGCGGTGGGGTTGTTCATGCCTCCATTGCGCCAGGATTTTTCCTCTGAGGCAAATTTCTTGCCTCAGAGGCAAACCCTGAGGCGAACCGCCGAGCCAAACCCTGCCGTAGCCCCCGGCAGGCTCCCCCTCACCGGTTCGCGATGGCCTGCTTCACCAGCGTCCTGCCGAAGTCCCACATCAGCCCGCCACCGCCGTGCGCGTCGTCCATCACGGCCGTGAAGGCCGTCACGAAGCGGTCGACCTCGGGTTCTCCGATGGTCAGCGGCGGAATCAGTTTGATCACTTCCAGATGGTCCCCGGAGACCTGCGTGAGGATGCGGTGCTTCTGCAGGAGCGGCACCACGACCATCTGCGCGAAGAGACCCTTCCGGGCCTTCTGCAGCATCGCCCAGCGGCTCCGCAGCCCGATCGACGTAGGCCGCCCGAACTCGATGCCGATCATCAGCCCCCGGCCGCGCACCTCGCTCAGCAGCTCGTACCGGTCGACCAGCGCGGCGAGCCGCGACCGCAGCAGATCGCCGGTCGCCCTGGCGTTGGCGACGATCTGCTCGTCCTCGATCACCGACAGGACGGCCAGGCCCGCCGCCATCGCCTGCGCGTTGGATCCGAAGCTGGCCGAGTGGACCAGCACCCGGTCCATCGAGGAGTAGACCTTCTTGAAGATCCAGTCCTTGCCGAGGGTCGCGCCGACCGGCACATAGCCGCCGGAGAGCGCCTTCGCCACACACACCAGGTCAGGCTCGACGCCTTCCTCGTGCTGGTACGCGTAGAAGTCGCCGGTCCTGCCGAGCCCGGTCTGCACCTCGTCGGCGATGAGGAGCGCCTTGTGCCGGCGCAGCAACTCCTGCGCCGCCCGCAGGAAGCCGGGCGGTGTCGCGTTGACGCCCTTGCCCTGGATCGGTTCGACGACGAAGCCCGCGACGTCGCCGCGCTTCAACTCCCGCTCCAGCGCGTCGAGATCACCGATCCCGATGGCGGTGTCGGGAAGCAGCGGCGCGAAGCCGTCCCGGAAGCCGTCCTCGCCGTTGACGGAGAGCGAGCCGGTGGTCAGCCCGTGGAAGGCGTGGGAGCAGTAGAGGATCCTGGGCTTCCCGGTGGCGTACCGGGCGAACTTCAGCGCGGTCTCGATCGCTTCCGTACCGCTGTTGCCGAAGAAGACCCGGTCCAGGTGCGGGCTGTGCGTGAGCAGCTTCTCGGCGAGCAGGCCGGGCAGCGGCTGGCAGTCGAAGCGGGTGAGGTCGGCGAGCGAGGCGTCGAGGACGTCGTGGAGCGCCTTGCGTACGACGGGGTGGTGCCGACCGAGCCCCATCACGCCGAAGCCGGCGAGCATGTCGAGGTAGTCGTTGCCGTCGGCGTCCCAGAAGTAGGCGCCCTCGGCGCGCTCGTAGACCTTGTCGAAGCCGATGGTCCGCAGCATGCGCGGGAGTTGGTGGTTGAGGTAGGCGGTGTGCAACTCGTAGCGCTCGCCGCCGCGTTCGGCCAGCAGCTTCGCGAGGTCGAAGCCCTTGCCCCGGGTCAGGGGCGTCGTCTGCTCCGTCATTGCGTGTTCTCCTTGCGCGTCAGTGCGGCGCTGATCCGTCCCGCGATCTCGACCGGGGTGAGCCCGATGTCGGCCAGCACCTCGCCGCGCCTGGCGTGGTCGAGGAACTGTTCGGGGATGCCGAAGGTACGCAGCGGTACGTCCACCTCGGCGTCGCGCAGCGCCTGCCCGACGGCCCAACCGACGCCGCCGCTGCGGCTGTTGTCCTCCACGACGGCCACGAGCCGGTGCCGCGCGGCCAGCGGCGCCAGGGCCTCGTCGACGGGCTTGACCCAGCGGGGGTCGACCACGGTGCAGCCGATGCCGCGCGCGGCCAGCAGTTCGGCCGTACCGAGACAGACCCCGGCGAGCGCGCCGACCGACACGAGCAGCACGTCCGTTCCGGCGGCCTCCGCCGTGCCGTGCAGGATGTCGAGGCCGCCCGTGCGCCCGACGGCGGGAATCGTCTCGCCCACCGACTCCTTGGGAAAGCGCACCACGGTCGGCGCGTCGGCCACATCCACGGCCTCGCGCAGCAGCGACCTGAGCTGCCGCGCGTCACGCGGCGCGGCGATCCGCAGGCCCGGTACGCACTGGAGCAGCGACATGTCCCACATGCCGTTGTGGGAGGGCCCGTCGACGCCGGTGACGCCGGCCCGGTCGAGTACGAACGTGACGCCGCACTTGTGCAGCGCGACGTCCATGAGCAGCTGGTCGAAGGCGCGGTTGAGGAAGGTGGCGTAGACGGCGACGACGGGGTGCAGTCCCCCGGTGGCGAGCCCGGCGGCGGAGACCGCGGCGTGCTGCTCGGCGATGCCGACGTCCCAGACGCGGTCGGGGAAGCGCGCGGCGAATCCCGTCAGCCCCACCGGGTGCAGCATGGCGGCGGTGACGGCCACGACGTCGGGGCGCTCCTCGCCGATGGCGGTGATCTCGTCGCCGAAGACCGACGTCCAGGAGGGTTTGCCGGGCGGTACCAGTGGCTCGCAGGTCAGCGGGTCCATCACTCCGACGGTGTGGAAGTGGTCGGCCTCGTCGTCCCGCGCGGGCTGGTAGCCACGCCCCTTCTCGGTGATGCAGTGCACCAGTACGGGGCCGGTGAAGCGGCTCGCGCGGCGCAGCGCCGACTCGACGGCCGCGATGTCATGGCCGTCGACGGGGCCGATGTACTTGAGCCCGAGGTCCTCGAACATGCCCTGCGGCGCGACGAAGTCCTTGAAGCCCTTCTTGGCGCCGTGCAGCGACCCGTACAGCGGCCGGCCGACCACGGGGGTCTGCTGGAGGACTTCCTTGCCCCAGGCGAGCATCTGCTCGTAGCCGTCGGTGGTACGCAAGATGGCGAGGTGCCGGGCGAGGCCGCCGATGGTGGGGCTGTACGAACGCTCGTTGTCGTTCACGACGACGATCAGGGGGCGGTCCTTGGCGGCGGCGATGTTGTTCAGTGCCTCCCACGCCATGCCGCCGGTGAGCGCCCCGTCCCCGATGACCGCGACGACATGGTCCTCGCCGCCGAGCACCTGGCGGGCCTTGGCGAGCCCGTCGGCCCAGCCGAGCACGGTGGAGGCGTGGGAGTTCTCGATGACGTCGTGGTCGGACTCCGCGCGCGAGGGGTAGCCGGAGAGGCCGCCCTTGGTCCGCAGCTTGGAGAAGTCCTGTCTGCCGGTGAGCAGTTTGTGTACGTAGCTCTGGTGTCCGGTGTCCCACAGGATGCGGTCGGCCGGGGAGTCGAAGACCCGGTGCAGGGCGATGGTCAGCTCCACCACCCCGAGGTTGGGCCCCAGATGTCCGCCGGTTCTGGCCACGGCGGGGATCAGGAACTCCCGGATGTTCTCGGCCAGTTCGTCGAGTTCGGCCGCGGCCAGCGCTTTCAGGTCGCGCGGCCCCCGGATGTTCTCCAGTTTCGACATGCTCGGCCCCCTCTGGATCCTCGGCGGATCCGTCAGCTCTCTGTGACTGCCGGTCAGGCCACCGGAAGGACGGCGGCGACGAGATCCGCTGTCCTTCCGGTGGCCATGACGTCACGGGCCGCCGGTGTCACTTGCTCCCGGCGACCGTCTCCCGAACCGCTCGCAGCGACTCCTTGAGGGAGCCCATGGTGGCGAGCACGGCCGTCGGCTCGTAGCCGCAGTGCGCCATGCAGTTGGCGCAGCGCGGGTCCTTGCCCCGGCCGTACTTGTCCCAGTCGGTCTCCTCGACCAGTTCCTTGTACGTCGGGACGTACCCGTCGCTCATCAGATAGCAGGGTCGCTGCCAGCCGAAGAGCGAGTAGTTGGGAATCGCCCAGGCCGTGCACGGGAAGTCGGCCTTGCCCTCCAGGAAGTCCAGGAAGAGCGGTGAGTGGTTCAGGCGCCAGCGCGCCCTGTTGCCACCGGAGAACGCCTTCTTGAACAGCTCCCGCGTCTGCTCGACGCCCAGGAAGTGCTCCTGGTCGGGTGCCTTCTCGTAGGCGTAGGCGGGCGAGATCATCATCTCGTCGACCTTCAGGTCGTCGTTGAGGTAGTTGAGGACCTCGATGATGGTCTGTGGGGTGTCGGTGTTGAAGAAGGTGGAGTTGGTGGTGACCCGGAAGCCGCGCTTCTTGGCCTCCTTCATCGCCTCCACGGCCTCGTCGAAGACCCCTTCCTTGGCGACGGACTCGTCGTGCCGCTCGCGCAGGCCGTCGATGTGCACGGCGAACGCGAAGTAGGGCGACGGCGTGAACTTGTCCATCTTCTTGCGCATCAGCATCGCGTTGGTGCAGAGGAAGACGTACTTCTTCTTCGCCACCAACTGCCGGACGATCTCATGGATCTGAGGGTGCATCAGCGGCTCGCCGCCGGCGATGGAGACCATCGGTGCCCCGGATTCGAGCACCGCCCCCACCGCTTGCGCCACGGGCATGCGCTGCTTCAGGACCCCGGCCGGGTGCTGGATCTTGCCGCAGCCCTCACACGCGAGATTGCAGGCGAAGAGGGGTTCCAGCTCGACGATGAGTGGGAACTTCTCACGCTTGCGGAGCTTCTGTTCAACGAGGTATGTCCCGACCCTGATGGTCTGACGGAGCGGCATGGCCATCTAGCTCACCTCCTGGGGAGCAGCAAAGAACGGTGCCATTCAAGAAAAGCCGGAATGACGGCACGAAGGACACGGAAGGCTGATATTCCACCGCGTACCGTGCCAATTCGGACTAGCTCATGCTCTGGAGCGTCCACGACCACCCGTACGGCCGCAACCGGGCGGGACCCGGCGCTCAGAGCAGTGAGGAGCGTGGCGGCGGACTCCATGTCCACGGCGACGGCTCCCGTGGCGCGCAGTCCGTCCCTCTCGGGGCCGCGCACCACATGGTCGGATCCGGTAAGCGGGCCGGTATGGACCGTACGTCCGGGCAGCGCCCGGGACAGCGCCTCCACGAGCAGCCCTGTTCCCGTGCAGGGTGCCGAGCCGTGGGGGCCCCGGGTCTCTTCGGCGACGATCAGGTCCCCCGGCTTCATGCCGGGGACCAGGCCGGCACAGAATCCGGACGCGATGACGACCGCGCCCCTGTTCCGGTCCGTTCCGAGCGCGCGCGCCGTCGCACGCTCGGCGTTCTTGGGGCCCATGCCCGTACGGAGCACGGTGACGGGCCCTGCGTCGCCCGTCCGGCCGCCGCGGCCCGGCAGACCGCTCTGCAGGCCGCTGCGCAGGGCCACCTGCTCGATGCCGAGGGCGCAGGCGATCAGCAGGGGTGTGGCGGACGGGTCGCCGGACAGGTCCGGGGGGCCGACTCTGTCGGGGGGAGAGTCCATCAGGCCCCCTTGCGGCTGTCCGCCCGGCTGTCCGGCCGTCGCTCGTCCGTGTTCCTCGACCGGCCGTCCCCCAGCCGCTCGGCGCGGGCGAGCGCGCGGTCCGCGAACGGTTCCCCGTTGACGTACCGGCCGAGCGCCGTGAGCGGGAACACCTGCCGGTAGAGGTGATAGTTGATGGAGAAGTCCCACGGGAACCCGGTGCCGGTGAAGTACGGCTCGTCCCAGGAGCCGTCCTCCCGCTGGGCCGCCGCGAGCCAGGCCACGCCGCGCTCGACGGCCGGCGTGTCGCGCCGCCCGGCGGCGAGGAGCGCGAGCAGCGCCCACGCGGTCTGCGAGGCGGTCGACGCGCCGTGCCCGATCCACTTCTCCTCGCGGTACGAGCGCAGGTCCTCGCCCCAGCCGCCGTCGTCGTTCTGTACGGACTCGACCCAGCCGACCGCGCGGCGGATCGCGGGGTGGGTGACGGACATCCCGGCGGCGACGAGTGCCGGTACGACGGACCCCGTCCCGTACACGTAGTTGACGCCCCAGCGGCCGAACCAGGCGCCGTCCGCCTCCTGTTCGGCGAGCAGCCACTCGATACCGCGCCGGGTGTCGGGGTGCTGGGCCAGGCCCTCGTACGCCAGCATCTCCACGACGTGCGCGGTGACGTCGGCCGACGGCGGGTCGATGACCTCGCCGAAGTCGCAGAACGGCAGCCGGTTGGGGAACGGGCTGACGTTGTCGGCGTCGAAGGCTCCCCAGGCGCCGTTCTTCGACTGCATGCCGAGCGTCCAGCGCGCGCCGCGCTGCACGGCCTTGTCCATGCGCACGGTGTCCGGGTGGGCCACCCGGCGCAGGGCGAGGATGACCTCGGCGGTGT
Source organism: Streptomyces sp. NPDC057137 (assembly GCF_042670825.1). Taxonomy (NCBI): domain Bacteria; kingdom Bacillati; phylum Actinomycetota; class Actinomycetes; order Kitasatosporales; family Streptomycetaceae; genus Streptomyces; species Streptomyces sp. NPDC057137. Next base: position 61,675 of record NZ_JBHUUW010000043.1, on the reverse strand, counting down.
CGTCGATGTCCGGGTAGTTGTCGTTGTGGAACTCGAACGCCCAGCCGCCGGGGGTGAGTCCCGGCCTGCGGACGGCCCAGTCGCCGGAGCGCACGATCTGCTCGTCCAGCATCCACTCCGCCGCCTTGACCAGCGCGGGATGGTCCGCGCTCACGCCCGCGTCGGCCAGCGCGATCGTGGCGAGGCAGGTGTCCCACACCGGGGACTGGCAGGCCTCGATCATGCGCGAGCCGTCCTCGCGCCAGACGGCGAAACGGTCGAGCGATTCGAGTCCGGCGCGCATCACGGGGTGCTGGAGGTCGTAGCCGAGCAGATGCAGGGCGATGACCGAGTAGACGGCCGGGGGCTGGATGCCGCCCCAACAGCCGTCGTTCTCCTGGCGTTCGACGATCCAGCGGGCCGCCGCGTTCATCGCCGTGCGACGTACGACGCGCGGTGCGACCTTGTGGTAGAGGTGCAGGGCCTTGTCGATGCGCTGGAAGATCCCGTCCCAACTCGCCGCCGCCGCAAGGGGCTTGGTAGGGTTCGGTCGAGCGACATCCGCGTGCAGCTCGTCGAGCGCGAAGGGCGCGGGACGGACGGGACGCAGGGCCGAGACGATCGTGAGAGGCACGATGGTCTGCCGCGCCCAGCAGCCGAACGAATAGATGTTCAGCGGGAACCACTTGGGCAGGAAGATCAGTTCGGGCGGTACCTCGGGCAGGTCGTCCCACTTCCACCAGCCGAAGAGCGCGAGCCAGATCCGGGTGAAGACCCGGCTCTCGGCGATGCCGCCCTGCTCCCTGACCCAGGCGGCGGCGCGGGCCATGTGCGGGTCGTCGGGTCTGTCCCCGGCGAGGCGCAGCGCGACGTATCCCTCGATGGTGGCGGAGAGTTCGCCTGGTCCGCCGTAGAAGGTGGCCCAGGTCCCGTCGGCGCGCTGCTCTCCCCGGATGAACCGGCCGGCCGCCTCCGTGGTCCTCGCGTCCTGCACCCCGAGGAACTGACGGAGGAGCAGATCCTCGGCGTCCATGGTCACATTGGTCTCAAGGTCGCCCTTCCACCAGCCCTGGGCGTCCTGTTGGCCGAGCAGATGCTCGACGGATCGTGCGGTGGCACGCCGTGCGACCTCTCCGATGTCGCTCGCGACGGGAGTGGTGTCGGACGGTTCGCTCGCCGCGGCAGCACGGGGTCCCACGGCCCCGGTGCTTCCGTCGGTCGTCGCTGTCATGGCTTCCCCTTACGTGCAGTTGGTCCTCTGCTGTGCTGGGGTCTCCGTCGTCCGTCGGACCGTGAACGGCCCGAACGAACGGCGACTGCGGAGGCTGACGGTGCGTCAGCCTCCGGTGAGCGCGGATATGCGAATGGCGATGGTGATCATCTCTTTCGAATGGCGGTCGTGATCATCTCTTTCGTACGACGACGAAGTCCGCGAGCGCGGTGAGCTGTGCGCGGACCCGTTCGGGCATGTCCACGCCGCCCAGGGCCTCGATGGCGACGGTGTGCTGTCTGCGGGCCTCCTGCGAGGTCCACTCCCGGCCGCCCGCCTCCTCGATGAGCGCGGCCCTGGTCGCGAACTCCTCCTCCGAGAAGCTGGCGAAGTCGCTGCTCTTGGCGTCGGCGGCCAGGAGTTCACCGAGCCGCTCGGAGGCGGGGCCTCCGGCGGCGAGGGCCGCGACGACCGGCAGGGACTTCTTGCGCTGGCGCAGATCGCTCCATGTCTGCTTGCCGGTGGCCCCGGGGTCGCCCCAGATGCCGAGCAGGTCGTCGACGGCCTGGAAGGCGAGGCCGAGGTGGTGGCCGTACGACTCCAGGACGTCGGCCGTCCGGTCGTCGGCTCCGCCGAGGACGGCGCCGATGGACACGGCGCAGGCGAGCAGCGCGCCCGTCTTGTTGCCCTCCATCTCCAGGCACTCCTCGACGGTGACCCGCTCGCGGTGCTCGAAGGAGATGTCCTGCGCCTGCCCGTCGATCAGTTTGCGGGTGGCGGTGGTGAGCCGACGGGTCGCGCGGCCCGCCTCGACGGTGCCGATCTCCAGCAGGATCTCGTTGGCGAGCGCGAACAGCGCGTCACCGACGAGGATCGCCTGGGCGGGGCCGTGCGCCTTCCACACGGTGTCCCGGTGGCGGCGCTGCTCGTCGCCGTCCATCAGGTCGTCGTGCAACAGCGAGAAGTTGTGCACCAGTTCCACGGCGACGGCGCCGGGGACACCGGTCTCGGCCGCCGCTCCGGCCGCCTCCGCCGACAGCAGGGCGAGCGCGGGTCGTACGGCCTTGCCGCCGTCACCGTCGGCGGGCCGTCCCTCGGCGTCGATCCAGCCGAAGTGGTAGGCGGCGACGGTGTCCATCGGCGGGGCGAGCCTGCCGACGGCCGCCCGCAGCACGGGGGTGGACAGGGCTCGGCCGCGCTCCAGCAGCGCGAAGACGTCCGCGGTGTCGACAGCCGGATTCGCCGGGGGCACAGTCGGCACGGTCTCTCCTCTTTCTGCAGTACTCATGGGTCCCGTACGCGTCGTCGCCGTACTCGTCCTTGCCGCGCTTGTCCTTGTGGCGATCTTCGCCGCCGCGCTCTTCCCTGCCGTGCCCGGCACGGCGGCCTCCCGCCTCATGCGGCCTCCCGCAGCGGATGCCGGTGGGCGCGGCCGAGTTCGGACAGGGCCGCGCCCGCCGCGCTGAAGCCGCTGCGGACCGCGCCTTCCATGGTCGCTGGCCAGCCGGTCGCGGTCCACGCCCCGGCGAGAAAGAAGCCGGGCGCGCGGGTGCGCGCGGCGGGGCGCAGCCGGCCCACGCCGGGCGTGGGGGCAAAGGTCGCCGTCCGCTCCCGTGTGACGAAGAAGTCCCGCACCTCGGCGCTTCTCGCGGCCGGGAGGAGACGTTTCAGCTCGGGCAGGTAGCGGGCGCGCAGCTCGGCGACGGGCAGGTCGATCTCGTCCGTGACGGCCGACTGAGACAGCGCCACGTACTGACCCTCCTTCAGACCCGAGGCGTCCGTGCGGTCGAAGACCCACTGGACGGGGGTGCCGAGCGCGGCGAAGAACGGGCGGCGCAGCACCTTGCGGTCGTAGACGACGTGCACGTTGAGGATCGGCGACGTGCCGATGTCGAGGAGCCGGCCCGGGTGATCGAGCGCGCCGTCGGGCAGCAGCGCGTGCGTCTCGCGCTGCGGTACTGCGAGGATCACCGCGTCCGCCTCGATGCGCTCGCCGGGGACGTCGACGGCCCAGCGCCCGTCCTCGGCGCGGGTCACGGCCGTGACGCGGGTGCGCAGTTCGGTCCGTACGCCCGCGGCGTCGAGGGCTTTACGGGCCAGCGTGTCGTGCACTTCACCGAGTGGCACCCGGGCCCAGCCGATGTCGGCGGCGCCGCGCTCGGAGAGCAGTCCGGTCTTGAAGACCATCGCGGCCAGACCCATGGAGGCCTGCGCGGCGCGGACGTTGAGCGTGGCGACGCAGACGAGGTCCCACAGGGCCTCGACGGCGCGCGCCGACTGGCCGTGCCGGCCGAGCCAGGTCGCGAAGTCGATGCCGTCGAGCGCGGGGTCGGCCGGGTCGAGCGCCTTGAGGGCGAGCGCGGCGCGTCCTACGGAGGCCTTCTCGGCGAGCGAGAGGTGCGGGTAGGTGGCGAGCCCTCCGGCGAGATGCAGCGGTACGGGCAGGGCGTTGCGGCGCAGCCGTCCGACCCGGGGCCGGTCGCGTCCCACGTCCAGTACGGGGACGTCGAGCCGGTCCTGTACGGGGGCGAGGGCGGCGCCGTCGACGCGGTCGAGGAACCAGCGGTAGGCCGTGCAGCAGCGCAGATACACGTGCTGTCCGTTGTCGACGGTCAACTCGTCGCGGGTGAAGGAGAAGGCGAGACCGCCGAGGCGGGGGCGGCCCTCGACGAGCGTCACGCGCACTCCGGCGTCGGCGAGCTGGAGCGCGGCGGTGACACCGGCGATGCCGCCGCCGACGACGACCGCGTGGCGCGATGTCGTACTGCCGGATGTCGTCATACGCCCTCCCCCGTGACTGTCGCAGTCAGGGACGCGACAGATCCCCGGGAGGTTGATCGCGGGGCGCCGAGTCCGCCGTCGGCGCCGCCGGACAGCGGCGTCACGCGCGCCTCCTGACGCTCTGCCGGGAGATGTTCCTGGCGTCGAGTCCGGAGAGCCCGCGCACGGCGACGTACGCCTTCTCGCGTCCGGGCAGCGAGACCCGGCCGCGCAGGACGGCTTCGGGGTCGCGTTCGATGCGGTCGAGGAGCCGGCGGTAGATGCCCGCCATGGCGGCGACGCAGGCGCCGCTGCGCCGGTCGAGCATGGGCAGCAGCCGGTAGCCCTCGGCGAAGAGCGCGCGGGCGCGTCTGGCCTCGAAGTGGATGAGCCCGGCGAAGTCGGAGCCGGCGGGCGGGGTGGCGCTGTCGAAGCCCGCCGAGCAGCCGAACTTGGCGAGGTCGTCGGCGGGCAGATAGGTGCGCGCGTTGCCGGCGTCCTCGCGTACGTCGCGCAGGATGTTGGTCAGTTGGAGCGCGAGGCCGAGGGTGTCGGCGTACTCGGACGCGCGCTCGGCGCCCGGCGCCGCGGGGTCGGTGCCGAACACCCCGAGCGAGAGTCTGCCGATGGCTCCGGCGACGCACCGGCAGTAGATCTTGAGGTCGTCCCACGTCTCGTACGTCTCGCCCTTGACGTCCATCAGGACGCCGTCGATCAGTTCGTCGAGCCCGCCGAGCGGGAGCGCGAAGCGGCCGGCCGCGTCGGTGAGTGCGACGGCGACGGGGTCGGTGTCGTCCTCCTCGATCTGGCCGTTTCTGATCCGTCCGAGGAGGGCGCGGGTGTCTTCGAGCCTCGACTGCTTGGCCCCGGGCTCCAGCGTGCCGTCGCCGATGTCGTCGACGCGCCGCGAGAACGCGTACAGCGCCGACATGGCCTGCCGTTTCTCGGCGGGCAGCAGCCGGATGCCGTAGGCGAAATTACGGGCCTGCTGCCCGGTGACGGCCTCGCAATAGCTGTACGCGGCCTGTACCGGCGCCGACACGGGGGTCTGTCCCTCCACGATCCGGCTCACCCCTTTCTGTGCGTTTTCCGCAGGACTGCTCCCACTTCACGCAGCAGACGTGGTGTGGTGGCTTTGGGCGGTCCGGGCAGTACATCGTGTCCCACGGCGGCGACCGCTGAGAGAGCGGCGCGCCCCCCACCGACGAATCCGGCCAGAAGAAGTCGGAGCCGGCCGTGCACGCTGTGCACCAACGGCCCTCCCTCGTCGAGGAGTTGACCCGCGCGTTCGGCCTCGAAGGCGATCAGGCTCCGGACGGAGGCGTTCGCGGTCGGCGCGGCGAGGTCGGCCTCGCTGACACGGAACCGCTTCATGTCGTCGGCGGGCAGATAGATCCGGTCGCCCGCCAGGTCCTCGGCGACGTCCTGGAGATGCTCGACGATCTGGAGTCCGGTGCACACGGCGTCGGAGCGGCGGACGCGTTCGGGGCTCGTGGTGCCGGTGATCGCGAGGACGAGGCGGCCGACGGGGTTGGCGGAGAGTTCGCAGTAGGCGAGGAGGTCGTCGTAGGTGCCGTAGCGACGCACGGACTGGTCCTGGCGATTGGCCTGGATCAGACCGAGGAACGGCTCGGGGGTGAGCGCGTGGCGCCGTACGGTCGGGACGAGACCCCGCAGCAGTGGGTGGCGCGGGGCCGGGCCCGCCGGGTCGAACACCCGGTTCAGGTCGGCCTCGAAGGCGTCCAGCATGGCGAGCCGGTCGTCCGTCGCCCCGGCGTCGAGGCCGAGGTGGCGGGCGTCGGCGCCGCCGGGCGCCAGGTCGCCGTCGCCGATGTCGTCGACGAGACGGGCGTAGCCGTAGACGGCCATCAGGTCGTCGCGCCAGGCGCGCGGCAGGAAGAAGGGGGCGACGGGAAAGTTCTCACCTGACGCCTTGTCGAGGGTGGCACGCGAGGAGGTCTCGGCCTGCCTCTGGGGGGCGGCCGTCACCTCGGACCGCCTGCTGCGGGGACGGCGCGACCCTCGCGGAGCTGGAGATCAACCGTCATTGCCGTCACGTCTCCCGTTCTACACTGCCGACCCAAACATCCCATTTCGGACACGCCGCGCGGCCTGGCGACTGGGATTCCGCCGATATGGACGGATCCGCAGCCGGTCAGCCGGGGCTTACGGACGTATCGCCGCTCTTGCCACGAATCAGCACCGGTACAGCTTACGTTGTACAACGCCCACGGCCGCGCCGGGGCACCTCGCGCACAACGACAACATCACGAGTCGCTTCAACCTTCCTCAGCGGCACGGGACTTGACGGAAGTTTGACGGTTGACAGGCGGCGGGCGGGTGCTGAGCGGGTGTCGGGCGCCGCCGCGACGCCGTCCGGCTGCGGCCGCGTACGGTCGCGGTTCACGCTCCGCCGGGGCGCCCTCGGGGCACCAGGAGTCCGGCGACGATGGTGTCGGTCGTACGTTCGATCACGGCGTCCCGGTCCGCGGCCGGCAGCCGGCCCATCGGTCCGTCGAGGATGAGCATCGCGAGGCCGTGCGCCGTCGACCAGGCGGCGGCCTCGGCACCGGGGCGGTTGTGGGCGGGCATCCGGCCGGTGGCGACCAGTTCGTCCAGCGCCTCGGTGAGCAGGTGGTACGAGCGGTACTGGGGGTTGTCGGCGGGCGACGTCACACCACCCCATCCGGCGTCCTCGCCGGCGCCCGGGAAGAGCGAGTGGTTGAAGGCCGTGCGGAAGAGGCCGGGCTGCTCCAGGGCGAAGCCGACGTATCCCCGGCCGATCGCCGCCAGCCGCTGTTCGGCGGCCGCGCCGGGGTCGTCCGCACCGGTGGAGTCCGCGCCGGGCGCCACCGCCGCGACCCGCTCCATGGCGTCCGCGAGCATCTGCTGCGCCTGGATCTTGACCGCGAGGAGCAGATCGCCCTGGCCGGCGAAGTGGCGGTAGGCGGCGGTGGCCGAGACGCCCGCGCGGCGGGCCACCTCACGCAGGACCACCTTGGTGGGTCCCCCGTCGGTCGCCAGCTCCACTCCGGCGGTGATCAGCGCGTTGCGCAGATCGCCGTGGTGATAGCCGGCCTTGGCCCCCGGGGTCGCCCGATTGTTCTCCATGCCTTCATCCTGCCCGATGTTGACAGTATTAACATCCCCTGCCAGAGTCGGTGTTGACGCCGTTAACATTCGGAGATGGGGGATCCCGTGCTGTCCAAGATCGCTGAGCTGGCCCTGAAGAGGTCGCGGCTCCTACTCGTACTGGCCACCGTCGCCGTGGTCGCCATGGGCGTGCTCGGAGCCGGCGCTTTCGGCAAGCTGCTCGGCGGCGGCTTCGACGACCCGGACGCGCAGTCGTCGCGGGCCGCCGTCCGGATCGACGAGAAGTTCGGGGGCGAGACCAACCTGCTGTTCCTGGTCGGCCAGGAGGGCACCCGGCCGGGGCCCGGCTCCCCCGCCGTCGACGAGCGGGGCCGCGCCCTCACGGACGGGCTCAAGGACGACAGCACCGTGAGCAACGTCGTCTCGTACTGGGACACCAAGAGCCCGCGGCTCATCTCGGAGAGCGGCGGCGAAGCGCTGATCGCCCTCCATGTGAAGGGCGACGAGACCCGGCGCACCGAACGCGCCCAGGAGCTGATCGACCGCTACACGGGCGACCGCGACGGCGTCGAGGTCCGCGCCGGCGGCGCGACCGCCATCGGCATCGACATCAGCTCCCAGGTCTCCGGCGACCTCGCCGTGGCCGAGGCGATCGCCGTACCGGTGACGCTCCTGCTGCTGGTCCTCGCCTTCGGCAGCCTGGTGGCCGCGGCGCTGCCGCTGGTCATCGGACTGATCGCGATCGTCGGCACGTTCGCGCTCCTCTTCGTCCTCGGCAGCGTGACCGAGGTGTCGGTCTTCGCGATCAACCTCACGACCGCGCTCGGCCTGGGGCTGGGCATCGACTACGCGCTCCTGCTTGTCAGCCGCTTCCGCGAACAGCTCGCCGCCGGGGACGAGGTCCCCGAGGCACTGCGCACCACCGTGAGGACGGCCGGGCGCACGATCCTGTTCTCGGCCGCGACCGTCGCCGCCGCGCTCGCCGCGCTGCTCGTCTTCCCGCCGTTCTTCCTGCGCTCCTTCGCCTACGCGGGGATCGGCGTGGTCGTGATCGCGGTGGTCGCCGCCCTGTTCGTCGTGCCGCCGCTGCTGGCCGTGCTGGGCCACCGGGTCAACAAGGGGCGGCTGCCCTGGGCCAGGACGGTACGGCGCTCGGACGCGCCCTTCTGGGGACGGCTCGCCGCCCTTGTCATGCGCCGGCCCGCCCTCACCGCCCTGCCGGTGCTCGCCGTGCTGCTGCTCGTCGCGAGCCCGCTGCTCGGCGTCACGTTCGGCACGCCCGACGAGCGGGTGCTGCCCGAGGACGCGGCCGGCCGGCAGGTCGCGACGGCCGTCCAGCAGGACTTCCCGACCGACGAGGCGGGCGCCGTCCAGATCGTGAGCACCTCGGCCGTGGGGGCGGAGCCGCTGGCGGCGTACGCGGGCGAACTGTCCCGGCTGGACGGTGTCGTACGCGTCGACGCCTCCGCCGGCACGTACACCGACGGGCGGGGCCAGGAGCCGGGCCCCGCGAACGCGGGCCTCGGCCGGCCGGACGCGCAGCGCCTCGTGGTCGTCACCGGCACGGCGCCCAAGTCCGCTGCCGCCCAGGACCTGGTGGCGGACATCCGGGCGCTGGAGAGGCCCGCGGGCACCGAGATGCTGGTCGGCGGCGCGGACGCGATCCTCGTCGACTCCCGGCAGTCCATCGGTGACCGGCTGCCGCTGGCGATCGGGCTGGTCGTCGTGACGACCTTCGTCCTGCTGTTCCTGTTCACCGGCAGTGTCGTCCAGCCGCTGCGCGCGCTGCTGCTCAACGCGATCAGCCTGTCGGCCGCGATCGGCGCGATGGTGTGGATCTTCCAGGACGGCCATCTCTCGTCGCTGCTGGGCTTCACCCCGCAGCCGATGGACACCTCGATGACCGTGCTGCTGTTCTGCGTCGCCTTCGGACTGTCCATGGACTACGAGGTGTTCGTGACCAGCCGGATGAAGGAGCTGCACGACGCGGGCGCGGACCGGACGACGACCGTCACCCAGGGTCTGGCCCGCACCGGGCGGATCGTCAGCATGGCGGCCGGGCTGCTGGCCGTGAGCTTCTTCGCCTTCGGTACGAGCGGGATCAGCTTCCTCCAGATGTTCGGCATCGGCAGCGGTCTGGCGATCGTCATCGACGCGGTGGCGGTGCGCGGTGTGCTCGTACCGGCCGCGATGCGGCTGCTGGGGCGCGGCGCCTGGTACGCGCCGGCCGCGCTGCGCACGCTGCACGGCAAGGTGGGCCTCGCCGAGGAGCCCGTCGCGGCCGAGCCGGAACGCGCCCCGGCCGGCGTCTGACCACGCGTACGCGAAGCGGCCCCCGCCGGACGGATCCGGCGGGGGCCGCTTCGCTGTGTGGGAGGGGGCTCGAACTTCCCCTGGAACACGGCTACTTGCCGGTCTCCTTCTCGTACGCCTTGAGCACCTCGTCCGTCGGGCCGTCCATCAGCAGCTCGCCCTTCTCCAGCCACAGCACGCGGTCGCAGGTGTCCCTGATCGACTTGTTGCTGTGGCTGACCAGGAAGACCGTGCCGGCCTCCTTGCGCAGCTCGCGGATCCGCGCCTCGGAGCGGATCTGGAACTTGCGGTCACCGGTGGCCAGCGCCTCGTCGATCATGAGGACGTCGTGGTCCTTGGCCGCCGCGATGGAGAAGCGGAGCCGGGCCGCCATGCCGGAGGAGTAGGTCCGCATCGGCAGAGTGATGAAGTCGCCCTTCTCGTTGATGCCGGAGAAGTCGACGATGGACTGGTAGCGCTCACGCACCTGCTCGCGCGTCATTCCCATGGCGAGACCGCCGAGGATGACGTTGCGCTCGCCGGTGAGATCGTTCATCAGCGCGGCGTTGACGCCCAGCAGCGAGGGCTGGCCGTCGGTGTAGACCTTGCCGTGCTCGGTGGGCAGCAGCCCCGCGATGGCGCGCAGCAGGGTCGACTTGCCGGAGCCGTTGGTGCCGATCAGGCCGATCGCCTCGCCTCGGTACGAGGTGAAGCTGACCCCCCGGACGGCGTGCACCTTGCGGACTCCGCGCGCCTCGCCCTTGTCGCGCCTGAGTATGCGGCTCAGTGCCGCAGTGGCGTTGCCCTTGCCACCGCCGCCGCCGTTGACGCGGTACACGATGTGCACGTCGTCGGCGATGACGGTGGGGACGCGTCCCTGCTCGTTGAGGTCAGCCACGGCCGTATCGTTCCTCAGCCTTCCAGAAGTACACAAAGCCCGCGATGCCGACGAGGAGCGACCACGCGAGACCCGATGCCCACACGTGCTGGGGCAGGTTCTCGGAGCCGTAACCGTCGATCAGCGCGAAGCGGATGAGGTCCATGTAGATGGCGGCGGGGTTGTACTGGAGTACGTCCACGACCCAGCTCGGCACGTTCGGCTTGCCGGCGAGCATCAGCGGGATGGAGAACATCACGCCCGACGCGTACATCCAGGTACGCATGATGAACGGCATGAGCTGGGCGAGGTCGGGCGTCTTGCTGCCCAGCCGCGCCATGATCAGCGCCAGACCGGTGTTGAAGACGAACTGGAGCACCAGGACGGGCAGCACCAGCAGCCAGGAGAGAGCGGGGAGGCTGCCGAAGGCGACCACCACGGCCAGCAGCACGATCATCGAGAACAGCAGCTGCTGGAGCTGCTGGAGCGCGAAGGAGATGGGCAGCGAGGCACGGGGGAAGTGCAGGGCCCGCACGAGCCCGAGGTTGCCCGAGATCGCCTTCACGCCCGCCATCACGGACGTCTGGGTGAAGGCGAACACGAACACGCCCGTCACCAGGAACGGGATGTAGACGCTGGTCTCCATCCCGCGTCCGGCACCGAGGATCAGGCCGAAGATCAGGAAGTAGACGAAGGCGTTGAGCAGCGGGGTCGCCACCTGCCAGAGCTGGCCGAGCTTCGCCTGGCTGTACTGGGCCGTCAGCTTCGCCTGGGAGAAGGCGAAGATGAAGTGGCGCCGACCGTACAGCTTGCGGATGTACTCGGCCAGTCCCGGACGGGCACCGCTCACCGACAGGCCGTACTTGGCGGCCAGTTCGGTCGAGGACAGACCGTCGTCGGGAGACGGCGGGGCGCTTATGGCGATCGCGCCGTCATGGGTTGTCTCACTCACAAGTTGAAACTTTCGTGTTCAAGATGCGCAGCCGGTCGGGCACAGGCGTGGACGGCCGGGACCCGGAGTTGAGCCCCGATGCTCTCAGAACCGAGCCTGTCAGATGACAGGCGGTCGGCCCAGTCGGGTCAGCCGCCACACCGTACGCCACTTCATGGGCCTGCGGGGACCGCACGGAGTCGTCCAGCCTTCCCGGAAACCGCCGAACCATGCCTTGAGCGCGGGGACGGTCGGACGGCGGGCGAGGGTGAGCAGGATCCAGACGCCGAGATAGACGGGGACGACGGGCGCGGGCAGGTTGCGGCGCGCCAGCCAGACCCGGTTGCGGGCCACCATGCGGTGGTAGACCGCGTGCCGTGACGGCGGCATCGTGGGGTGGAAGAGGACCATGTCGGCGCGGTAGTCGATCATCCAGCCGGCGTCCAGGGCCCGCCAGGCGAGGTCGGTCTCCTCGTGGGCGTAGAAGAAGTCGCCGGGGAGGGCGCCGACCTCGGCGAGGACCTTCGTACGGACGGCGTTGGCGCCGCCCAGGAAGGTCGTCACACGGGAGGACCGCAGCGGGTCGGAGGCGCGCAGCCGGGGGACGTGGCGGCGCTGGGTGAGGCCGGTGTCGGGGTCGGCGATCCGGAAGCTGACGATGCCGAGGACCGGGTCGGCGGCGAACGCCTCACGGACCAGCTCGGCGGTGTCGGTGCCGGGCAGCAGGCCGTCGTCGTCGAGGAAGAGCAGGACGTCCACGTCGCCGCCGGAGGGGCCGAAGGCCTCGATGCCGACGTTACGGCCGCCGGGGATGCCGAGGTTCTCGGGCAGCTCGATCGTCCGTACGCCGTCGGGCACGTCACCGACCGGGGCGCCGTTGCCGACGACCACGACGTCGATCGGGTCGCCGTCCTGCTTGGCGACGGAGTCGATGAGGGCGCGCAGGTCTTCGGGGCGGTTGCCCATGGTGATGATCACCGCACCGAGACGCATGTCACTCACCTCAGCCTGCTGGACGCGAGGATCGACACGAGGTGCAGCAGCGTCTGCACGACGGCGATTCCGGCGAGGACGGCGACGCCGAGCCGGGAGAAGAACAGATCGTCCCGGACCGAGTCCAGGATCGCCAGGACCAGGATCAGCAGGGACGCCTCGATGCCGAGGATGAGCCGGTGGAACTTCAGCGCCCCGGCGGCCCTGCGGGCCAGCGCCATACCGGACGAGCGCGGCTCGGAGGCCGCCTCCTTGACCGGAGCGAGGCCCTGCTGGTGACGGGCGACGCCGACCAGGTCGGTCTCGGCCTTGATCATGATGGCGCCGAGGGCGGCGAGCGTCCCGAGGAAGGCCCACAGCCAGTCGATCCGTCCGGTGCCCCACAGGTCGGCGGCGCGCAGGCCGAAGCCGACCAGGACGGCGGCGTCGCAGAGGTAGGCGGCGACCCGGTCCAGATAGACCCCGGTCATCGAGTACTGCTTCTTCCAGCGGGCGACCTCGCCGTCGACGCAGTCCAGCAGCAGATAGAGCTGGACCGCCACCACGCCGAGCACCGCGCCCGTGATCCCGGGCACCAGGAGGGCGGGGAGGGCGAGGGCGCCGGCGACGGTCATCACATAGGTCAGCTGGTTGGGCGTGACCTTCGTGTTCACCAGGTACCGGTCGACGCGCAGGGAGATCTCGCGCATGTAGAGCCGGCCCCCCCAGTGCTCGCCGCTCCGCCGGTCCTTGACGCCCGGGGGGTGAACGACCGGACGGAGTTCAGCTACTGATGGTCTTGGCATAGTCGGCGTACGCGTCCCTGATCTGGTCGGTGGACAGGTCGAGGTGTTCGAGGATCGTGAAGCGGCCCGGTCTGGTCTGCGGCGCGTAGTCGACGGCCCGGACGAACTCGTCGACGGTGAAGCCGATCTCGGCGGGCAGCACGGGCAGTTCGTGTCTGCGCAGCACCTCGGCGAAGAGCCGCGACTGTTCGCGGGCGCCGCGCAGATGCATCGCGAAGGCAGCGCCGATGCCGACCTGCTCGCCGTGGCTGGCGGCCCGCCTGGGGTAGAGCAGATCGAAGGCGTGGCTGATCTCGTGGCAGGCGCCGGACGACGGGCGGGTGTCACCGCTGATCGAGATGGCGATGCCGGACAGGACGAGCGCCTCGGACAGCACGGTGAGGAACTCGTCGTCGCCGACGCCGCCGGGGTGGCGCAGAACGGATTCGCCGGCGGTACGGGCCATGGCGGCGGCCAGTCCGTCGATGGGCTCGCCGTTGACCTCGTGGGACAGCTCCCAGTCGGCGATGGCCGAGAGGTTGGAGATGGCGTCGCCGATTCCGGAGCGTACGAAGCGGGGCGGGGCCTCCCGTACGACATCGAGGTCGATGACCATCGCGATCGGCATCGGCACGCCGTAGGAGCCGCGCCCGTTGTCGTTGTCCAGGGTGGCGACCGGTGAACACAGGCCGTCGTGGGCGAGGTTGGTGGCGACGGAGACCATCGGCAGGCCGACGCGCGCGGCGGCGTACTTCGCGACATCGATGATCTTGCCGCCGCCGAGGCCGACGACCGCGTCGTACCGCTTGCCCTTGATGTCGTCGGCGAGCTTGACGGCGGAGTCGATCGTGCCGTCGGCGACCGGGTACCAGGCGGCGCCGGGCAGGACCGGCGACAGTTTCTCGCGCAGCGCCTGCCCCGAGCCGCCGCTGATCGCGATGGCGAGCTTGCCGGAGGCGGAGATCCGCTGGTCGGCGAGGAGGCCGGCCAGATCGTCCATGGCGCCGCGCGTGATGTCGACGACGACCGGGGACGGGATGAGTCGGGTCAGTACTGGCACGCGATGACACGGCCCTTCGCGAGGTCGTCGTGGTTGTCGATCTCCACCCAGGGGATGTCGCCGATGGGGGCGACGTCGATGGTGAAGCCTCTGTTCACGAGTTCCTGGTAGCCGTCCTCGTAGTAGAGGTCGGGGTCGCGCTCGAAGGTGGCCTTGAGGGCGTCGGCGAGTTCGTCGGCGGCCTCGGGCTCGATGAGGGTGACGCCGATGTACTCGCCGCTGGCGGTGGCGGGGTCCATCAGCTTCGTGATGCGCCGTACGCCCTTGTCCGCCTCGGTGATGACCTTCATCTCCTCGTCGGCGAGCTGCTTCACCGTATCGAGGGCGAGGATGATCTTCCGGCCGTCGCCGCGGGCGGCGAGCAGTGTGCGCTCGACGGAGACGGGGTGGACGGTGTCGCCGTTGGCGAGGATCACGCCGCGCCTGATGACGTCACGGGCGCACCAGAGGGAGTAGGCGTTGTTCCACTCCTCGGCCTTGTCGTTGTCGACGAGGGTGAGGGTGAGGCCGTACTTCGCCTCCAGGGCGGCCTTGCGCTCGTACACGGCCTCCTTGCGGTAGCCGACGACGATCGCGGCCTCGGTGAGCCCGATCTCCGCGAAGTTGCCGAGCGTCAGGTCGAGGACGGTCGTGTCGCCGTCCACGGGCACGAGGGCCTTGGGCAGCGTGTCGGTGTAGGGGCGCAGGCGCCTTCCGGCACCTGCCGCCAGTACGAGGCCGATCATGCGGTTTCTCCTTCGTCGTGTACGGCGGGGGCTCCGGAGGACACCCAGAACTGGATGGACTCCGCGAGCGCGATCACGGCGACGACGACGGCGATCACCGTCAGTCCCAGCGGAAGGTCGAATGCGGCCGTGGAGAAGGCGGCGAGTACGGCGACGAGCAGCGTGCGGCCCTCGTGTCCGCCGAGGGAGCGGACCAGCCCTCGGGGCGGGGCTCCGGCGCCGCCACGGATGCGGTACACCGTGTCGTAGTGATGGTAGGCGACCGCCGCGACCAGCCCGAACGCCGCGGGCAGGGCGCCGGGGACGTCGGCGCGGGCGGCGAAGAGCAGGATCGCGCTGTACTCGGTCGCCCGGAAGACCGGCGGGATGAGCCAGTCGAGCGGGCCGCCCATGCGGTGGGCGACGGCGATCCCGGAGGTCACGACGTAGATCAGGGCGCCGAGGACGAGTACGGGGCTGTCGAGCGGGCCGAAGGCGGCCATGGCGACGGCGGCGGCGCCGCCCGCGACGGCGATCAGGAGCGCCGACACGCCGGGCAGCGCGCGGGCCGGGCGCCGCACCGCGCGGGCGACCAGCTCGGCGAGCGGTCCGGTGTCGGCGAGGTCGGCGAGCGCCTGTGCGGCCCGGTCGGTGCGGACGGCCCGGCGGGTGACCGAGCGCAGGACACGGCCGGCGGTGGTGTAGCAGGCGGCGAAGCCGCAGCCGACGAGGAGCGCGTAGAAGACGATCCGGGGCGTGGTGAGGGCGGTGAGGACAGCGATCATCGCCCAGCGCTCACCGATCGGCAGGACGATCATCCGGCGTACCCAGACGGTCCAGCCGACGCTGTCGAGCTTGCTGGACAGGGCGGTGGTGGGGGTGCCGACGACGGCTTTGCCGTTGACCGTCGCGGCGGTGCTGTCGGCGTTGGCCTCGTTGAAGGAGAAGTCCACGAAGTGCCGTACGGACTGCAGGACCATCGCGGCGAGCGCGAGAGCCCACACGTCATCGCCGCCGCGGGCCGCGCCGAGCGCGAGACCCGCGTAGTACGCGTACTCCTTGGCGCGGTCGAACGTCGCGTCCAGCCAGGCGCCCATCGTCGAGTACTGCAACGAGTAGCGGGCGAGCTGTCCGTCGGTGCAGTCGAGTACGAAGGAGAAGAGCAGCAGCAGTCCGGCCGCGACATAGCCGCCGCGGGTGCCGGTGGCCGCGCAGCCCGCCGCGATCAGGGCGGTGAACAGGGACGCGGTGGTGACCTGGTTGGGCGTCAGTCCGCGCCGGGCGCACCAGCGGGCGAGGTAGCGGGAGTAGGGGCTGATGCAGAAGGTGGTGAAGAAACCGTCGCGCGCCTTCACGGCGGAGCGCAGCCGTACGGCCTCGTCGTCGACGGCCGCGACGGCGGCGAGCGCCTGTTCGCGGGCGGCCTGTCCGGCGGGGACGGCGGCGACGAGCGAGCCGAGTTCGGGGTGCTGTACGGCGGTGCCGTCGGCCTCCAGCGCGGCGCTCACCCGGTCGGCGAGCGGGAGTTCGGAGGTCGCGGGCGCGGTGTGCGTGCCGGGCTGGTCGGCCTCCGTCACGAGGCCGGCGCCACCGGTGCGTACGGCGGGGGCGTCCTCACGGTCCGCGGCGGCGCCGCTGGTCACGGCGGTCAGCGCCACGGACAGCGCGGCACGCGCCTCGGGTTGGGCGGTCAGCGCGCCGGTGACGGCCGCCGCCGGGAACCGGGGGTCCGTCAACGCCAGCCGCAGGGCGTGGAGATGACCGACGAAGCGCTGGTCCACGAGGGCGACGCGGTCGGCGGCGGGCGCCGAGGCGAGCAGGCCGATGGCCGCCGCCGCGTCGGGCGCGGTGCGCACTTCGAATCCCAGCGACCGCAGATCGCCTTCGAGCGGCGATCCGGGTACCGGCGTACCGGTGAGGATGGCGGTCGACAGACGAATTCACTCCTTGACACTGCGGGGCGGCCGCGCGGCGGCTCTGCCCGGGATGCGGGTCGGCGGCATGTCGGCAGAGGCTATCGGATGAACGGAAGACCGAGTTCACTGCCCGTTCATGCCCCGGACGCCATGAGCCGGGCCAATTCCGACCCGCCGGGAGATCATCATTGTCGATGGGTGCCCCGCCTCACAAACCGTGGCCGTCAGGGACCCGCACGGGTCCCGTAAGACATATCCGACTCCGCACGGTCTGCACCGTCGAAGCCGCGACCGCCAGGTGAACGTCCGGTAACCGTACGACCACCGGGGCCGTCTCGCGGCAGCCTCTATGGTGACGGCATGACTTGGCTGATCACAGGTGGAGCGGGATACATCGGCGCGCACGTGGCGCGGTCCATGACCGAGGCGGGTGAACGGGTCGTGGTCCTCGACAACGTCTCGTCCGGCATCGCGGACCGGCTGCCCGCCGAAATCCCCCTGGTGCGGGGCTCGTTGCTCGACCGGGACGTCGTCGACCGGGCGCTGGCCGACCATGCCGTGACCGGTGTGGTGCATCTCGCCGCCAAGAAGCAGGTCGGCGAATCGGTCGAGCAGCCGCTCGCCTACTACCGGGAGAATGTGCACGGTCTCACCGTGCTGCTGGAGGCCGTGGTCGACGCGGGGGTCGAGCGGTTCCTGTTCTCGTCGTCGGCGGCCGTGTACGGCGTGCCCGATGTGGAACTGATCACCGAGCGGACCCCGGCCGTGCCGATCAACCCGTACGGCGAGACGAAGCTCACGGGCGAGTGGCTGGTACGCGCCACCGGCCGGGCCCACTCGCTGTCCACCGCGTGTCTGCGCTACTTCAACGTGGCGGGTTCGGCGCGCCCCGAGCTGGCGGACACCGGGGTGTTCAACATCATCCCGATGTTCTTCGACCGGATCACCCGCGGTGAGCCGATGCGGATCTTCGGCGACGACTATCCGACGCCGGACGGCACCTGCGTACGCGACTACATCCATGTCGCCGATCTCGCCGACGCCCATCTCGCGGTGGCCCGGAGGCTGGCCGCGCAGGAGGTGCCCGGTGATCTGACGTACAACATCGGGCGCGGTGAGGGCGTGTCGGTGCGCGAACTCGCGGATCTGGTGGCCGAGGTCACGGGCCGTACGACTCCCCCGGTCGTCGAGCCGCGCCGGGCGGGCGACGCGGCGAAGGCCGTCGCGTCGGTCGAGTCGATCACCGGGGACCTGGGCTGGACGGCCCGGCGCGGGGTACGCGAAATGGTCGAATCGGCGTGGGAGGGCTGGCTGCTGCGCCACCCCGAGCTGCCCGCCGGCTGACCCGTAAAAGATCTTGTCACTCCGCTGACCTGCGGGCATTCCCGCAGGTCAGAGGGAATGACAACGGTGTTCAGTCCCGTGTTGCTCGATACCCCCCACCCGTAGTTCACTGGGCCGCGTCGGCACGATCGAACTGACCGGGAGGCAACCTCATGGGGGCTGGGCACGATCACGGGCACACGCACGGCGGTGCGCCGCCGCCGGGGACCGCGACCGCCGCGTACAAGGGGCGGCTGCGGATCGCGCTGGGGATCACCCTGTCCGTGATGGTCATGGAGATCATCGGTGGTATCGCCTCCGACTCCCTGGCCCTGATCGCCGACGCCGCGCACATGGCGACGGACGCGGTCGGTCTGGCCCTGGCGCTGCTCGCGGTCCACTTCGCGAACCGGCCGTCGACCGGCAACCGCACGTTCGGTCTCGCCCGCGCCGAGATCCTGGCCGCGCTCGCCAACTGTCTGCTGCTGCTCGGTGTCGGCGGCTTCCTGCTCTTCGAGGCGGTCGAGCGTTTCATCACCCCCGCCGACACCAAGGGCGGGCTCACGATCATCTTCGCGGCTGTCGGCATGGTCGCCAACCTGATCTCCCTCTCCCTGCTGATGCGCGGGCAGAAGGAGAGCCTCAATGTGCGCGGCGCGTATCTGGAGGTGCTGGCCGACACGCTCGGCTCGGTCGCCGTCCTGATCTCGGCGACGGTCATCCTGACCACCGGCTGGCAGGCGGCCGACCCGATCGCGTCCCTGGTGATCGGCCTGATGATCGTCCCGAGGACGGTGAAGCTGCTGCGGGAGACGCTGAACGTGCTGCTGGAGGCGGCGCCCAAGGGCGTGGACATGGCCGAGGTCAGGGCGCACATAGTGGCGCTCCCCGGCGTGGAGGACGTGCACGACCTGCACGCCTGGACGATCACCTCGGGCATGCCGGTGCTCTCGGCGCACGTGGTGGTGAGCCAGTCCGTGCTGAGCAGCGTCGGGCACGAGAAGATGCTCCACGATCTGCAGGGCTGCCTCGGCGACCACTTCGACGTGGAGCACTGCACCTTCCAGCTGGAGCCGGTGGGGCACGCGGAGCACGAGGCGAATCTCTGCCACTGAGGGCGGGGCGCCCGGGGGCGGCCTCGACGGTCGGGGCGGTAATCCGGTGGGACCACCGGGCGGTGCCCTGTTACAGTCCCGGCCGGAGACGTCGGTGTCTCCCCTGTCGTGAGAGGAGCTGAGGTTGATGACCGTCGCAGTGGAGGTCGCCATGCGCGGCACACGGTCCTTCCTCAGCTTCCGGGCTGCCGGCTGACCGGACGCACCACACCGGTCCCGCGTCGGCCGCAGCCCCTCACACACAAGGGTTGCTCACGTTGTCCGACAACGACACACATGACACGTCGGCTCACTCCGCCGACGCCGATCTCGACGCTTTCTTCGCCCTGCACCACGGTCTGCCGCGGCAGGGTCCCGGCTCCGACGCCACCACCCGGCGGCTGCTGTCCTTCGCCGGGCCGCTGCCGTCCCGTCCGCGCGCGCTCGATCTGGGCTGCGGTCCCGGCCGGGTGTCGCTCCTGCTGGCCGCCGAGGCCGGCGCGCGGGTGACGGCCGTGGATCTGCACGAGCCGTTCCTCGACGAGCTGCGGCGCGCCGCCGACGCCCGTGGGCTCACCGGATCGATCAGCACGGAGACGGCGGACATGGCCGAACTCCCCTACCCGGACGGCGCGTTCGACCTGGTCTGGGCGGAGAGCTCCATCTACTCCATCGGCTTCGACAACGGCCTCGGCCGCTGGCGACGGCTGCTCGCACCTGGCGGCGCCCTGGTCGTCACCGAGTGCGAGTGGACGACGGCCGAGCCGAGCGCCGAGGCACGTGCCTTCTGGGACGGGCAGTACGCGCTCCGTACGACCGAGGCGAACACGGCGGCGGCCGTCGCCGCCGGATACACCGTGCTGGAGGTGTACCGGCAGCCGGAGAGCGACTGGGACGAGTACTACGGGCCGCTCGGCGAACGGGCCGACTCGGCCGACCGGCGGGCGCCCGGCATGGATCGGGCGCTCGCCGTGACCCGTGCGGAGATCGCGATGCGCCGCGAGCACGGCACGGAGTACGGCTACACCGGCTATGTCCTGCGTCCCGCCCCGGCGGCGGGGGCCGAAGGGGCGGGCGAGGCTCCGGTGGCGTGATCGCTCTCACCCCGGCGGGAGCCGGGACGTAACTCCCGTGTCCGCCCCCGCAGAGCACATCGCGGGGGCGGACACACCCGTTTCGAGAAAGGACATGCCCGTTTCGCGGAAGTGCGGACAAGTGGCTCTTGTACGGCAGACTTGAGGGCCGAGGACCGAAGCGAAGGATGGCTATGCCGACCACACCTGTCACTGCCCCGAGCAGCTCGCCCAACGGGGTACAAGAAGCGATCATGCTGGAGCTGGTCGACGAGGACGGCAACACCATCGGCACAGCCGAGAAGCTCGCGGCACATCAGCCACCGGGTCAGCTGCACCGGGCGTTCTCCGTGTTCCTCTTCGACGAGCAGGGCAGGCTGCTGATCCAGCGCCGCGCGCTCGGCAAGTACCACTCCCCCGGCGTCTGGTCGAACACCTGCTGCGGGCACCCGTATCCGGACGAGGCGCCCTTCGCCGCCGCCGCCCGGCGTACGTACGAGGAGCTGGGTATCTCGCCCACGCTGCTCGCCGAGGCGGGCACGGTCCGCTACAACCACCCGGACCCGGCGTCCGGGCTGGTCGAGCAGGAGTACAACCACGTCTTCGTGGGGCTGGTGCAGGCGACGCCGCGGCCGGACCCGGCGGAGATCCACGACACGGCGTTCGTCACACCGGCCGAGCTGGACGAGCGGCACGGGGCGGCGCCGTTCTCCGCGTGGTTCATGTCCGTGCTGGACACGGCACGGCCGGCGATCCAGGAACTCACGGGGTCGGCCGGGGGCTGGTGACGGGGCCGCCCGCGGTCTCACGCGCCTCCTGGATCACCGGGGTCCGGGCGGGCACCGCCACGGCGTCGGGCGTCAGCGGGAGCAGCGCCCAGACGATCTTCCCGCCGCTCGCCGTGTGCTCGACGTCGCAGGTGCCGCCCGCCTCCAGCGTGATCTCCCGTACGAGCAGCAGACCGCGCCCACCGGTCTGCGCGTAGTCCCGCTCCAGCGCCTTCGGCCGGTACGGGTGGTTGTCCTCCACCGACACCCGGACCCAGTCGGCGGCGATGGCGACCTCCACCGCCAGCTCCGGCGACAGCAGGGCCGCGTGCCGTACGGCATTGGTCACCAGCTCCGAGACGATCAGCAGCAGCCCCTGGACGGTCTCGTCGGACGCCGGGGCGCCCTGCCGGTCCAGGAGGTCTCGTACGGCGTGCCGCGCCTGTGGCACGGAGATCTCCACAGCCGGGGCGGTGAACCGCCAGACCCCCTCGTACGGCTTCGGTCTGGCCGGAACACTCCCGAGGCTCTCCATCACCGCGGCACCCACCCTCGGTTCCCCAGCGCTCCGAGCGCGCTGTGCATAGGACACCGAGTCTTGGGAACAAGGCGGGACGGACCAGGGCACTGAACAGAAGTCAGCGCCTATCGATAGATTGTGTCCGGGTTCGTCCGAACCTGTTAGGCGGCTGACCGACCGTGTCGGTTTCCAGCCCCTTCGTGATCACCGGTGCACGGTGCCCGGATAGCATCCGGCGCATGGAGCCCACGCCCACCGAACCCGCACCGCCACGGCTGACCGCCGTCGTGACCGACGGGGTCGCCACCGTGACCATCACGCATCCCGCCAAGCGCAACGCGCTGACCGCGCCGATGTGGCGGGCGCTGCCCGAACTGCTGGCCGGGCTGGCGACGGATCCCGCCGTACACGCCCTGGTGCTCACCGGCGCCGGCGACTCCTTCAGCGCGGGCGCCGACATCGGGGCGCTGCGCGAGCCCGGCGACGCGCTGCAGGATCTCAGCGTGGCGGCGGAGGAGGCACTCGCCGCGTTCCCCAAGCCGACACTGGCGGCCGTACGGGGCTACTGCGTGGGCGGCGGCGCCCAGTTGGCGGTCGCGTGCGACCTGCGGTTCGCGGAGGAAGGCGCGCGGTTCGGGATCACGCCCGCGAAGCTCGGCGTCGTCTACCGGTCGTCGTCGACCCGGCGGCTGGTCTCCCTGGTCGGTCCGTCGACCGCCAAGTACCTGCTGTTCTCCGGGGAGTTGATCGAGACCGGGCGGGCCCTGCGGGTCGGCCTGGTGGACGAGGTGCTCGCGCCGGGCGAACTGGGCAAGCGGGTGGCCGAGTTCACCCGGGTACTGGCCGCGCGCTCGCAGCTCACCCAGGCGGCGGCGAAGGAGTACGCGACGGGGCGCGAGGACCGGGACGCGTACTGGGACGGGCAGGCGCGCGGCAGCGGGGACCGGGCGGAGGGCGTGGCGGCGTTCCTGGAGCGCAGGACGCCGCGGTTCGGGTGGACGGTGCGGGACTGAGGGGCTTACCCCGGGGGCGTCCCGCGTACGGGGATACCGGGGCTATCGGCCGTACCGACCAGTCGGTAACGTACGGGCATGACCACTCTCGCCCCGCGCGCCGGACGCCGCTGCCACAACGCCGTCAATCCGCTCCACTCGACGGTCTACTTCTCCCCGGACTTCGGCAAGGAGCTGGCCGGGGTCGGGGTCGACGACCCGAGGGCCGTGTACTTCGCCGGGCGCGGCGCCGCGATGGGCGCGGTCGGGCCCGGCGTGATCGCCGCCGCCTTCTACAACTTCAGCTACGAGCTGGTCGCCCGGCACATCCCCGCCGTGTGGCGGGTCGCCTCGCCCGAGACCGTGCTCGACGCCCGGCTGCGCGCCGTCGACTCCACCCTGCGACGTGTCCTCGGTGAGGAGGTCGTCACGTCCGACGAGATGGCCGAGGCGGCCCGGCTCGCGCTGCGCGCCACCGAGGCATGCACCCGACACGCCCGGCCGCTCTACGCCGCGCACGCCGATCTGCCGGTCCCCGACGAGCCGCACCTCGCCTACTGGCACGCGGCGACGCTGCTGCGCGAACACCGCGGCGACGGCCATCTCACCGCGCTGCTGTCCGCCGGGCTCGACCCGGTCGAAGCGCTGGTCAGCCACACGGCGACCGGCAAGGGCATGTCCCCGCGCTGGTTGCTCCGTACCCGGGGCTGGCACCGTACGGACCTGGACGACGCCGCCGGGCGGCTGCGGGAGCGCGGGCTGCTGGACGACGCGGGCGAGCTGACCGAGGCGGGGACCGCGCTCCGCGCCGGCCTGGAGGAGCACACGGACCGGCTGGACACCGCGCCGTACGAGCATCTGGGCGCCGACGGGGTGGAGCGGCTCACCGAGCTGGGGCGGGGATTCCTCCTGGCTGCGGCCGGCGCCGGCGCGTTCCCGGAGGACCTCATCGGGAAGGGCTGACGTTTGCGAGCGCGCTGAGCGGCAAACCGGAGAGTGCGGGTCGTTACGGCAGACCCGCACATCTACCAGGAGGTTTCCGTCATGCGTGCCATCGCAGATGCACTTCGCGCCGTCGGTGGCGCCATCGCCACCGTGGTCACCCTGCCGTTCCGGCTCGTCGCCAAGCTGTTCGGCGGCGCCTCGCGCGGCTCCCGCGGCGGCGGCCGCGCCCGCCGCGCCTGACCCCCGTCAGGTCCCGCCACTACCCCTCTCTCCGAGAGGGCGCGCGACACGGCCCCCGGCCACCCGGCACAATGCAGGCACACGCACAGCCAGCACGAGAGCCGAGTCGGGGAGAACGTGACGACGTCCATCGAAGGCAGGATCGCCGGGGAACTCGGCGTACGCGAGCGGCAGGTGAAGGCGGCCGTCGAGCTGCTGGACGGCGGGTCGACCGTGCCGTTCATCGCTCGCTACCGCAAGGAAGCGACCGAGATGCTCGACGACGCGCAGCTGCGCACGCTCGAGGAGCGGTTGCGCTACCTGCGCGAACTCGAGGAGCGCCGGACGGCGATCCTGGAGTCCGTACGCGAGCAGGGCAAGCTGGACGAGGCTCTGGAGGCGCAGATCCGGGCCGCCGACACCAAGTCGCGGCTTGAGGACATCTATCTGCCGTTCAAGCCCAAGCGGCGCACGAAGGCGCAGATCGCCCGTGAGGCCGGCCTCGAACCGCTCGCCGAGGGCCTGTTGAACAATCCGTCGGTGGACCCCCTGACGGCCGCGGCGGCGTTCGTCGACACCGACAAGGGTGTCGCGGACGCCGCCGCCGCGCTGGACGGCTCCCGCGCCATCCTCACCGAGCGCTTCTCCGAGGACGCCGACCTCACCGGTGAGCTGCGGGAGCGCATGTGGACGCGCGGCCGGCTCACGGCGAAGGTCCGCGAGGGCAAGGGCAACGCGACGGAGGGGCCCGCCGCCAAGTTCGCGGACTACTTCGACTTCGCCGAAGCCTTCACCGCACTCCCCTCGCACCGCATGCTCGCGCTCTTCCGGGGCGAGAAGGAGGAGGTCCTGGACCTCAGCCTGGAGCCGGAGTCCGACGACGCCGACGCGCTGCCGGGCCCGAGCGCGTACGAGAACATGGTCGCCCGCCGCTTCGGCGTCGCGGACCGCGGCCGGCCCGGCGACAAGTGGCTGGCCGACACGGTCCGTTGGGCCTGGCGCACCCGGATCCTCGTCCACCTCGGCATCGACCTGCGCCTCCGGCTGCGTACGGCCGCCGAGGACGAGGCGGTACGGGTCTTCGCGTCGAACCTGCGCGATCTGCTGCTGGCCGCGCCCGCGGGAACGCGTGCCACGCTCGGGCTGGACCCCGGTTTCCGTACGGGGGTCAAGGTCGCCGTCGTCGACGCGACGGGCAAGGTCGTCGGCATCGACACGATCTATCCGCATGTCCCGGCGAACAAGTGGGACGAGTCCCTGGCGAAGCTCGCGCGGCTCTGCGCCGAGCACTCCGTCGACCTGATCGCCATCGGCAACGGTACGGCGTCCCGCGAGACGGACAAGCTGGCGGCCGAACTGATCGCGAAGCACCCGGAGTTGAAGCTCACGAAGGTGATGGTCTCGGAGGCGGGCGCCTCCGTGTACTCCGCCTCCGCGTTCGCCTCCCAGGAGCTGCCCGACCTCGACGTGTCGATCCGCGGCGCCGTCTCGATCGCCCGGCGCCTCCAGGACCCGCTCGCCGAGCTGGTCAAGATCGACCCCAAGTCCATCGGCGTCGGCCAGTACCAGCACGACCTGTCCGAGGTGAAGCTCTCGCGCTCGCTCGACGCGGTCGTCGAGGACTGTGTGAACGGCGTCGGCGTCGACGTCAACACGGCGTCCGCGCCGCTGCTTTCCCGGGTGTCCGGCATCGGCGCCGGTCTCGCCGAGAACATCGTCTCCCACCGCGACTCCAACGGTCCCTTCCGCTCACGGCGGGCGCTGAAGGACGTGGCGCGGCTGGGACCGAAGGCGTACGAGCAGTGCGCGGGCTTCCTGCGGATCCGGGACGGGGACGACCCGCTGGACGCGTCGTCCGTCCACCCGGAGGCGTATCCGGTCGTCCGCGCGATGGTGAAGACGACCGGCAGCGAGGTCGCGTCGCTGATGGGCAACGCGGGCGCGCTGCGCTCGCTGCGGCCGGCCGACTTCGTCAGCGACGCGTTCGGTCTGCCGACGGTCACGGACATCCTGCGCGAGCTGGAGAAGCCGGGCCGGGACCCGCGACCCGCCTTCAAGACGGCGACGTTCAAGGACGGCGTCGAGAAGATCGGCGACCTGACCGCCGGGATGGTGCTGGAGGGCGTGGTCACGAACGTGGCGGCGTTCGGGGCGTTCGTGGACGTCGGGGTGCATCAGGACGGGCTGGTCCATGTGTCGGCGATGTCGAAGACGTTCGTGAAGGACCCGCGCGATGTCGTGAAGCCGGGCGACGTGGTGAAGGTGAAGGTGCGGGAGGTCGACATCCCGCGCAAGCGGATCTCACTGACGCTGCGGCTGGACGACGAGGCGGAGTCGCCTGCCGGCGGGGGTAGCGGGGGCGGCGGGGCCGACGAACGCGCGCCGCAGCAGCGGCGGGGCGGGGATCGCGGCGGTGGTGGCGGTGGCGGCAAGGGTCGCGGGTCCGGCGGCGGTGATCGCGGCGGCGACCGGGGCGGCGCGAAGCGACAGCCCCCGGCGAAGTCGGCGAAGCCGGCCCCGACGAACAGCGCGATGGCCGACGCGCTGCGGAGGGCGGGGCTGGGCGGCTGAGCGCGGCCGGTTTCCTGTGGTCCCGCCCAAGCGGGACCACAGGCCGCTCCCTGGGGCGGGCGGCGCCACCTCCCGGGCACACTCCCGTGGCGTGGGCGCCCTGCCCGGCGGCGGTGTCAGGTCTCCGTGACCTTGCCCGCCGCGATCTCGATGCGGCGGGTCGTGTGGACGGACTCCAGCATGCGGCGGTCGTGCGTGACCAGCAGCAGTGTGCCCTCGTAACTGTCGAGCGCCGACTCCAGTTGCTCGATCGCCGCCAGGTCGAGATGGTTCGTCGGCTCGTCCAGGACCAGCAGGTTCACTCCCCGGCCCTGGAGCAGCGCCAGGGCCGCGCGGGTGCGTTCGCCCGGGGAGAGGGTTGTCGCCGGGCGCAGTACGTGGGCCGCCTTGAGGCCGAACTTCGCCAGCAGCGTGCGGACTTCGGCCGGCTCCGTGTCCGGAACGGCCGCGCAGAACGCGTCGAGCAACGTCTCCGTGCCGTAGAACAGCGCGCGGGCCTGGTCGACCTCGCCGACCACCACGCCCGAGCCCAGCGACGCCGCGCCCGCGTCGGGGGACAGCCGGCCGAGGAGGAGCGCCAGCAGGGTGGACTTGCCCGCGCCGTTCGCGCCGGTGATGGCGACCCTGTCCGCCCAGTCGATCTGGAGCGACGCGGGTCCGAAGTGGAAGTCGCCGCGCCGGACTTCGGCGCCGTTCAGCGTCGCGACGACCGAACCGGAGCGCGGGGCCGAGGCGATCTCCATCTGGAGTTCCCACTCCTTGCGGGGCTCGTCGACGGCCTCGGCGTCCAGGCGCTCGATCAGACGCTGGGTCTGGCGGGCCTTCGCCGCCTGCTTCTCGGTGGACTCGGAACGCAGCTTGCGGGCCATCTTGTCGTTGTCCGTGGCCTTGCGGCGCGCGTTCTTGACGCCCTTCTCCATCCAGGAGCGCTGCATGTGGGCCCGCCCCTGGAGCGACGAGCGCTTGTCGGCGTACTCGTCGTACTCCTCGCGGGCGTGCTGCCGGGCCCGCTCGCGTTCTTCGAGGTACGCCGCGTAGCCGCCGCCGAAGAGGTTGACCTGCTGCTGGGCCAGGTCGAGTTCGAGGACCTTGGTGACGGTGCGGGTGAGGAACTCACGGTCGTGGCTGACGAGGACCGTACCCGCGCGGAGACCGCTCACGAAGGATTCGAGGCGTTCGAGGCCGTCGAGGTCGAGGTCGTTCGTCGGCTCGTCCAGAAGGAAGACGTCGTAGCGGGACAGCAGCAGGGACGCGAGGCCGGCGCGGGCCGCCTCGCCGCCGGAGAGCGCGGTCATCGGCTGGTCGAGGCCGACGGTCAGGCCGAGTGACGCGGCCACTTCCTCGGCGCGTTCGTCGAGGTCGGCGCCGCCGAGCCCGAGCCAGCGCTCCAGGCCGACGGCGTACGCGTCGTCCGCGCCGGGCGCGCCGTCGACCAGGGCCTGGGTGGCCGCGTCGAGCGTGGACTGGGCGTCGGTGACGCCCGTACGCCGGGCGAGGAAGTCCCGTACGGATTCGCCGGGGTGGCGCTCGGGCTCCTGCGGGAGGTGGCCCACGGTCGCGCTGGGCGGGGACAGGCTCAGCGCCCCGTCCTCGGGTGTGTCGAGCCCGGCGAGCAGCCGGAGCAGGGTCGACTTCCCGGCTCCGTTGACCCCGACGAGACCGATCACGTCGCCGGGCGCGACGACGAGGTCGAGCTCCGCGAAGAGTGAGCGGTCGCCGTGTCCGGCGGCGAGATTCTTGGCGACGAGAGTGGCAGTCATCAGACCGTCGATTCTAGGGGGCGGGGGCAAAGGCTTGTGGTCAGAGCAGGCCCGCCAGTTTGTAGAGGGCCAGGCTGCCGGCCACGGCGACGTTGAGGCTGGCGCCGGTGCCGATCATGGGGATTTCCACGCAGGTGTCCAACAGGTCCAGGGCCTCGGGCGGAATGCCGTGCCGTTCGTGGCCGAGGACCATCACGGTGGGCTGCCGGGCGGCGGGCAGGTCCGCCAGGCGTACCGCCTCGTCGGCGAGTTCCACCCCGACGACGCGCGCGCCGCGCTCCCGCCGCTTGGCCAGCCAGCCGAGCGGATCGCCCGTCCAGTGGACGCATACGGGTCTGCGCAGGGTGTTGCCGCGTGCGAGCGCCTCCGGGACCCAGGGGAGGCGCGGGAGCGCGAGGCACGCGCCGACCGCGTCGCAGGTGCGGGCGAGGGTGCCGAGGTTGGCCCCGTGGAGGGGCCACAGCGGCGCCGCGTAGAGGTGGTCCCAGCAGGAGTGGGAGCGCGGGCGGCGGCTGCGGCGCAGTTCGTCGGGGGTACGGGTGCGGATCGCCGTCATCGGCGCGAGGCCGTCGGCCTCCGGAACTCGGGATGCATGTCGTACGGCGATTCGCGGCTCGCCGGGGCCATCGTCGGTCAGGTCGTACGAGGGGCGTACGAGGGGCGTACGGGGGTCGAGCTTCTCGCGCGGGCCACCGGGATGTCCAGCGAATTCGGCCTCAGCTACGGTCCCTCCATGAGTGACACGGTGATCGTGATCGGTGGCGGGGTCGTCGGGCTGACGACCGCCGTCGTGCTCGCCGAGCAGGGGCGGGAGGGGCGGCGGGTGCGTGTGTGGTCGCGGGACGCAGCCGCGCACACCACGTCGGCGGTGGCGGGCGCGCTGTTCTGGCCGTATCGGATCGAGCCCGCCGAGCGGGTCGGCCCGTGGTCCCTGCGGTCGTTGCGTGAGTACGTGGCGCTGGCGCGGGATCCGGAGGCAACGGGCGTACGCGTGGTGGCGGGCCTGATGACCGACACGGCCCTCGCGGGGCTGGGGAGTTGGGCGCGGGAGCTGCCCGAGCTGCGGGAGGCGCGTCCCGACGAGTTGCCCGCCGGGTTCGGCCAGGCGTTGCGCGGCCGGCTGCCGCTGATCGACATGCCGACGCATCTGCGGTATCTGGAGGAGCGGCTGCGCGCGGCCGGCGGCAGTGTGGAGCAGCGTGCGGTCGGCGACTTGGCGGAGGCCGCGGCGGAGGCGTCCGTCGTCGTCAACTGCTCGGGGCTCGGCGCCCGCGAGCTGGTGCCCGACGCGTCGGTGTTTCCGGTGCGCGGGCAGCTCGTCGTGGTCGAGAACCCGGGGATCGAGGAGTGGCTGGTGTCCAAGGACGGCGGCACGGGCGGTACGTCGTACCTCTTCCCCCAGCCGTTCGGTCTGATACTCGGCGGAACCGCCGAGGACCACGCCTGGGACCCGCACCCCGACCCGGCGACCGCCGCCGCCATTGTCGAGCGCTGCGCGGCGCTGCGTCCGGAGGTGCGGGGCGCGCGGGTGCTCGCGCACCGGGTGGGGCTGCGTCCCGCGCGGCCGGGCGTACGGGTCGAGGCCGGCCAACTGCCGGGCGGGGCACGGCTGGTGCACAACTACGGCCACGGTGGCGCGGGCGTCACCGTGGCCTGGGGCTGTGCCGAGGAGGCCGCCCGGCTGGCGGCCTCCTGACGCAAGAACGACCGGCTCAGCGTGGCGCCGACTTCTCCGGGGTGCCGCCGGTCGGCCCGTCCGGCGTCGGGCCGATGCGGATCTCGAAGTCGCCGTCGTACTGGTCGTGTCCGGCGATGACCGCCGATTCGACGACCTCGACGCCCCGCTCCTCACGGAGGATCAGCGGGTCGCGGCGCAGGTCGCGCATGAGGGCCACACACATGCCGATCATGACGAGCGCGAAGGGCGCGGCCACCAGGATCGTCATGTTCTGCAGCCCCTTCAGCGCGTCGTCCTCGCCGTCGCCGACGAGCAGCATCACCGCGGCGACGGCGCCGGTCACCACACCCCAGAAGACGATCACGTACTTGCTGGGCTCGAAGTGGCCCTTCTGGGAGAGCGTTCCCATCACGATGGACGCGGCGTCGGCGCCGGAGACGAAGAAGATGCCGACGAGGATCATCACCAGCACGCTGGTGATCGTGGCGATCGGGAAGTCCTGGAGCAGCTGGAACAGCTGGCCCTCGGGCGTCGCCTCCTTGGCGAGCTCGCCCTTGCGCTCCTGGAGCCTGATGGCCGACCCGCCGAAGATGGCGAACCAGATCAGACTCACGGTGCTCGGTACGAGGATGACGCCGCCCACGAACTGACGGATCGTCCGGCCTCGGCTGATCCGGGCGATGAACATGCCGACGAAGGGCGTCCAGGAGATCCACCACGCCCAGTAGAAGACCGTCCAGCTGCCGAGCCACTCGGCGACGCCCCGGCCGCTGCTGGCCTCGGTGCGGCCCGCCAGCTCGGCGAGGTCGCCGAAGTAGGCCGCGATCGACGTCGGCAGCAGGTCGAGGATGAAGACGGTCGGGCCGAGGATGAACACGAACAGGGCGAGGAACAGCGCCAGCACCATGTTGGTGTTGGAGAGCCACTGGATGCCCTTCTCCACACCGGAGACCGCCGAGGCCACGAACGCCAGGGTCAGGACGGCGATGATGACGACGAGCAGTGCGGTGCTGACGTTGTCCCGCCAGTTCAGCTCGGTGAACCCGCTGCCGATCTGGAGGGCGCCGAGGCCCAGCGAGGCGGCCGAGCCGAAGAGCGTCGCGAAGATCGCGAGGATGTCGATGACGCGGCCGGGGGCGCCGTACGCGTTCTTCTCGCCGATGAGCGGCACGAAGACCGCGCTGATCGTCTGGCGCCGCTTGCGCCGGAAGGTGCTGTACGCGATGGCGAGCCCGACCACGGCGTAGATGGCCCAGGGGTGCAGGGTCCAGTGGAACAGCGTGGTCGCCATGGCGGTCTCGGTGGCCGCCGCCGCGTCGGCGGGGTCGGTGCCGGGGGGCGGGTCGGTGAAGAAGGTGAGCGGTTCGTTCACGCCGAAGAACATCAGGCCGATGCCCATGCCGGCGCTGAACATCATGGCGACCCAGGAGATGGTCCTGAACTCGGGCTTCTCACCCTCCTCACCGAGTGTGATCTTGCCGTAGCGGCTGATCGCCAGCCAGAGGGCGAAGACCACGAAGCCCGAGGCCACCAGGACGAAGGCCCAGCCACCGTTGTGGATCAGGCCGGAGAGCATGGAGCTGGACGCGTCCTCCAGGGAGTCGGTGGCGGCCGTCCCCCAGACCACGAAGGCGAGCGTGAGGACGGCCGTGACACCGAACACCACCCGGTCGGTCTGGGGGCGTTGGGAGTCCTGGGGATGACCGGGCCCGGCCGTCGTGACAGACGGCGGGCCTCCTTCGGCTCCCGATTTCTGAGCGTCCTGCGGCACGAGCAACACCTTTCGGGGTTTCACGGAGCATGCGTCGGCGCTCCGTTACGCCTTAGCACATGTGACGTGGGTCTCTTTCTATCAACAAGTCTCCACTGGTTGTCCAACGGTGAGGTGGTAGGTGGCGCGGCCGTCGAGCAGGAGCGGCACCAGCTTGCGCTGGGACTGACGCAGCGGCACGAAGGCTCCGTCACCGCGCGCGGGCAGGGCCTTCACGCCGTGCAACGCCAGTTCGTCCTTCACGTCCGCGTACTGGGCGGCGTCGAGCCGGTAGCCGCAGGGCGGGTTCTCGACGGTGTCCTCGGGGGTCGCGGGCTCGTTGTCGCCGCCGCCGAGGTAGACCGTGCCGCGGTCGAGCAGTCCGGCGGCACGGGAGAGGGCGGTGGCGGCGGAGAGCTGGACGCGGCGCTCGTCGGCGTAACCGAACAGGCCCTTCAGGGAGTCGAGTTGACTGTCGACACGGCGCCGGTGGTTCAGCGCGGGGTCGTTCTCCTCGGCCTCGGACCTCGGGTCGACGCGGCTCTCGATGAGCAGGCCGACGGAGTGCTTGACGCCGGAGGCGTTACGCAGGATGCGCTCCTGGCCGTCGCCCGCGGTCTGCTTGATCGGGTCGCCGGTGACGGGGTCGGTCCAGATGCCGTACGTGCCGATGGAGTGGTCGCCGGCGCGGGCGGCCGGGCGTACGTACGCCTCCGACAGGGTCTGCGCCTCCTTGTGCACGCGGGAGGAGGTGTTGAGGTTGCGCGGCCAGAGGTCGAAGAGATCCTTGTCGTAGTACGGCGGCGTGGCGCCGTACTCGTGCAGGTCGTAGATGACGTCGGGCTCGCGGTCGCGCGTGAGGGCGGCCATGGCGCGGCCCTCGGCGGTCTTGAGCGCGATGTGGTCGCGGTTGATGTCGACGCCGTCGGAGTTGCCGCGGGTGTCGGCGGCCCGGCCGTCGGGGTTGGCGGTCGGGACGACCAGCACACTCGTACGGTCCAGGAAGCGCTTCGTCGCGCGGTCCTTGGGATAGGCCAGGTCGCGGACGGTGGTGAGGCAGGCCTCACGGCCCGAGGGCTCGTCGCCGTGCTGGCTGCAGATCAGCAGGAGGCTGGTCACCGACCGCTTGTTGCCCAGCTCGACGAGGTTGAGCGGGCGGCCCTGCTTGGTGGTGCCGATGGTGCCGACGGCGACCCGGTCGCCGCCGCGGTCGACGGCGGCGAGGAATTCCTGCTCCTGCGCCAGGGTGGTCCACTCGGCGCCGTCGCTCTCCTCGAAGCCGGTACGCGGCGGAGTGTCGGCCGGGGCGGCGGAAGTGGCCGCCGAGGGAAGTGCGGTGAGGGGGACGACGAGGGCGGCTGCCGCCACCGACAGGACGAGCGTGCGAATCCGGGACGTCATCAGGTGCGGTCTCCGATGCTCGGTGGGTGGTCCGAGGGACACATGCCCAGTGAACGGAATTCCATGGGGCGGAAACGTACTCCGGTGAACAACGGTGCGACAGAGGGTTGTCCGCGATCAGCCGTATGTCGGGAGATGCGCGCCGTCCCTGCTGAGGCGGGCGGACGGCGCTGTTCGTCAGACACGGCCTCGCGCTTGGGAGCGCTCTCTCGGTGGAGGGGGCAGCGGATACCCTGTACCGGTCCCGGCAGCCCGTACGGGCACCCGTACCGACGAGGAGCGCCCGCCTTGCCCGAGCAGTCACCTGGATCCCGGCCCACGCTGGAAGCCGTCGCGGCCCGCGCCGGGGTCTCCCGTGCCACCGCGTCCCGGGTGGTCAACGGCGGCGCCGGGGTGCGGCAGCCGCTGGTCGACAAGGTGGTCAGGGCCGTGGAGGAGCTGGGGTACGTGCCGAACCACGCGGCGCGCACGCTGGTCACCCGGCGCACGGGCGCGGTCGCCGTGATCATCGCCGAGCCGGAGATCCGTATCTTCTCGGACCCGTTCTTCTCGCAGCAGATACGCGGTATCAGCAAGGAACTCACCGCTCACGACACGCAGTTGGTGCTGCTCCTGCTCGAAGGTCCCGGCGACTTCGGGCGGATCGCCCGGTATCTGGCGGGCGGCCATGTCGACGGCGCCCTCGCGTTCTCGCTGCACATCGACGACCCGCTGCCGGCGATCATCCGCAGGTCGGGAACGCCGACGGTGTACGGCGGCCGGCCGAGCTGGACGTCCGCGCCGAGCGATCAGGGCGTGCCGTACGTGGACGCCGACAATCGCGGCGGCGCGCGGGCGGCCGTGCAGTATCTGCGCGATCTCGGGCGCGAGCGCATCGCGCACATCGCGGGCCCGCCCGACCAGACCTCGTCGACGGACCGGCTCGACGGCTACCGTGATGTGCTGCTCGACGCCGACCCGACGCTCATCACCGAGGGCGAGTTCACGGTGGAGAGCGGCGCGCGGGCGATGAAGGAGCTGCTGGAGCGGCGCCCCGACCTGGACGCGGTGTTCGCCGCCAACGACCTGATGGCGTCCGGCGCGCTGCGGGTGCTGCGCGAGCGCGGGGTCGCGGTGCCCGAGGAGGTGGCGCTGGTCGGTTTCGACGACATGGTGTCCGTCGCCGAGGACACCGACCCACCGCTGACCACGATCCGGCAGGACGTGGAGGGGCAGGGCCGGCTGATGGCGCGGCTGCTGCTGCGGGGTCTCGACAAGGACAGTGCGGAGGCGCGCGCGCCGGCGTCCGTGATCACCCCGACCACACTGGTGCGGCGGGCCTCGGCCTGAGGCCGGAGACCCGCCGCGTGTGGGGGGAGGATGGTTCGGGAATCAGCCCGTGGTGCTCGCCGCGGAGCGTGCGGGCACCGTGAGCGTCTTGCCGTCCGAGAACGTGACCGTCTGCTCCGTCGAGGCGAAGTTGTGCGCCGCGTACGTGCTCACCCCGCCCTTCGTGAAGACGGCCGAGGTCGGGATCGACCCGGTCACCGTCGGGTCGGGGGCGCCGACCGCGTCGAGGGTGCCGATCCAGTGGTTGACGTGGGCCTTGGACTCGCCCGCCTCCGGGGACAGGGCCGCCTGGCCCGCGTCCCACTTGGCCTTCGCCCCCGCCGGGTCGGAGATCGCCTCGAACTCCCAGAGGATGTCGCGCCATTCGACGGCGGGCCCGCCGTTCTCCTCCTCCATCTCGGCGATGTTGCGGCCGATGGCCTCCTTCTCACGGCCCAGGTGGAGTGAACCCCCGGTCACGGGAAGGACGTTGATGCCGTGGATCTCCTCGGGGTTGGCGGTCCACCAGGTGGAGTACGCGCCGCCGCTGCCCCACACCATGCCGACCGTGCCGCGGGCGAAGTCCGCCGGGAAGACCTCCTGGTCGGCGTCGAACCAGTACTGGCCGATCGCCTCGGACTCGGTGGCCAGCAGATACGAACCCAGGTCACGCAGCTCGTCGTCGCCGGTCGCCGAACCCCAGAGGACGAGTCCCGCGCTGAGGTTGATGGACTCCGACGACGACTCCTGGTTGTTGCCCGCCGCGAAGCCCTGGTGTCCGGAGGCCCAGCTGTGGCCGGCGTACACGTCGAAGCCGCGCAGGAACGGGAAGTCACTGTCCGTACGGCTCGGGTTGGCCGCGTCGCGGATCAGTGTCTCGACCATGCCGCCCCAGGCGGACTCGGCGGCCCACGCCTGGTCGTACTGGGCGACGATCGCCGCCGCGTACACGTAGTAGCTGTAGTGGAAGTGGTGGTCGTTGAGTTCGGTGTCGCTGCCGTACGACGCCGGGTAACCGGTCAGGGTCTTCCAGTCGTTGTCGTAGCTGAACTCACTGGCGCCGCCCGCCGTGAACCACTCCTCAAGACGGCCCTTCAGCAGGCCCACGATCTTGTCGCGCGTCGCGGTCTCGCCGATCTGGTCCGCGATCGGGGCGAGTTGGGCGAGCCGGCCGAGCGCCTTGCCCGTCCAGTAGGTGTCGGTCGCGCCGGAGAACGGGTCGCCGGCGTTCACCACGTCGTCCAACTGCGCCTTGAGCGTGGCCGCGTCGACCCCGCTCGACTCCGGCAGCGCGGGCAGCACGCCGGACGCCTTCTGGCTGGTGGTGAAGGACGTGGACTCCCGCACCTTCATCGTGCCGCGCGGTGACACGTAGGTGTACGGGGTGAGTTCGTCGGTCGTGTTGAGCCACTGGTGCCGGTAGAGGGCCTGGAGGGTGCCCTTCTCGGTGCCCTCCTGCGGCTCGGTGGTGAGGGTGTACGTCGCCTTGACGTCGCCGCCGTCCGAGTTCCAGCTCGTCGTGGAGCCGGTGACGAAGCTGTAGGCGTACTTGGCGTACGTCGCCAGCGCGTCCTCGGAGGGCAGGAGCGCGAGCGAGAAGTAGTCCTTGTCGCCGAGTCCGGCCGTGATGGTGGAGCCCGAGACCGACCAGTCGCTGCCGGTCGGCGCGAAGAGCGCGTAGTGGTGTCCGGCGACGGTGATGCCGAGGACGTTGCCGTCGTCGGAGAAGACGGTCGGCGCGGCGGCGGCGGTGATGCTGGCGTCGCCGCCCGAGCCCTTCGCGTACACGTAGGGCATGCCGTGACCGATGGTGGTCCGCAGCGTGCGGGTGCCGTCGGACCAGTAGGGCGTGACGGTCCAGTCGGACCAGTCGTCGGCCTTGGTGTCCGGGGAGTTGAGGCCGGTGAGGCCCAGGGTGAGATCGGCCTTGTGCGCGTACTCGTACTGCCGTCCGTCACCCACGATGGCGGCGGTCGTGGGGTAGCCGACCTCCAGTCCGCCGGCGGTGGCCTGGTAGGTGAGGGGGTGGCCGTACATCGGGGTGGAGTACGGGTTGTCGCCGTACCGCTGATAGGCGACCGAGGTCCACCAGTCGTTGGTGGGCACCGGCCGGTCCTTGGCCGCCTCGGTCAGCTTGGGCGTGACCGGGGCGCCCACGTTGTTGGTCGGGCCCGACGTCCCGGCGGGGCGGGTGTCGGAGTAACTGCCCGAGCCGACGGGGATGTTGGCGGCCGCGGCGGGACCGGCGGCAGGACCCAGTCCTACGGCGGCCATGGCGGTGACCAGAACCAGCACCGAGGCCGGTCGTCTCGAAAGGGAGGTGGGCATGTGACGGCACCTCGAAGTCATGGGGGGAAAGTGGGCCCGAGAGCGCTCTCAGATGCAAAGGAACGTAAAACTTCTGAAACCTAAGTGTCAATAGAGCTGACAGAGAAGGCAGTTGTGTGTCGGTCGGTGCCGTCATGCGTTCGAGTCTTGACGGATCGACGGCGACGGCCGTCGCCGCGGCGGGCGGTGCGCCACCCGGGAAGGGCGACGCACCGCCGGTACGCACGGGGTCAGCGGCCGCGCGGGTCCGGGGTGAGAGCCACGGGTCCGAGCGGGGCGCCCCTGAGCTGGGCGACGACCACGGTGGCGTCCCACTCCTCGGAGGTCACGACCCGTGGGGCTAGCCCGTCGCCCCGGACCGTGCCGACGGCGCCGGGCACCTGGCGCTCACTGGTCTCGAACAGCAGATGTCCGCCGGGCGCCAGCCACCGGGACGCCCCCGCCGTCACGCGTCGCAGGACGTCGAGCCCGTCGGCGCCGCCGTCGAGTGCCACCAGCGGCTCGTGTTCGCGCGCTTCGGGCGGCAGCAGTCCGACCTCCTCGGTCGGTACGTAGGGCACGTTGGCGAGCAGGATGTCGATACGGCTCCGAAGGCCGTCCGGCAGGGCGTCGAAGAGGTCGCCTTCGAGGACCGTGCCGCCGGCGCCGATGTTGCGGCGGGCGCAGGCGACGGCCGCCGGGTCGATGTCGGAGGCGTACAGCTCGACGGGGTCGTGCGCCGTCGCGAGCAGCGCGGCGCCGAGCGCGCCGGAGCCGCAGCACAGGTCGACGACGACGGCGGGCCGTCCGGGGGCGGTCTGGTGGGCCAGGGCCGCCGCCTGTCGTACGAGGAATTCGGTACGGCGGCGGGGGACGAAGACCCCGGCGTCGACGGCGATCCGCAGGCCGTAGAACTCGGCCCAGCCGATGACGTGCTCCAGGGGCAGTCCGGCGGCGCGACGGCTCACCATGTCGGCGAGGTCGGCGGGGGTCCGCGCGGCGGAGACCAGGAGCCGCGCCTCGTCCTCGGCGAAGACACAGCCGGCGGCGCGGAGCCTGGTGGCGACGGTGGGGAGGGAGGGCAGTGCGGAGGAGAACGGGGAGGAGAGTGTTGCCGACATGGAAACCTTTCGGGGCGCCTACGGGCGCTCCGGCGGTCTCAGCCTGTCGGTCGGACCGCGCGGCCGTGAGAGGGGAGCACCCGGCCTGACACTGCGGTAATGGGTCCCACCTCCTCGGTACGGGCTCTGCTTCGGTCGGGGGTCACAGTACCCCACGGGTGCCGGGGGCACGATCGGGTTCTGTCGTGCCGGTGCGCGGCCACCGGCCGTGCGGTGTGCGCATCGACTTCTCCCGATGGCTACCGGGAAGTAACTACGACTGGTTTGATGAACGGCGCCGCTCCGCCCCCACCGAACCGGGAGTCCCTGTGCCGCACTCCGTGCTCCGCCGTGTCCCCGCCGTCGCGCTGTCCGGCGCGCTCGCCCTCGCGACGCTGACCGCGACCGCCCCCGGCGCTTCGGCGTCACCCGCCACCCCGGCATCCCAGCAGGCCGCCGACGCACCGGCGTTGAAGGTGCTGACGTACAACACGTTCCTTTTCAGCAAGACGCTCTATCCGAACTGGGGCCAGGACCACCGGGCGGCGGCGATCCCCGCCGCCCCGTTCTACGGCGGCAACGATGTGGTCGTCGTGCAGGAGGCCTTCGACAACTCCTCGTCCGACGCGCTCCAGCGGAACTCCGCCGACCGGTATCCGCACCAGACACCGGTGCTGGGCCGGAGCAAGAGCGGCTGGGACGCGACGGGCGGGGCGTACTCCGCCCTCACCCCGGAGGACGGCGGCGTCGCCGTCCTCAGCAAGTGGCCGATCGTCCGCAAGGAGCAGTACGTCTTCCAGGACGCGTGCGGAGGCGACTGGTTCTCCAACAAGGGCTTCGTCTATACGGAGTTGGACGTCAACGGCAGCAAGGTACATCTGGTCGGCACCCATACGCAGTCCACCGATCCGGGCTGCGCGGCGGGCGAGGCGGCGCAGGTGCGAAGCAGCCAGTTCAGGGCGATCGACGCCTTCCTGGACGCCAAGAACATCCCGGCGTCCGAACAGGTGCTGGTCGCCGGTGACTTCAACGTCGACTCGCACAGCGCGGAGTACGCGTCGATGCTCGCCGACGGAGGCCTGGCCGGCGCGGACGCGCGGACCGGGCACCCGTACTCCTTCGACACGGCGGACAACTCGATCGCGGCCGAGCGCTACCCGGACGACCCGCGTGAGGATCTTGACCACGTCCTGCACCGCACGGGCCACGCGAAGCCGGACGGCTGGACGAACGAGGTGGTGAAGGAGGAGAGCGCGCCCTGGACGGTGTCGAGTTGGGGCACGGAGTACACGTACACCAACCTCTCCGACCACTACCCGGTCATCGCATCGGCGCGGGGCTGAAAGGCTGTTCGGGATGCGCCGCCCGCCCTCGAAGGCCATGCTGATCAGTCCTGAGTGGTTCGCCCGCGTGGGGACTGCTTTGGGGTGGTTGTTCCGGTGACCTTGCCCGTGCCGGGCCGGGAGCGGAACCGGGACCTTGCCTGAGGGCGTGGAGAATGAATCTGGGCAGATCGCGACACGAGCCGCGTGACGAGAACATCCCGTGCGATCAGGTCGACGCGGCGGTGCGGGAGGACAGGGCGGCTCTCGCGGCGGCGGGGCACCGCCCCGAGCGCCGTATCCCGGCCCTGGCGAACCTCGCGACGAGCCTCTACTGCGCCTACCGGTGCCAGGCACGGCTGGATCAACCGGAGCAACTCCTTGAGGCGATAGGCCACTTGACGGAGGCCCGGGACCTCGCCGCCGGGGACGCCACCCGCTTCGGCGGTACCACCCGCGGTCTCGCCGCCGCCGAGGCGGTCCGGGACATCGAGGGCAACATCAGCGTGTTCAGAACGTACCTTCCCGGCTCCTCCGGCACGTCCGGACCGGCATCCGTACCGGGCGCGGGCGGGGGTTCGCAGCGCGAGCAGTTGGAGCGCGCATACCGACGTTCGGGCGCCGGGGACGAGGAACGTGGCCTGGCCGTCCTGCAGTTGGGCACGCTGGACCACAGCGAATGGGAGGCGTCGAACGACAACGCGCTGCTGACGCGGGCGATCGAACGGTGCCGGGAGGCGGCGCGGCTGCTGGCGAACTCGTCCGACGGGCGGCTGCCGCTGGTGGCCCGCTGCAATCTGGCCAACGCCCTGCTGAGCTCGTACACCAGAGTCTCCGACGACGAGCGGCATCTGACGGAGGCTCACGACATCATCAGGGAGCTGGACGCCTCGGGGCTGGGTGACGACGTCCCCGGCTACTCCGCGGTGCGATCCCATGTGCTGGGCCAGATCGCCCTCGTACGCCATCAGCGTACGGGCGACACCGGCGCGTTGCCCGAGGCCGAGGACCTGCTCAGGCGGCAGTCCGCCGACCGCGGTCCCCTGCACGGCATCATCGGCGACCGGGCGAGGAGCGTGGAGGCCGTTCTCGCGGAGATTCGCCTGCACCGCGGCGGCCGTCTGCAGGCCGGCGACGAGGCCGTCGACCTCCTCCGGAACGACGGGGCGGCCTCCACCGATCCGGCCTTCCTGCTGAATCAGAGCTTCGCTCTCTTCCGTCGTCATCAGGCGCGCGGGGGTGCGGATGATCCGGCGTCGCAGGATCTGTACGACGCGGCGACCCTGGCTTCCCGCGCGATCGACCTCGCCGGCGACGGGCCCGTACGCGCGCACGCCCTGCGGATGTCCGCCCACTGCCTGATGGACCTCGCGCGCCTCCGGCCGCGGTCCGCCGGGCCGCTGTGGGAGAAGGCGCTCGAAGAGATCACGGAGGCACTCGCCCGCGGCACCTTCAACGAACGGGAGGCCCCGCTCGCGGGCACCACCCAGGCGCAGTGCCGAGCCGGTCTCGCCGCCCTCCGCCGCGATCCGTCCGGCCTGGAGGCCGCCGCCGCCCAACTCGCGGAGTTGGAAGGGCGGTTACCGGCCGACAGCGCCAACCGGCCCGCCCTGCTGGCCGAGTTGTTCCGCATACGGCTGGCCAAGGCGGAGATCAGCGGTGCGCCGGAGGACGACGAAACGGCTACGCGAGCGGCGAAGCGGGCGTGCGACGCGGCGGCAGAGTTCAGCCCCGCCGTCGAGTACAGCACGGCGCGGGCCTGGGGCGACCGGGCATGGCGCCGAGGTGCGCTGCTGGAGGCGGCCGAGGCGTACCGTCACGGGCTGAGCGCACTGCATCACCTCAGCCGTGTCCAGGTCACGCGCGGCGACAAGACATCGGTCCTGTCCAGCGCCGAGGGGATGGGCGCCCGT
This sequence comes from Streptomyces sp. NPDC057137, assembly GCF_042670825.1. Taxonomy (NCBI): domain Bacteria; kingdom Bacillati; phylum Actinomycetota; class Actinomycetes; order Kitasatosporales; family Streptomycetaceae; genus Streptomyces; species Streptomyces sp. NPDC057137. The sequence continues at coordinate 21,053 of NZ_JBHUUW010000043.1, read as the reverse complement.
GCGGCCTACGCCTTCGCCGAGTCCGGAATGCTGGGCCGGGCCGTCGTCGCCGTCGAGTCGGGCCGGGCGCTGATGCTCACCGAGGCGCTGGAACGGCGGGCCGCCGACCTGGACCGGCTGCGGCGGGCGGACCGTTCCGATCTCGCCGACGCGTTCCGGGACGCCGCCACCGAGGTGGCGCGCTCCGACGCGGAGCTTCTCGGCGGCTGGTCCGGCGGCACGGGGACACAGCCGGGGACGCAGCCGGGAGAGGGGACGGGGACGGACGCGACGCGGGCCGCGCGCGTACGCGACCGGTTCGACGCCGTGGTCGCGGAGATCCGCGAGGCGGCGGGGCTCGCGAGTTTCCTGCCGCCACCCTCGTACGGCGAACTGGCCCTGACCGTACGGGAGTCGGGCACACACGTCGTCTACCTCCTGGCGACCGACCGCGGCGGCCTGGCGCTCTCGCTGCCCGCGACCGAGAACGCGCGTCCGTTCCGGATCCCGCTGCCCTCACTCACCACGTCGGTGCTGGACGGGCTGGTGGGCGACTGGCGGGACGCGCTGGACACGCGGGACGAAGCGGAGCGCGAAGACAAGTGCGACGCCGTGGCCGACCGGCTGTGGACCGGCGTGATGGCCCCCGTGATGCGCAGGCTCCGCGGTGTCCCGAAGGTGTCGCTGATAGCGGTGGGCGGGCTCGGCCTGCTCCCGCTGCACGCCGCCCGCCGACCGGACACCACGGCTCCGACCGGCCACCGGCATGTGATCGACGACCTCGCCGTCAGCTACCAGGCCAATGTGCGGGCCCTCGGCGCCGCCCACACGATCCGGTCCCTGACCGGCCGGCACCACACCCTGCTGACGGTGACGGAGCCGACACCGGTGTCCTACACCCCGCTGCCCTCCGCGAAGTGGCAGATACACCTGGCCCGGCGGCATTTCCGGAGCGGAACCGGAGCGTCCCTCGGCGGCCCGGAGGCCACCCGCGAGGCCGTGCTCGCGGCGCTCCCGCACGCCTCGGTCCAGCACTTCGCGTGTCACGGGGAAGTGGTGGACGGCTCGCCGCTCGACGGAGGGCTCGTCATGTCGCAGGACCGGCTGCTGACGGTGCGGGACGTGCTGAGACTCGACGCCCTGGACGTACGCATGGCGGTCCTGCCGGCCTGCCGCACCGGGGCGCTGGACCAGGCGGTGCTCGACGAGGCCGCAGGGATGCCGTCCGCGTTCCTGCAAAGCGGCTACGCCGGGGTGATGGCGACCGGCTGGGACGCGGACGGCTGGGTCTGCGCGCTGATCACCGACCGGTTCTACGCCCACTGGCTGGGCGAGGGGATGGAGCCGGAGCAGGCGCTGAGACAGGCTCAGATCTGGGTGCGGGACTCCACCAACGCGCAGAAACACGCGGCGTACCCGCAGATCGCGGAGCTGGCCCCGGAGCCTGGAGAGGCGTCCGGCCCCTGGGCGTCGGCGCGGGCGGACGCCGGTGTCCTCGGCTGGGCCGTCCTCTCCTTCCACGGGTGCTGACCCGCCCCCTCACGGCGAGGGGGACGGGCTCGGGGGCGTGGGCACGGGAGGCAGCACATAGGTGACGGTGATCGCGGTGATCCGGCGGGCACTGAGGATCACCGCGCCGGTGTCGGGCAGTTCGGCCTCCACGGCCGCTCCCGGCGGACGGTAGAACAGGGGCCCGCCCAGGACGAGTTCGCGCTCGGCGTCGTCCGAGACCCGGTTCGAGTACGAGCGCAGCCACCCGGACCAGTACGCGCCGTCCTCCAGCAGACAGCCGACCTGCACGCGCGCCTCGGGCCACTCGTTGAACGCCTGCCACCAGGCGGAGACCCGGGACGGGTGCTCGCCCTCGGGCACGTACCGGCCGACGAACGGCAGCCGCGCGGCCAGCCGCGTGGCGCGTTCCGTCCCGCACCACGCCGCCCCGCAGACAGCGGCCAGCAGCAGCGCCAGCGACCACCACAGCAGGGAGACGTAGTGGGAGCGGGCATAGGGGCCCGGCTCCCGGACCAGGGTGCCCACATCCGGGGTCGAGCCAGGGGCCCACACCCGGCACAGGCCGAGCAGCGCCAGCGCCAGGGCGTCGGCGACGACGCTGATGGTGATCAGACGGAGCGTCTCCCACAGCGGGGAGACGTCCCGTTCGGGCCACCGGAGCTGCCTGACCTTGATGTGGGCGGCTCCTGGCAGGAGCACGACGATGAGCAGGACGAGACCGAGGATCGTGGACGGCAGCATGGACCGCTTTCTGTGCCGGGCGGGACAGAGGCGCTATGCGCTTCAATGGCATCGACGCACCTACCCATGTGACGAGGAGTTCGAATGCAGGACACTCCGGAACCGTCCACAGAAACCCCGGCGAGCGCCGAGAATCCCGCCCCGGTACGTCGCAGGAACCGGGATCACTACGGAACGAAGAAGGCCCCCAACAGCCAGCCGCCGCCCACGACGACCCAGCAGTCGAAGCCCCCGCCCCCGGCCCAGCCGGCGCCGCCCTCCTCCTGAGGGGTGCGCGCGGTCCTCGCCTGTCTTTCGCAGTACTGGTGAGACAGCAATACTGTCGGCATGGAGACCGCATCCGGGGCGCCCCAGGAGCCGACGCTCACCGTCGACGAGCTGGCCGCGCGCGCCGGCGTCACGGTGCGCACCATCCGCTTCTACAGCACCCGCGGTCTGCTGCCGCCCCCGGTGATCGGCCCGCGCCGCGTCGGCCACTACGGCCACGACCACCTCTCGCGGCTCGCGCTCATCGAGGAGCTTCAGCACCAGGGCATGACCCTCGCGGCGATCGAGCGCTATCTGGAGCAGCTGCCGCCGGACCTGAGCGCGCACGACCTGGCGATCCACCGGGCGCTGGTGGCGACCTGGGCGCCTGACTCGGCGGAGGACGCGACGCGGGCCGAGCTGGAGCGGCGCGCGGGGCGGGTCCTCTCCGAGGGGGACGTCGACCGGCTGGCGGCCATGGGTGTCCTGGCCCGTGCCGACGCCCCCGGCCACTACCGGCTCGATCCGGGGCTGCTGCGCCTCGGCGTCGAGCTGCTGGACGTGCCGATCGCACACGAGACGATCCTCGCCGCCCGTACGGTCCTGCTGGAGCACACCCGCTCCGCCGCGCACGCGCTCTCCCGCCTCTTCCGGGACGAGGTGTGGAAACCGTACGAGGAGAGCGAGCCGGACCCGGAGCGTGTGGCGGCGATGAGGTCGCTGTCCGCCCATATGCAGCCGATGGTCGTGCAGGCGCTGGTGACGGCGTTCCAGCGCTCGCTGAAGGAGGAGCTGCGGGCCGCGTTCACGGACGGGCTCGATTGAGCCCGTCCGGCGATCGAGAACAAGCGCGGCCCACGGCCGCGCAACCCGGCCGACGTTCCCGGCCGCGGCACCGGGCCCGGCAAGATCGGCAAGACACCCCCTAGGCGTCGTGGAACGTCTCGCCGCGCTCGGCCTTCGCCACCAGCGACGCGGGCGGTGCGAACCGCTCCCCGTACGTCCCGGCCAACTCCCGCGCCCGCGCGACGAAGCCGGGCAGGCCGCCCTCGTACCCGTTGATGTACTGGAGCACCCCGCCCGTCCAGGCCGGGAAGCCGATGCCCATGATGGAGCCGATGTTGGCGTCGGCGACCGTCGTCAGGACGTTCTCGTCCAGGCAGCGCACGGAGTCCAGCGCCTCCGAGAAGAGCATGCGCTCCTTCAGGTCGGTGAACGGCACGTCCGCGTCCGGCTTGGTGAAGTGCTCGCGCAGGCCCGGCCAGAGGCCGGTACGGCTGCCGTCGTCGGCGTAGTCGTAGAAGCCGGCGCCGCCTGCGCGCCCCGGGCGGCCGAAGTCGTCCACCATGCGGTCGATGACCGCGTCGGCCGGGTGCGGGGTCCAGGTGCCGCCCGCCTCCTCGACCGCGCGCCGCGTCTCGTTCCGGATCTTGCGCGGCAGCGTGAGGGTCAGCTCGTCCATCAGGGAGAGGACCTTGGCGGGGTAGCCGGCCTGCGCCGCCGCCTGCTCGACGGAGGCGGGCTCGACACCCTCGGCGACCATCGCGACGCCCTCGTTGATGAACCGGCCGATGACGCGCGAGGTGAAGAAGCCACGCGAGTCGTTGACGACGATCGGTGTCTTCTTGATCTGCCGTACCAGGTCGAAGGCGCGCGCGAGCGCCTCGTCGCCGGTCTTCCCGCCCTTGATGATCTCCACGAGCGGCATCTTGTCGACGGGTGAGAAGAAGTGCAGACCGATGAAGTCGGCGGGCCGCGTGACGCCTTCGGCGAGGGCGGTGATGGGCAGCGTCGAGGTGTTGGAGCACAGGAGCGCGTCGGGCTCGACCACGTCCTGGATCTCCTGGAACACCTTGTGCTTGAGCGCCGTGTCCTCGAAGACCGCCTCGATCACCGCGTCGCAGCCCGCGAGGTCCGCGACCTCGCCGGTCGGGGTGATCCGCGCCAGCACCGCGTCCCGGCCGGCCTCGGTCGTACGGCCCCGGGCGACCGCCTTGGCCAGCAGCTTCTCCGAGTACGCCTTGCCCTTGGCCGCCGCCTGGGTCGTGACGTCCTTGAGGACGACGTCGATACCGGCGCGGGCGCACGAGTAGGCGATGCCCGCGCCCATCATCCCGGCGCCGAGTACGGCGACCTTGCGCACCGGGCGCCTGTCGATGTCCTGGGGGCGGCTGGCGCCCGAGTTGACCGCCTGGAGGTCGAAGAAGAACGCCTGGATCATGTTCTTGGCGGTCTGCCCGGTGACCAGTTCGGTGAAGTACCTGGCCTCGATGGTCTGCGCGGTCTCGAAGTCGACCTGCGAGCCCTCGACGGCGGCGGCCAGGATGTTGCGGGGCGCGGGATAGGGCGCGCCGCCGGTCTGCTTCTGGAGGTTGGCGGGGAAGGCCGGGAGGTTCGCGGCGAAGCGCGGGCTGGAGGGCGTACCGCCGGGGATCCTGTAGCCCTTGACGTCCCACGGCTGCCACGACTCGGGGTGCGCGTCGATGAACGCGCGCGCCCGGTCCAGCATCTCCTCGGTGGTGGCGGCGACTTCATGGACGAGGCCGTTGTCCAGCGCGCGGCGCGGCGAGTACTGGGTGCCCTGGAGCAGCACCTTGAGCAGCGCGTCGGAGATGCCGAGGAGCCGTACGGTACGGGTGACGCCGCCGCCCGCGGGCAGCAGGCCGAGGGTGACCTCGGGCAGGCCGATCTTGGAGCCGGGCGCGTCGAGCGCGACGCGGTGGTGGCAGGCGAGCGCGATCTCGTAACCGCCGCCCAGGGCCGCGCCGTTGATGGCGGCGACGACGGGCTTGCCGAGGGTCTCGATGGTGCGCAGGGCGCGCTTGACGGCCAGGCCGGCGTCGTACGCCTGCTGCGCGTCGCCCGGACCGAGCTTGATCATGTCCTTGAGGTCGCCGCCCGCGAAGAACGTCTTCTTGGCAGAGGTGACGATGATGCCGCGGATGCTGTCCTTCTCGGCCTCCGCGCGTGCCGCGATGGCGGCGACCGAGGTCCGGAAGGCCTGGTTCATGGTGTTGGCCGACTGGTCGGGGTCGTCGAGGACGAGGGTGACGACGCCCGTCCCGTCCTGCTCCCAGCGGATGGTGGTGGACTCGCTCATGCTGCTGCTCCGTAGAGAAGAGATGCTTGGCGGACGGGACGGACGGGACGGACGGGACGGACGGAACTGTCACACGCGTTCGACGATGGTGGCGACTCCCATGCCGCCGCCGACGCAGAGCGTGGCGAGGCCGTACCGCTTGTCCTGGCGTTCCAGTTCGTCCACGAGGGTGCCGAGGATCATCGCGCCGGTGGCGCCGAGCGGGTGGCCGAGCGCGATGGCGCCGCCGTTGACGTTGACCTGGTCCAGCGAGAGCCCCATGTCGGCGACGTAGCGCAGGACGACGGCGGCGAACGCCTCGTTGATCTCCACGAGGTCGATGTCGTCGATGGTCAGTCCGGCCTTGGCGAGTGCCTTGCGGCTGGCGGGCGCGGGCCCGGTCAGCATGATCGTGGGCTCGGAGCCGGACACGGCGGCCGAGACGATTCGGGCGCGCGGCCTCATGCCGTACCGCTCGCCGGTCTCCTTCGAGCCGATCGCGACGAGGGACGCGCCGTCCACGATGCCGGAGGAGTTGCCCGCGTGGTGCACATGGTCGATCTTCTCGACCCAGTGGTACTTCTGGAGCGCCACCGCGTCGAATCCGCCGAGGTCGCCGATCTGCGCGAACGACGGCTTGAGCGAGGCGAGCGTGTCGGCCGTGGTGCCGGGCCGCAGATGCTCGTCGTGGTCGAGGACGGTGAGCCCGTTGACGTCGCGGACGGGGACGACGGAGCGGGCGAAGCGGCCGTCCTTCCAGGCCGCCGCCGCGCGCTCCTGCGACAGCGCGGCGAACTCGTCGACGTCGCGCCGGGTGAAGCCGCCGATGGTGGCGATCAGGTCGGCGCCGATGCCCTGGGGGGCGAAGCCCGTACGGAGGCTGGTCATCGGGTCCATCGCCCAGGCGCCGCCGTCGGAGCCCATCGGCACGCGTGACATCGACTCGACGCCACCGGCCAGGATCAGGTCCTCCCAGCCCGAACGGACCTTGGCGGCGGCCAGGTTGACCGCTTCGAGGCCGGAGGCGCAGAAGCGGTTCTCCTGGACGCCCGCGACGGTGTCGGGCAGTCCGGCGGCGAGGGCGGCGACGCGGGCGATGTCGGAGCCCTGGTCGCCGAGGGGGCTGACGACGCCGAGGACGACGTCGTCGATCGCCGCCGGGTCCAGGTCGGGGAACCGGTCGCGGATCTCGTGGATCAGGCCGACGACGAGGTCGATCGGCTTGGTGCCGTGCAGGGCACCGTTGGCCTTGCCGCGACCGCGCGGGGTGCGGATCGCGTCGTACACATACGCTTCGGTACTCAAGACGGCGGCCTCTCAGGAGTCGTTGGGGGTGGCGGGGCCGGTGCTCGTGCCGGTGCCGGTGCTTCGGATGCTCGGTACGTCCCAGTCGTCGGCGATCCGCTCGGTGTCCGCCCCCGGCAGCGCGGGCGCGCTCCGTACGGAGGTGGGCGTGGCCGAGAAGCGCGGTGCGGGAGCCGGCTGGGTGACACCCGCGTGTTCGGTGAAGGTGCCGCGGGCCACGAGGTGCGGATGGGCGGGGGCCTCGCGCAGCGACAGCACGGGCGCCACACAGGCGTCCGACTCCTCGAAGACGGCCGTCCACTCGGCGCGGGTCTTCTCCTTGAACCGGGCGGCGACCGCGGACCTCAGCTCGTCCCAGCGGCCGAAGTCCTTACGGGCGGGGACGTCGTCCTTGATGCCGAGCAGGTCGATGAACTCGTTGTAGAACCGCTGCTCCAGCGCGCCGACGGCCATGTACTCGCCGTCGGCCGTCTCGTAGTTGCCGTAGAAGGGCGCTCCGCCGTCCAGCAGGTTCGCCCCGCGCCGGTCCTGCCAGCCGCCGGCAGCCGTCATCGCGTGGATCATCGTGGTCAGATGGGCGGCGCCGTCGACGATCGCCGCGTCCACGACCTGGCCCGTGCCGCCGGGTGTGCGGGCGTGCTGAAGGGCGGCGAGGACGCCGATGACCAGGTAGAGGGAGCCGCCCGCGTAGTCGCCGACGAGGTTGGCGGGGACGGTGGGCGGCCGGTCGGCCTCGCCGAACATGGAGAGGGTGCCGGCGACGGCGATGTAGTCGATGTCGTGCCCGGCGCGCTGGGCGAGCGGGCCGTCCTGGCCCCAGCCGGTCATCCGGCCGTACACCAGGCGGGGATTGCGGGCGAGGCATTCCTCGGGGCCGATGCCGAGGCGTTCGGCGACGCCGGGGCGGTAGCCCTCGATGAGGACGTCGGCGCGCTCGACCAGGTCGAGGACCTGGGCGGGGCCGTCGTCGGCCTTGAGGTCGACGAGTACGGAGCGCTTGTTGCGGTTCATGAGGTCATACGCCGGGTCGATCCCGAGCCCGGCGCCGCCCGGCCGGTCGACGCGTACGACGTCGGCGCCGAGGTCGGCCAGTTGCATGGCGGCGAAGGGGCCGGGCCCGATACCGGCCAGCTCGACCACCCGAACCCCGGCGAGCGGGCCGTTCGGGGCCCCGGCACCGGTGCTCGGGCCGTTCGCGGTTGTTGTCATGGTGAGCCCCCAGCGGTGTGACACCAACGATGTAACAGCAATGATGTTAGGAACGCCCACCACCGCGCACAAGCCCCGCCGGGGCCGCCGGGCAAGCAAGCGCTTGTTCCTACCCGATGGTCGCAGACTTCCGCCCGTGACGTCCGATGCTGGTCACCCACTACCCCGTTCCGCCCGCCCAGGCGCTAGCCTCGGCCCCCGACAACGGCACCGATCGCGGCGCGGCTCGAACGGCGGAGACTCGATGAACAGGCAGAACGGGGCGGAACGCCCGTACGACGTGGTGCTCTTCGGGGCGACCGGCTTCGTCGGAACGCTCACGGCCGAATATCTCGCCCTGAGCGCGCCCGAGGGCTGCCGCTGGGCGATAGCCGGCCGCGACCTGGCCAAGCTGGAGAAACTGCGGAACCGGCTGGCCAAGCTCTCCCCGCTCTGCGCGGACCTCCCCCTGCTGGTGGCCGACTCCGCCGACCCGGCGTCGCTGCGCGCGCTCGCCGAGTCCACCAAGGTGCTCGCCACGACGGTCGGCCCGTATCTCTGGCACGGGGAGGACCTGGTCGCCGCCTGCGCGGAGGCCGGGACCGACTACGCGGATCTCTGCGGCGAGCAGGAGTTCGTCGACCGGATGTATCTGGCGTACGAGGACCGGGCGCGGCAGACCGGGGCGCGGCTGGTGCACGCCTGCGGGTTCGACTCCGTACCGCACGATCTGGGCGCGTACTTCACGGTCCGGCAGCTGCCCGTGGACGTGCCGCTGCGCATCGACGGGTTCGTCCGCACCAACGCGTTCTTCTCCGGCGGGACCCTCGCCACGGCCCTGAACGCGCTGAGCCGGGGCCGGCAGACCATGGAGGCCGCGAAGCAGCGGCGGCTGCACGAGCCCCGGCTGGTCGGGCGGCGGGCCGTCACGTCGCCGGGCGCGCCGCACTTCAGCAAGGAGACCGGCGTCTGGGCGCTGCCGCTGCCCACGCTCGACGCGCAGGTGGTGGCGCGCTCGGCGGCGGCGCTGCCCCGGTACGGCCCCGACTTCCGCTACCGGCACTTCGCCGCCGTCAAGTCGCTGCCGGTCGCCCTGGGCGGCACGGTGGCAGCGGGGACGGGCATCGCGCTGGCGCAGGTTCCGGCGGTCCGACGGGCGCTGATGAACCGTTACGAGCCGGGTGCCGGGCCCGGCGAGGCGCGCAGGAGCACCAGTTGGTTCACGGTGCGGTTCGTGGGCGAGGGCGGTGGGCGCAGGGTGTTCACCGAGGTCGCGGGCGGCGATCCGGGGTACGACGAGTCGGCGAAGATGCTGGCCGAGTCGGTGCTGAGCCTGGCCTTCGACGATCTGCCCGACACGGCGGGCCAGGTCACCACCGCCGCCGCGATGGGTGACGCGCTGCTGGGCCGGCTGCGGTCGGCCGGGATGACGTTCCGGGTCGCGCACTCGCGCTGATACCGGGCCGTACGGACGAGGACAGCGGAGCGCGGCGGCCCGCCCCCAGCACGGGCCGCCGCGCTCGTACCGAACCCGCCGCCGGGCTGGAGTACCGACGGCGGGTCAGCTCAACGGGTCACGGGCCAGCTCACCGGGTCACGCGGTCCGCGAGGAATTCGCGCAGCAGAGGCGCCAGCGCCGCCGGGTCGAACTGGTGGCTCTGGCCGGGGAGTTCGCGGTACTCGGCGTGGGGCACCAGCCCGGCGGCCGACTTGGCGCCCGCCCGCATGAACGGGTCGCTCTCGCCGCCGCAGATCACCAGCGCGGGTGCGGTCACACCGCTCCAGAGACCGGTGGGGAGCGGCTTGCCGGACATCGTGTCGCCCATGACGAGGCCGTCGTACGCGAGGGTGTGGGCGACCTCCTCCATGTCCGCCCAGGACGGCGGCTGGATCTCGCCCTCCGCGGCCGGCGCCGCGGGCTGGTTCTTCATGGCGTCCACGTACTCGGCGGGAATGCCTACCGCGTCGGTCAGGAACAGCGCCACGGCCTGGTCCCTGCGGCCCGCCGCCACGGCGGCCCTGATCTGCTCGACGTAGTCGGCGGGCAGCGGCGGGCGGCTGTCGTCGATGATGAACGGCGGCTCGTACAGGGCGACTCCGCCCACCTTGGCGCCGAGCCCGTCGGCCGCCGCCAGCGCGAGCGCGGCGCCGGACGAGAAGCCGAAGACGGCGGCCCGCCCGCCGTGGGCGTCGATGAGCGCCTCGATGTCCTCGACCTCGCGCGCCACCGCGTAGGGCTCGGTGTCGCCGCTGTGGCCGCGTCCGCGTCTGTCGAAGTCGATCACCGTGTACTCGGTGGCCAGCGGAGCGCCGATGACGGAGTCCGCCGGGCCGGTGCCGGTGCCGAGTGCGCCGGACACCATGATCAGGACGGGCCCTGCGCCGCTCGCGCGGTAGGCGATCGATGTGCCGTCCTTCGACGTCACGTACCGGAGATCGGTCTGAGCTGTGCCTGCTGTGCCGGTCATGCCGTGCCCCCTACGTATATCTGTTCGCTTTCGGAGGGCAGACCGGGGCGCCGCGCGAAACTCATCGCTCCGCGGCGAATCAATTTCCGCGGGGGGTCTCCAGGGTCTCCGTGGTCCCCGTGGTCTGCGTCGAGCCGGCGGCCGCCACCGCCTCGCGCAGCGCGAGCCGGCAGAGCGTGTCCGCCCGGCGGGTCGTCTCCGGGATACGGAAGTCCGGGGCCAGCCGCAGGGTGTGCGCGCAGGCGGCGTCGAGGCCGGTCCGGTGCCCGACCGAGACGAACACGGGCTTCACACCGTCCTGTGTACGCAGCGCCCGGCCCACCTCCTCGCCGTCGTCGGCCACCAGTGGCGAGAAGTCGCCACGCCGGGGGCCGGGCTGCTCGTACGAGAAGGTGAACGGGTTCTTGGCGACACCGATCACCGGCAGCCCGGTCAGCACCCCGAGATGGCTGGCGAGTCCGAACCGGCGCGGGTGGGCGCGGCCGTAGCCGTCGCAGACGACCAGGCCTGGATCCGACGTCAGGGCGTCGAGGGCGGCGAGCACGGTCGGGATCTCACGGAAGGCGAGCAGCCCCGGCACATACGGAAAGGCGACCCGGCCGACGGCGGTCGCCTCGTCCACGACGGCGAGCGTGGCCGCGTCGAGGACGACGGCCGCGGCGGCGACGATGTCCCGCTCGTCGTCGTACGCGACGTCGACCCCGGTCACCAGCCCGGTCCCGACCGCCGGCCCCACCTCGTCGAGCACGACGCGCTCGCGCAACTCGTCCTGGATCGCCCTGGCTTCGGCCTCGTCGGCGGGTGTCCTGATCGTCGTCATGGTGCGCCAGCCTAGGTCGTGGCCGTGGGTCGTGGGCGCAGGCCGTGGGCGGCGCCGTCCGCGTACCGTCGCCCCGCCGCTAACCTGGCGATCATGTTCGTACTGGAGCTGACCTACACCGCACCGCTCGACCGTGTCGACGCGCTCTCGGCGGATCATCTCGCCTGGGTGGACGCGCACTTCGCGGCGGGGACCTTCATCGCGTCGGGCCGCAAGAAGCCGCGTGACGGGGGTGTGATCCTGGCGGTCGGGGACGATCGCGCGGCGGTGGAGGCGCTGACCGCGGCGGATCCCTTCGTGGTCGGCGGGGTGTGCGCGTACCGGATCACGGAGTTCGCCGTGGCCCGCACCGCGCCCGGACTCGGGCAGTACCGCGAGCAGCCGCCCCGGTGAACCACCGGCGAATCCAGGACGAATCAGGGCGGCGGACGACCTCGCCGGGTACCCGACCCGTGAGTAGGGAAAACGGTGACGTAGGTCACGCCGTTCAACGAGCACTCTTCAGCGCGTTGCGTCGTCTTTCCCTGTAGCGGAAGACACTCATCCGCCCGAGCCGTGCAAAGGGGAGCTGGCCTTGTCCAACGTCATCGAGCAGGCCCTGCAAGCCCGGCTGGTCGCCTCGGCGCCACAGCTGGAGACCGTCCCCGCGACCCTGCGGTACGACGGCGAGGATCCGTTCGCCGTGCAGATGGCGTTCCCGGCCACGGCGACGCTGGAGGGCACGGAGGTGGCCTGGTCGTTCTCGCGCGAGCTGCTGACGATCGGGATGGACGAACCGGCCGGGCTCGGTGACGTACGGGTGCGGCCGTTCGGTTACGACCGTACGGTCCTGGAGTTCCACGCCCCCGAGGGCGTCGCGATGGTCCATGTCCGCACCTCGGAGGTGCGGCGCTTCCTCGACCGCTCGCTGGGGGCCGTGCCCGTCGGCCGCGAGCATCTGTATCTCGATCTGGACCACGACGTCGCGGAGTTGCTGCGCGACGCCTGCTGAACCCCCCGGGCCCCCTGCCTCGCGCCCGCCGCCCGGCGGCCGAAAAACCCGTTGCTCCCGCACCCATGCCCTCGTACGGTGTACAGCGTCCTTGTTGTCACCGAACGGAGTAGGACGTTGCTCTTCTGAGGTCCTGAGACACCGTGCCGCGCGGCTCTGTACCCGCGCGCACCGCGTGTGACCTCGGCTGTCGAGCCGTCCTTCCCCGGTGCCCTCCGCCGGTGTCTCCCACCGTTGCCCCGCATCCCTTCGCAGCAACCTGGAGACCCGTATGTCTACTTCCCCCCAAATCACCTGCTCCGCGCTCTCCTTCGCCTGGCCGGACGGGTCCGTCGTGTTCGAGGACTTCCAACTGGCCGTCGGGCCGGGCAGGACCGGCCTTGTCGGCGTCAACGGGTCCGGAAAATCAACCCTGTTGAAGCTGATCGCCGGCGTGCTCACGCCCACCGACGGCAGGACGAACGCGGTGGGTGAGATCGGCTACCTCCCGCAGGACGCCGTACTCGACACCGGTCTCCGCGTCGACCAGGCGCTCGGCATCGCCGGTGTCCGAGCCGCGCTGCTCGCTGTCGAGGCGGGCGACGCGAGCGAGGAGAACTTCACCACGATCGGCGACGACTGGGACGTCGAGGAACGGGCGCGCGCCACCCTCGACCAGCTCGGGCTCGGCCATATCGGCCTCGACCGGACCATCGGCGAGGTGTCGGGCGGCGAGTGCGTGCTGCTGCGGCTGGCGGCCCTGCTGCTGGCCCGCCCCTCGGTGCTGCTGCTCGACGAGCCGACGAACAATCTGGATCTGTACGCGCGCAGGCGGCTGCACGCGGCCGTCGACGCCTGGACGGGGGTGCTGGTCGTGGTCAGCCACGACCGTGAACTGCTCGATCTGGTCGACCGGATCGCCGATCTGCGGGACGGCGAGGTCACCTGGTACGGCGGGAACTTCTCCGCGTACGAGGAGGCCCTCGCCGTCGAACAGGAGGCCTCGATACGCATGGTGCGCGTCGCCGAGGGCGACGTGCAGCGGCAGAAGCGCGAACTGGCCGACGCGCAGGTCAAGTTGGCACGACGTAAGCGCTACGGACAGAAGATGTGGGACACCAAGCGCGAGCCGAAGGCCATCATGCAGGAGCGCAAACGCCAGGCGCAGGTGTCGGCCGGCAAGCACCGCATCATGCACACCACCAAGCTCGCGGAGGCCAGGGAACGGCTCGACGAGGCGGTCGACGCGGTGCGCGACGACGACGAGATCCGGATCGAACTGCCCGCCACGGAGGTGCACTCCGGCATCGGCGTGCTGCGGCTGCGCGAGCTGGAGCTGCGGTACGGCGCGCGGGCCTCGGGCGAGTTCGCGATCCACGGCCCGGAGCGGATCGCGCTGGTGGGCCGGAACGGGGCGGGCAAGACGACGCTCCTGCGGACGGTCGCCGGGGAACTGGCGCCGGTCTCGGGCGAGGCCGAGGCACTGGTGCCGACGCGCTTCCTGCCGCAGCGGCTCGACGTCCTGGACGACGCGCTGAGCGTGGCGGAGAACGTGAAGCGGTTCGCGCCCGCCGCCACGGACAACGAGATCCGGGCGCGGCTCGCCCGCTTCCTGTTCCGGGGCGCGCGGGCGAACCAGCCGGCCGGGACCCTGTCGGGCGGGGAGCGGTTCCGCGCCTCGCTGGCCGCCCTGCTGCTCGCGGATCCGGCGCCCCGGCTGCTGATGCTGGACGAGCCGACGAACAATCTCGACCTGGCGAGCGTGCGCGCGCTCACGGCGGCGCTGGGGGCGTACCGGGGCGCCCTGGTCGTGGCGAGCCACGACGTGCCGTTCCTGGAGTCGATCGGCGTCACGCGGTGGCTGATGCTGGACGGCGAGCTGCGTGACACGACGGTGGAGGAGGTACGGGCTGAGCCGCCGTCCCAGGGCGCCTCCTGAGGCCGCCGTCGCGGGGCCCGGCCTGAGGCGGCCGTCCCGGGGCCTGTCCTGAGGCCCGCTCCGGGCCTCGCCGGAAAAGGTGCGCGGCCGATCGGGAATCCGGACAGTAGCTGTCTGGATTCCCGATTAGCTTCGGGCCCATGCCTCAGAACATCACCATCGTGGGCGCCCGTGAGAACAACCTCAGGGACGTCTCGCTCACCATCCCGAAGGACCGGATCACCGTCTTCACCGGGGTCTCCGGGTCCGGCAAGTCCTCGATCGTCTTCGACACCATCGCCGTGGAGTCACAGCGCCAGCTCAACGAGACCTTCACGACGTTCATCAGGAACCGGCTGCCCAAGCACGAACGGCCGCACGTCGAGGCGATCGACGACCTGTCGGTGGCGATCGTCATCGACCAGAAGCCGGTCGGCGGCAACATCCGCTCCACCGTCGGCACGATGACCGACATCTACTCGGTGATCCGGGTGCTGTTCTCGCGGTACGGCACGCCGAGCGCGGGGGCGGCCACCGCGTACTCCTTCAACGACCCGGCCGGCATGTGCCCGGAGTGCGACGGCGTGGGGCGGGTGGTCCGGCTCGACCTCGACCGCGCGGTCGACTGGTCGAAGTCCCTGAACGGGGGCGCGCTGCTGCTGCCGGGGCTCTCCGTGGGCAGCTGGGAGTGGAAGCTGTACGCCGGCTCGGGCCACTTCGACCCGGACAAGCCGCTCGACCGGTACACCGCCGAGGAACGCCAACTGCTGCTCCATGGCGGTGACTTCACCGTCACCCTGGAGCTGCGGACGGGTTCCGCCGATATGCGGTTCGAGGGTGTCGTGGGCCGTTTCACCCGGCTCTTCCTCAAGCGGGACACCGCCACCATGTCCGAGAAGCGCCAGGAGGCCGCGCACCGGTTCACCGCGCAGCGGGTGTGCGACGTGTGCGGCGGGGCGCGGCTGAACGAGGCGGCGCTCGCGACCCGTATCGACGGTCTGAACATCGCCGACTACACCCGCATGGAAGTCGGGGACCTGGTGGACGTGCTGGCGCGGATCGACGACCCGGTGGCCACACCGATCGCCGCCGCCGCGCGCGCCCGGCTCGACCGGCTGGTCGGAATCGGGCTCGGCTATCTGAGCCTGGACCGGGAGACGACCACGCTCTCCGGCGGTGAGGGGCAGCGGCTCAAGATGGTGCGGCATCTGGGGAGTTCACTGACGGGGCTGACCTTCATCTTCGACGAGCCGAGCGTGGGGCTGCACCCGCGCGACGTGGGCCGGCTGAACGATCTGCTGCGGCGGCTGCGCGACCGGGGCAACACGGTGCTGGTGGTGGAACACGACCCGGACGTGGTGGCGATCGCGGACCATGTCGTCGACATGGGGCCCCGGGCGGGCGCGGACGGCGGGCACGTGGTGTTCGAGGGCACGGTGGAGCAGCTGCGGAACGCCGACACCCTCACCGGCCGGCATCTCGTGAGCCGTACCCCCATGAAGGGGACCTTCCGCTCCCCCACCGGCCAACTGCCGGTGCGTGGAGCCGCGTTGCACAATCTGAAGGGCATCGACGTGACGTTCCCGGCCGGGGTGCTGACGGCGGTGACCGGCGTCGCGGGGTCGGGCAAGTCGACGCTGGTCTCCCGGGTCTTCACGGCGGCGCACCCGGACGCGATCGTCATCGACCAGGGCGCGATCACGGCCTCGTCGCGGTCCACCCCGGCGTCGTATCTCGGCGTCATGGACATCATTCGCAAGGTGTACGCGAAGGAGAACGGGGTCGAGCCGGGCCTCTTCAGCTTCAACTCGTCGGGCGCCTGCGCCGAGTGCGCGGGGCGCGGGGTCATCCACACCGATCTGGCGTTCATGGATCCGGTGACGACGGTCTGCCACGTGTGCGAGGGGCGGCGGTTCAACGACGGCGTACTGGCGCTGCGGGTGGGCGGCCGGTCGATCGTCGACGTACTGAACATGACGGCCGCTCAGGCGATCCCGTTCTTCGAGGAGTTCGGCGGCGACCGGGCGATGCTGCGCAAGCTTCGGACGCTGAACGACGTAGGGCTGACCTATCTGACGCTCGGTCAGCCGCTGAGTTCGCTGTCGGGCGGGGAGCGGCAGCGCATCAAGCTGGCGACCCAACTGCACCGTACGGGCAGCGTGTACGTCCTGGACGAGCCGACCACCGGGCTGCACATGGCGGACGTGGGCACCCTGCTGGCGCTGCTCGACCGGCTGGTGGACGCGGGGAACTCGGTGATCTGCGTCGAGCACAACATGGATGTCGTCAAGCGCGCGGACTGGGTGATCGACCTCGGCCCGGACGGCGGGAAGCACGGCGGCGAGATCGTCTTCGAGGGAACACCGGCCGAACTGCTGCGCCATCCCAAGTCCTTCACCGCGGAGTATCTGCGGCGGGAGGTGGGGGCGGAGGTGGCGACGTGAGCGCGCCTCCGGTGATCGCGGGCTGACGTAGCGTGGTCGGGTCCGGCGGCACCCCGACGGCACCGCCGGGATGCCGCCGGACCTGACCGGCCCGACGGACCCGACCACGACCGCTCCGGAGAAGCCCATGACCAGCAGGAAAGCCCTGATCCGCCGCCCAGGACCCCGTCTCACCGAGGGCCTGGTGACCCATCTGGAACGCACGCCGGTCGACGCCGACCTGGCCCTCGCGCAGTGGGAGTCGTACACCGCCGTGCTGCGGGAGCACGGCTGGCGGACGACGGAGGTGGCGCCCGCCGACGACTGCCCGGACGCGGTGTTCGTGGAGGACCCGGTGGTGATGTTCCGTGACGTCGCGCTGATCGCCCGGTCCGGCGCCGAGTCGCGGCGGCCGGAGACGGCGGCGGTCGAGGAGGCGCTGTCCGCGCTCGGCTGCCGGGTCGAACGGGTGACGGAGCCGGGCACGCTCGACGGCGGCGATGTGCTCAAGGTCGGCGACACGGTGTACGTGGGGCAGGGCGGGCGGACGAACGACGAGGGCCTGCGGCAGCTGAGCGCCGCGTTCGAGCCGCTGGGCGCGCGGGTCGTCGCCGTACCGGTGAGCAAGGTGCTGCATCTGAAGTCGGCGGTGACCGCGCTCCCGGACGGGACCGTGATCGGCTACGCGCCGCTCGTCGACGACCCGTCGCTCTTCCCGCGGTTCCTGTCCGTACCCGAGGAGGCGGGGTCGCACGTGGTGCTGCTCGGCGGCGAGAAGCTGTTGATGGCGGCGTCCGCGCCGCGCAGCGCGGAACTGTTCGCGGGTCTCGGTCTTGAGCCCGTTCCGGTGGACATCAGCGAGTTCGAGAAGCTCGAAGGGTGCGTGACCTGCCTCTCGGTACGCCTTCGTGACCTGCGCGAATAGCCGTATGCGACAGGACGTCGCGGATCCGGGGTTGGCTCTCCCCTTACTGCACCCTTAACCTACGGTCACGTAACCTACGAACCCGTAGGTACTACTCCCGTCCCCAGGAGCACACGTGACACTCACCTCTCCCCATCTCGGCAGTTCGGAGGCGTGGACCGACGCCCGGCTGCTGTATGCACTGGAAGAGGTGGTGGAGAAAGAACTCAACCGCCATCTCAAGGTCGCCAAGGACTGGATGCCGCACGAGTACGTGCCCTGGTCCGACGCCCACAACTTCCCCGGTCTCTTCGAGGACGGCACGGCCTGGGAGCCGCAGCAGTCCAAGGTGACCGACATCGGCAAGATCGCCCTCGTGGTGAATCTGCTGACCGAGGACAACCTCCCCAGCTACCACCACGAGATCGCCAGCCTCTTCGGCCGCGACGGCGCCTGGGGCACCTGGGTGCACCGCTGGACCGCCGAGGAGGGCCGGCACGGCATCGTGATGCGTGACTATCTGCTCGCCTCGCGCGCCGTGGACCCGGACAAGCTGGAGCAGTTCCGGATGACGCACATGGCGGAGGGCTTCACGTCGGACAACCGGCACTCGATGCTGCACTCCGTCGCGTACGTCGCCTTCCAGGAGCTGGCGACCCGGGTCTCGCACCGCAACACCGGCCACCAGTCGGGCGACCCCGTCTGCGACCGGATGCTGGCGCGTATCGCCACCGACGAGAACCTGCACATGGTCTTCTACCGCAATCTGCTCGGCGCGGCCTTCGATATCGCCCCGGACCTGACCATGCAGTCCGTGCGCGACGTGGTCGTGGACTTCCGGATGCCGGGACACGGCATGCCGGGCTTCGAGCGCGCCGCCGCGCAGATGGCGATCGGCGAGATCTACAACATGCGCATCCACCACGACGACGTGATCCAGCCGGTGCTGCGCTATCTGAAGGTGCTCGACATCGACGGGCTGGGCCCCGAGGGGCTCAAGGCGCAGGAAGAGCTGGGCCTGTACATGAGCGGGCTCGACTCCGAGGCGAGCAAGTTCGACGAGAAGCTCGCCGCCCGCAAGGCGCGGATGGCCGCGCGCGCCGCCGGCTGATCCCGCGCCGACGGGGGCCGGCGTCCCCGCCGACGCCGACTCCGTGCCCTCGCCCCGTCGAGGGCGACACGAATTCATCACGCGTCCCACCAGGGTGTGTTGATTTCGAGGGGGACTCCCCACGGGTGTTCGAATCGGGCATCGTACGCTGTGCGGCGTGAAGCCCGTCACCCGTCTCTTCCTCATAGGCGCACCTGTCCTGGTCGTCGTCTCCGTCATCTTCGGCGGAGACGGCGACTCCGGCGTTCTGGCCGACAATCCGCCTGCGGGCACAGCGAGCACCGCCCCCGATCCCCTCGCCTCCGGGAGCGACGGCGAGAAGGCGGAGCTGGAGGAGCGGATCAGGAAGATGCCGCCGGGTCTCGCGGCTCCCGACAAGAAGGACACGGCCGCCCGGATCATCGCGAGCGCCGAGAACTCCACGCTGGACTGGCGCGGTCAGTACGACGCGATCGAGGACCTGGACGACGGCAACGGCTACACGGCCGGCATCGTCGGATTCTGCTCGGGCACCAACGACATGCTCCAGCTCGTCGAGGAGTACACCAAGGCCCACCCGGACAACCCGCTGGCGCCGTACCTCCCCGCGCTGCGCGACGTGGACGGCACCGACTCGCACAAGGGTCTGGACCCCGGCTTCACGGAGGCGTGGGTGACGGCGGCCGGGAATCCCGCCTTCCGCGAGGCTCAGGACAGGACACGCGACCGTGTCTACTTCGACCCGGCGGTGCGGCTGGCGAAGATGGACGGCCTGAGCACGCTGGGCCAGTTCATCTACTACGACGCGATGGTGCTGCACGGGCCCGGTCTCGACGAGGGCGGCTTCTACGGCATCCGGCACTCGGCGATGCGGAAGGCGAAGACGGCGGCCGAGGGCGGTTCGGAGAAGGAGTATCTGAACGCCTTCCTCGACCGGGGCCGGTTCGTGATCAGGACGAAGATGACCGAGACACAGCGGGACACCTCACGCATCGACACGGCGCAGCGGGTCTTCCTCCGGGACGGCAACATGGATCTCGCGCTGCCGCTGCGCTGGAAGATGTACGGCGAGACGTTCCAGCTGCCCGCCTCCTGACCTGTCCGAACTGCACCTGTCTTCACACGAGCGGGCTCAGGCGGTACTCGCGGCGCCGCTGCGGCGCAGGCGTTCGCGCTCCTTCTCCGACAGCCCGCCCCACACCCCGAAGCGTTCGTCGTTGTCCAGGGCGTATTCGAGGCATTCCCGCCGTCCTTCGCAGGCACCGCAGAGCTGCTTGGCCTCGCGGGTGGAGGAGCCGGGGGCCGGGAAGAAGAACTCGGGGCCGGTCTGGGCGCACAGGGCGTTCTCCTGCCACGCGAGCTCCTGCCCCGTGCGTCCGGTGATGCTGGTGAGGGTGTTCGTGGGATCGATCGGCATGACACACACGCTGCCTGGTGCCGATAAACATTCGATCAACGCCGCCGTGTCACGGCCCTCGGTCACGCGTCCTGCGCGATGCCCTGCATGAGCGCGAATCGTGCGCCGTACGGGTCGGTCAGCACCGCGAAACGGCCGACACCCTCGATGTCCCTGGGCTCCAGGACGGTCGTGCCGCCCAGTCGGTCCGCGTCCGCCACGGCAGCATCGCAGTCGGCCGTGCCGAAGTACAGGAGCCAGTTCGGCCCTGTCGTGGCGGGGGCGGGATCGGCCGCGGTGGGGACGATCCCCGCGAACATGCCGTCCGGGCCTCTGCCCTCGGGGTGGACCATGATGTAGTCGCCCCCGCCTCCCGGCATCGGCATCGAGGTCGTGCCCCAGCCGAACACGGAGCCGTAGAAGCCGGTGGCGGCGGCCGCGTCCGGGGTGGAGAGCTCGGCCCAGCAGAGGGTGCCCGGAGCGTCGGTGGCCTCCAGGCCGGTGTTCTTCCCCGGCTGCCAGGCGGCGAAGCCGGCTCCGGCCGGGTCGGCGCAGAGCGTCATACGGCCGAGGTCCTCGACGTCCATCGGCTCGTTCACGACCGTGCCGCCGTTGTCCTTCACGGCGGTGGAGGTGGCGGTGGCGTCGGCTGTCTGGAAGTAGAGGGTCCAGGACGGCGGGGCCTGCTCGGCGGGGAGCTGCATGGCTCCCGCGACGGTCTTGCCGTCCAGCTGGAACATGCCGTAGCCGCCGAATTCGGGGCCGGCCGACACGTGGTTCCAGCCGAGGACGCCTCCGTAGAAGGTCTTCGCGCCCTCGATGTCGGGCGTGGCGAGATCTGCCCAGTTCGGTGAACCTGGGACGTAACGGGTGGTGAGCATCATCGCTCCTTCGAGAGACCCCCCGTGCGCTTTCCCTCCCGAGTCTGCTACCGATCGGCGCCCGTCGCACATGTACGTCGCACGGGTAGGTACGCCGGAGAGCCGACGCGCCGGACCGGGCCGTGTGCAGGCC
>NZ_JBHUUW010000042.1:0-72561 GCF_042670825.1 Streptomyces sp. NPDC057137 | reverse complement strand
GTTCCGGACCTGTCGGTCCGGAACCCACCCCCCTCACGCACGCTCAGCGCGCGTCGGTGGACTCTTCGTCAGAGACCCGCCGCTGCCGACTGGATGTCGGCGGCGAAGGTGGACACCTCGGTGTAGACGCCCGGGAAGCCGGGCTGCGCGCAGCCCTGGCCCCAGCTGACGATGCCGACCTGGATCCAGCCGCCCGCGCCGTTGTCACGGAACATCGGGCCGCCGGAGTCGCCCTGGCAGGTGTCGACCCCGCCCTCGTCGATAAAGCCGGCGCAGATCTCCTCGGACGGGACGAGGCTGCTGCCGTACGCGCCCTCGCAGTCCGCGTCGGAGACGAACGGGACGTTGGCCTTGAGCATGTACCGCTCCTGGGCACCGCCCTCGGTGGCCGCACCCCAGCCGGCGACGGTGAACTCGCCGCTGTTGAACGAGTCGTCCGTGGCTATGTCGAGCGTGGGCAGGTCGATCGGCTCGGCGAGCTTGATCAGCGCCCAGTCCTTGCCGGTGCCGTTGTAGCCGGGAGCCTGGAGGATCTCCGTCGAGTTGACCTCGACGGCGTCCGGGCTCTGGAGGTCCACGACGCCCGCCGTGGCGGTGATGCTGGTGTCGGGGCCGGAGCCGTCGACGCAGTGGGCGGCGGTCAGGACGATGTCCTGCTCGTAGAGCGCGCCGCCGCAACCCATGGAGAGGCGGACCATGAAGGGGAACTCACCCTGCTCGGCGGGGGTGCCGCCGACGACCGGCGGGGCCGGGGTGGGGGCGGCCGACGCGGTGGTGGGCTGCAGGCTGACACCGGCGAGGACGACCGCGCCGACGACAGCACATCTCTTGAGGGCACGCAGGAAGCTCAACTGACTGCCTTTCGTGGGGGGAAACAGTGCATTTCGTTGTCTTGCGTGGGGCTGTCGTGCGTGAAGCTGTGTACGAATGACGCTCAGCACGTGGGGGTGCCGTACGCATGGCGAAGCCGACCGACGACCGAGAAAACGAAGACCGCCCGCGTCCGCTCGCCACAGCGTGATCCGGATTATGGGGAAGAAATCAGCCGTGGCACAAGATGTAAGTTTCAGCCAACCGAACGGTCGGGCCTCGCCCGGTGTCCGGCAACCGGCGCACGGCGTCCGCCGAGCGGTCCGCGAAGTGGCCTGCCGCCGCCCCCGCCGGCCCGCCCGTCCGGAGCCCGCCGCCGTACAGTTGAGGACGGTCGACCGTCCTACGAAGGGGTAGTGGCGTGACGGACAGAGGCGCGAACGGCAGCCCGGTCGTACACGGCTATCCGCATCTCGACACCGCGCGGGCCGCCATCACGGCGCTCTACCGCCGGTTGTCGGACGACGGCGTCCGGCAGTACGACACCAGCGTCGCGCCCGCCGACGTCGCCTTCGCGGACGCCGACGACCTCCATCTCGGGGTGCAGCGGGTGGCCCGCGCGCTGGTCCAGCAGCTGCATCTGCCGGACGCCCGGATGATCGTCAGCTTCCGCGAGATGGAGCACGCGGCGAGCGTCGAGCTGACGGCGGGGCCGGAGTACTTCATCGAACTCAACGACCGCTTCCGGACGCACCGCAGGGACATCGGCGCCGCCCTCGCGCACGAGATCACCCATGTCCTGCTGCACCGGCTCGGGCTGAGCTTCCCCGGCACCCGCGACAACGAGATCCTGACCGACACCGTGACGACCTATCTGGGCGCGGGCTGGCTGCTGCTCGACGCGTTCCGGGAGGACCGGGACTCCAGCCAGAAGCTCGGCTATCTGACGCCGGAGGAGTTCGGCTACGTGCTGGCCAAGCGCGCCATCGTGTTCAACGAGGACCCGGGCATCTGGTTCACCAGCCCGCAGGGCTACACCGCGTACACGAAGGGCAAGGCCCAGGCCGTACGGGACGAGCAGCAGCCGCCGCTGACCACGGCGGGCTGGTCGGGGCGGCACCGGTACGCCAAGGACCGGCGTTACGCGCTCGACCACCCCGGCGAGTCCGGGTCGGGGTCGGGTTTCGGGTCCGGGTCCGGGGACGCGGGGCGCGCGTACGCCTTCGAGACGCTTCCCGACGGACTGCGGGTGTCGTTCCCCTGCCCCACCTGCCATCAGCGCATCCGCGTACCGGTCAGGGGCCGGGTCCGCGCACGGTGCCAGCTCTGTCACACCGTGCTCGACTGCGACACCTGAACTGCCCCTCCCCGAAGGGGACTTCACCGCATGTGACAGACGGTCATCGATTTGTCGATTTGGCGTGAATGACCTTCCCGAGCGAAGGTCGAAGTATGACGAATGAGCGGACAGCGGGCTCCGACCGCGCGCGGGACGAGCTGTTCTCGGCCGTGTACGAGGGCCGGGACGACGCTGTCGTCGCGCTGCTCCGCTCCGGCGTCCCCGCCGAGGCGACCGATCAGGACGGCCAGAGCGCCCTCTACGCCGCCGCGGTGAGCGACGGGCCCGGCGCGGTCCGGCTGCTGCTGGCGGCGGGCGCCGACCCCGAGCGCGTGAGCGGACCCGACGGCGGTGACCTCCCGCTGTGCGGGGCCGCGTGCGGGGGTCATACGGAGGTGGTGCTGGCCCTGCTGGCGGCGGGCGCGCAGGCCGACCGGCGCGAGGCGTACGGCTTCACGGCGCTGGCCTGGGCCGTCGGGCAGGGCCACACGGACACGGTGGAGGCGCTGCTGGCGCACGGTGCGGACCCCGACCTGCCCGGCCCCGGCGGCGGCGCCCCGGACGGCGAGCCGCCTCTGGTGACGGCCGCCCGGCGCGGCTCGCCGTCGACCGTGCGGGCCCTGCTGCGGCACGGCGCGGGCGCGCGCGAGGAAGCGCTGGCCGAGGCGCGGCGGTGGACCGCGCCGGAGGCGGTGGAGCACGAACTGCACGCCGAACTGCTGCCGATGGCCGGTGAGGGGGACGAGACGGTCGTGCGCCGGACCGAGGAGGACGGCGGGGTGACGGTCGTCGTCGAGACGCTGAAGGACGGTGTGCCGGTCGCGAGCCTGGAGCGGCAGACCGGGCACGGGGCGATCGCCACGCTGCTGGAGGAGTCCCTGGGCGTCCGGACGCCGTTCGAGGAACTGGCGGCGCGGGCGCTGCGGTGCGCGGTGCCGGACCGGGACGGCTGGCGGGAGCCGGTGGCCGCGCTGTGGCGGCGGGGCGACGAGGAGTCGTTCCAGGCGGCGCTCGCCTGGTGCGCGAGCGACGACGCGCCGCGTCGCGCCTTCGCCGCCGACGTACTCGCGCGGCTGGGCGCGGCGGACGGGAGCAGGCCGTTCGCGGCCCGCGCGGTGCCGCCGCTAAGGGAGTTGTGCGCGGGCGCGGACACGCCGGAGCTGATCGGCGCGTGCGTCACCGCGCTCGGGGAGCAGGGCGAGCCGGCCGCCCTGCCGGAGATCCTGCGGCACGCCGGGCATCCGGACGTGGGGATACGCCGCCGGGTGGCCGTCGCGCTGGCCGCTCTGGTGCCGGGCGGTCACGAGGCGGGGGTCGGGGCGCTGACGGCGCTGAGCGCGGACCTCGACAACGCGGTGCGGGAGCGGGCGACGACGGCCCTGGCGGGGGCCGACGCCGACACGCCCGCGATCCGCGAGGCACTCGCGGCGCGGCTGAGGGACCCGGTGGCGGTCACGGCGGCCGAGGCGGCGCGGGGTCTCGCGGCGCGCCGGGATCCGCGGGCGGTGGACGCCTTGGCGCGCCTGCTCGCCGACGGGTCGGTGACCGGCCGCGCGCGGGAGGCGGCGGCCGACGCGGTGCGCAGGCTGCCGGACGCCGCGGTCCGGCGCAGGCTGGCGGGGCTGCTGCCGCGCGGCCGGTGAAGCCCTGGCGGTGAGACCCCGGCGGTGAAGCCCCGGCCGCGTCAGAGCAGTCGCAGTACGCCCGGCGCGCGGTCCTCGATGATCTCCGTGAGCCAGTCGAAGACCGTACTGCCACGGCCGGCTTCGGCCTCGGTCAACTGCCCTTGCACCCAGGCCCTGTTGGCCTCCGGTACGCGCGCCAGCCGGAGCCGGAGCTGCCGCGCCGTCTCCTCGTGGCCCAGCGCGCGGCGCGAGAGGTCGTGGTCGCGCCACTCGATGACGAAGTCCCGGTCGTCGGGGGTCCCGTAGCCGCCGCCGAGGCAGTCGGCGAACGCGTCGAGGTTACGGCCGAAGTAGCCGTCCGGCCCGTTCACGGCCTCGCCGATCACCTCCCAGAAACGCTCCAGGCCGGTGACCTCCGCCCCGGGGATCACATACGTCACAGTCATGGGGCGGAGGCTACCTGTCTGTCGTCGTACCGGCGGTGGGGCGGGATCAGCAGCCGTGGTCGACCAGGTCGAAGGACTCGTAGTGGTCGGCGGTGTAGTAGTCCTGCTGGGTGTTGCCGGTCACGATGCGGCGCGCGCCGCGGTCGGGAGAGCCGGGCGTCTTGACGGTGTACTCGTGGTAGTAGCCGGTGGACTGCTGCGGCAGGATGCCCTCGCGGTTCTGGAAGACCCCGCCGTCCTGCGGGTACGGGTAGGGCCCGCCCGCGTCGATCAGGTCGAGGGTGTCGTGCGCCTGGGACGGCAGGTCGGAGTAGCAGATGTCGCCGACCGCGAGCGGGGCGGCGGTGGCCGTGGTCGCGACCGTGCCGCCGACGAGGAGGGTGGACAGGAGGGCGGCGGCGCCGCCGATGAGGGCGATTCGTGGGGGGATTCGCATGCCCACATGATGACGCGCGTAGACGTGAGCACGTCAATGCCAAGTCGGTGGAGTTTTCGGGAAGTTAACCGGCCGGTACGGGCACGACATCCGCCCGTTGTCGTCGGTTTGTCGTCGAGGGCCGGACAGGCTGTCAGCCCGTCCGGCCCTCGATGAACAGATAGGCGTCGACTACGCCGCGGTGCGGCGGCCACCCTCGGCGCCACGCTCCGGCGGCCGGCCACGACGACCGCCGCGGCTGCCTCGCCCGGAGCCACCGGCACCGGCACCGGCCGCGCCCAGTCGGGCCCCGCCGCCGCTGCCGCCCGAACCGGCGCCGTTGCTCCGCCGCGCCGGACGCGACGCGCGCGCCTTCTGCGGCTTCTGTACGGCGACCTGCGGCACCTCGATGGTGATCGCGACCCCGGAGGGCTCACGGGCGCCGGTCAGCCGTGCCAGTTCCTCGTCGGTCGACTTCACGCTGGTGATCCGGGGGGCGATACCCGCGTCGGACATCAGCCGCGTCATGTCCCGCTTCTGCTCGGGCAGGACGAGTGTCACGACGCTGCCGGACTCGCCGGCGCGCGCGGTGCGCCCGCCCCGGTGCAGATAGTCCTTGTGGTCGACGGGCGGGTCGACGTTGACGACCAGGTCGAGGTCGTCGACGTGGATGCCGCGCGCCGCGACGTTCGTCGCGACGAGCACGGTCACCAGCCCGGTCTTGAACTGGTCGAGCGTCCGGTTGCGCTGCGGCTGCGACCGGCCGCCGTGCAGGCCGGAGGCTCGTACACCGCTCGCCAGCAGCCGCTTGACCAGCCGGTCCACCGCCCGCTTGGTGTCCAGGAACAGCAGCACCCGGCCCTCACGGGCCGCGATGCGCATCGTGACGGCCTTCTTGTCGGTCTCGTCCATGACGTACAGAAGGTGGTGCTCCATCGTCGTGACCGCGCCCTGGGAGGGGTCGACGGAGTGGACGACGGGGTCGGTCAGGTACTGCCGTACGAGCCGGTCGATGTTCTTGTCCAGCGTCGCGGAGAACAGCATCCGCTGCCCGTCCGGCCGCACCTGCTTCAGCAGCGCGGTGACCTGCGGCATGAAGCCCATGTCGGCCATCTGGTCGGCCTCGTCGAGGACGGTGATGGTGACCTGGTCCAGCCGGCAGTCGCCGCGCTCGATGAGGTCCTTGAGCCGGCCCGGCGTCGCCACGAGCACTTCGGCGCCGCGGCGCAGCTGTCCGGCCTGCTTGCTGATCGACAGACCGCCGACGACGGTCGCCATGCGCAGGTTCACGGCGGTGGCGTACGGGGTGAGGGCGTCGGTGACCTGCTGCGCCAGCTCGCGCGTCGGCACCAGCACCATCGCGTACGGCGCGCGCGGCTCGGCGCGGCGGCCGGCGAGCCGGGCCAGCAGCGCGAGTCCGAAGGCGAGGGTCTTACCGGATCCGGTACGGCCCCGGCCGAGGATGTCGCGGCCCGCGAGGGAGTTCGGGAGGGTGGCGCCCTGGATCGGGAAGGGCTCGGTCACACCCAGTGAGGTGAGGGTCTTGAGCAGGGCCGCGGGCATGTCGAGCTCGTCGAACGCCTCGACGGCGGGCAGCGCGGGGGTGATGGTTTCCGGCAGCGTGAACTCCTGCGGGCGCGCGGCGCGGCGGACCGGCGTCTTTGCCGTGCCTTTCGCGGGGCTCTTGGCGCGGGAGTTGACCGGGCGCTTGCCGGCCGGGCGGGGTGCGCGGGCCGGGCGTTCGGAGCGAGTCATTCGGTTAAAGAACCTTCCTGGGCCTGTGGACAGCACAAGCCGGGACCCGCACCGTGCAGGTGCGGGCCCCGGCTGCGAGGTACGCGTCCGGAAATTAGGCCGGGACGATGTTCTCCGCCTGCGGGCCCTTCTGGCCCTGCGTGACGTCGAACGAGACCTTCTGGCCCTCCTGGAGCTCACGGAAGCCCTGGGTGGCGATGTTCGAGTAGTGGGCGAAGACGTCGGCGCCGCCGCCGTCCTGCTCGATGAAGCCGAAGCCCTTTTCCGAGTTGAACCACTTCACGGTTCCAGTAGCCATGTCATTCTCCTAAAACAGGTGCAGAGACGAATCCGCACTTCACGGATTCCTCGTCGCCGCATTGAGCCCCATCCGGAGAAGCCGGCGAAAACAATAAAATGCGCCTGAGGAACATTCCCGTCAGGCGCACATAAAGTTCATGGGTACCAAAACTGCAACGCAGTCAGCCTAGCACGCCCTCGGGGCCGACGTGGGCCCGACACGCCCGGGGCCGATCGAACACCGTCCGGGCGGTGTCGTGGCCGGTCAGCCGCGGACGATGCCCCGCGCGCGGGCCGCGCCGAGCCACTGCGGGAATTCCGCGACGAGCCGGTCGTACAGGACGTCGTCCGGCACCTCGCGCGGGTCGGGACCGGCGTGGAAGAAGCCCACGTTGTCGACGGACCGCTTCTGTGGGACGGCCAACTCGTCAAGTTTCGAGAGGAAGTTGAACTGCGAGCTGCGCTTGTTCCCGAAGCCGACGAACTGCCAGAACAGTGGCAGTTCGGCCGCTTTGCAGAGATAGCGCTCGGCGGCGAGTTTGTTGATGGGTCCGCCGTCGGTCTGGAAGACCACCAGGGCGGGCGCGGTGGACCCGCTGTCCAGATAGTGGTCGATCACCGCGTCCATGGCGAGGTGGTAGCTGGTCTTGCCCATGTGCCCGAGCCCGGCCACGATCCGGTCGATACGGCCGCGGTGGTCGGCGAGCGCGATGTCCGTCTCGGCGTCGATGTCCGTGGAGAAGAACACGACGGGCACGACACCGTCGTCGTCCAGATTCGCCGAGAGGCCGAGCACCCGGTCGGCGAAGGCCTGGACGCTGCCGTCCTGGTAGTACTCGCGCATCGATCCCGAGTAGTCCAGGACCAGATAAACGGCGGCGCGCTGACCGCTCATCCCGTGCTTGCGCAGTGACACGCCCGCCGCCCGGTAGTGCTCGACGAGCGCGGGCGCGGTCTCCTCGACCTTGCGGAGACTGATCGCGGGGCCTCCCGCGAGGGGCGCTGTGGTCATGAGTGCTGCCGTTCACTCGACGAGGCCGACCGGGCCGTCACGGGCGCGGGGGGTCCGTCGAGGTTACACAGCATCAGAAGCACATGCCACGGCGCCCGCCGTCGTCCGGTCGGGGACTGGCGGGCGCCGTGTCTTGCGGAGGGTCCAGGGGACGTCCCCCGGGCCGTCACCGCCCGTACGCCGTTGTACGGGACGTTCTCTGCTCCGTCAGACCGTGAGTGAGCGGTCCGTCGGGCGGATCGGGGCGTGCAGATCGCTCGCTCCGGTCAGATAGCTGTCGACGCCGCGCGCCGCCGAACGGCCTTCGGCGATGGCCCACACGATCAGGGACTGACCGCGACCCGCGTCACCGGCAACGTACACGCCGTCGACGTTGGTCGCGTAGTCGGCGTCCCGTGCGATGTTGCCGCGCGCGTCCAGTTCGAGGCCGAACTGGTCGACCAGGCCGTTCTCCTGGTCGGTTCCGGTGAAGCCCATCGCGAGGGTGACCAGCTGGGCGGGGATGGTCCGCTCGCTGCCCGGCTTCGGCACCGGACGGCCGTCGGCGAACTCGACCTCGGTGAGGTGCAGCGACTGGACGTTGCCGTCCTCGTCGCCCTCGAAGTGGGTGGTGGAGACGGAGTAGATCCGCTCGCCGCCCTCCTCGTGCGCGGAGGAGACCTTGTAGAGCATCGGGAAGGTCGGCCAGGGCTGGTTCGGGGCCCGGTCATCGCCCGGCCGGGGCATGATCTCCAGCTGGGTGACGGACGCGGCGCCCTGGCGGTGCGCCGTACCGACGCAGTCCGCGCCGGTGTCGCCGCCGCCGATGACCACGACGTGCTTGCCCTCGGCGCTGATCGGGGAGACCGTCAGGTCGCCCTCGCGCACCTTGTTGGCGAGCGGCAGGTACTCCATGGCGAAGTGGATGCCCTTGAGCTCACGGCCGGGCACGGGCAGGTCGCGGGAGACGGTGGCGCCTGCCGCGATGACCACGGCGTCGTAGCGCCTGCGGAGCTTCGCCGCGTCGATGTCGCGGCCGATCTCCGTCTCCGTACGGAACTTGGTGCCCTCCGCGCGCATCTGCTCGATACGGCGGTTGATGTGGGACTTCTCCATCTTGAACTCGGGGATGCCGTAGCGCAGCAGGCCGCCGATGCGGTCGGCGCGCTCGTACACGGCGACCGTGTGGCCGGCCCGGGTGAGCTGCTGGGCCGCGGCCAGGCCGGCCGGGCCCGAGCCGATGACGGCGACCGTCTTGCCGGACAGCCGCTCCGGGGGGCGCGGGACGACGTCGCCCTTGTCCCACGCCTTGTCGATGATGGCGACCTCGACGTTCTTGATCGTGACGGCGGGCTGGTTGATGGCCAGTACGCACGCGGACTCGCACGGCGCGGGGCAGAGCCGGCCGGTGAACTCCGGGAAGTTGTTGGTGGCGTGCAGGCGCTCGCTCGCCGCCGTCCAGTCCTCGCGGTACGCGTAGTCGTTCCACTCGGGGATGAGATTGCCGAGCGGACACCCCTGGTGGCAGAAGGGGATGCCGCAATCCATGCAGCGCCCGGCCTGCTTGCTGATGATCGGGAGCAGCGAGCCCGGAACGTAGACCTCGTTCCAGTCCTTCTTGCGCTCCTCCACGGGGCGGGTCTTGGCCGTCTCGCGCCCGGTGGTCAGGAAGCCCTTGGGGTCAGCCATTGGTCGCCGCCTCCATCATCTTCTCGGTGGTCTCCTGCTCGGAGAGACCGGCCAGCTCAGCGGCGTCCTTGGCGGCGAGCACTGCCTTGTAGGTGGAAGGGATGATCTTGCTGAAGCGGGCCACGGAGGTGTCCCAGTCGGTCAGCAGCTTCTCGGCGACGGTGGAGCCGGTCTCCTCGTGGTGGCGGCGCACGACATCGTGCAGCCACTCCTTGTCGGTCGCGGAGAGGTCGGTCTCGACGGCGCCGAGGTTGCCGGCGTTGACGTTGTCCGGGTCGAGGTCGATGACGTACGCGACGCCGCCGGACATGCCGGCCGCGAAGTTGCGTCCCGTCTCGCCGAGTACGACGGCGTGGCCGCCGGTCATGTACTCGCAGCCGTGGTCGCCGACGCCCTCGGAGACCACCGTGGCACCGGAGTTACGGACGCAGAAGCGCTCGCCGGTGCGGCCGCGCAGGAACAGTTCGCCGCCGGTCGCGCCGTACGCGATGGTGTTGCCCGCGATGGTCGAGTACTCGGCGAGATGGTCGGCGCCCCGGTCGGGGCGGACGACGACCCGGCCGCCGGAGAGGCCCTTGCCGACGTAGTCGTTGGCGTCGCCCTCCAGGCGCAGCGTGACGCCGCTGGGCAGGAAGGCGCCGAAGGACTGGCCCGCCGAGCCGGTGAAGGTGATGTCGATGGTGTCGTCGGGCAGGCCCGCGCCACCGAACTTCTTGGTCACCTCGTGGCCGAGCATCGTGCCGACGGTGCGGTTGATGTTGCGGATCGCGATCTGCGCGCGGACCGGCTGGGCACTCTCGGCGCTCTCGGCACCGAGCGCGTCGGCGGCGAGCTTGATCAGCTGGTTGTCGAGCGCCTTGGCCAGGCCGTGGTCCTGCTCGACGGTCCGGTGCCGTACGGCGCCGGCCCCCAGGATCGGTACGTGGAAGAGGGGCTTGAGGTCCAGGCCCTGCGCCTTCCAGTGGTTCACGGCCCGCTCGGTGTCCAGGAACTCGGCGTGGCCGACGGCCTCTTCGAGCGTACGGAAGCCCAGCTCGGCCAGGATCTCGCGGACCTCCTCGGCGATGAACTCGAAGAAGTTGACGACGTACTCGGCCTTGCCGGTGAAGCGCTCGCGCAGCACCGGGTTCTGGGTGGCGATGCCCACCGGACAGGTGTCGAGGTGGCAGACGCGCATCATGACGCAGCCGGAGACGACGAGCGGCGCGGTGGCGAAGCCGAACTCCTCGGCGCCCAGCAGCGCGGCGACGACGACGTCGCGGCCGGTCTTGAGCTGGCCGTCGGTCTGCACGACGATGCGGTCGCGCAGCCCGTTGAGCAGCAGGGTCTGCTGGGTCTCGGCGAGGCCCAGCTCCCAGGGGCCGCCCGCGTGCTTGAGCGAGGTGAGCGGGGAGGCGCCCGTACCGCCGTCGTGTCCGGAGATCAGGACGACGTCGGCGTGTGCCTTGGAGACACCGGCGGCGACCGTGCCGACGCCGACCTCGGAGACCAGCTTCACGTGGATGCGGGCGGCCGGGTTGGCGTTCTTGAGGTCGTGGATCAGCTGGGCGAGGTCTTCGATGGAGTAGATGTCGTGGTGCGGGGGCGGCGAGATGAGGCCGACGCCGGGTGTGGAGTGCCGGGTCTTGGCGACCCACGGGTAGACCTTGTGGCCGGGCAGCTGGCCGCCCTCGCCGGGCTTGGCGCCCTGGGCCATCTTGATCTGGATGTCGTCGGCGTTGACGAGGTATTCGCTGGTGACGCCGAAGCGGCCGGAGGCGACCTGCTTGATGGACGAGCGGCGCTTCGGGTCGTGGAGCCGGTCGGCGTCCTCGCCGCCCTCGCCGGTGTTGGACTTGCCGCCGAGCTGGTTCATCGCGATGGCGAGGGTCTCGTGCGCCTCCTTGGAGATGGAGCCGTACGACATGGCGCCGGTGGAGAAGCGCTTGACGATCTCGGAGGCGGGCTCGACCTCGTCCAGGGCGACCGGCTCGCGGCCGGAGTCGAAGTTGAAGAGTCCGCGCAGCGTCATGAGGCGCTCGGACTGCTCGTTCACCCGCTCCGTGTACTGCTTGAAGATGTCGTAGCGGCGGTTGCGCGTGGCGTGCTGGAGGCGGAAGACGGTGTCCGGGTCGAAGAGGTGCGGTTCGCCCTCGCGGCGCCACTGGTACTCGCCGCCGATGTCCAGCGCGCGGTGCGACGCGGAGATGCCGGAGGCCGGGTAGCCCTTGGCGTGGCGGGCGGCGACCTCCTGGGCGACGATGTCGAGACCGGCGCCGCCGATCTTGGTCGCCGTACCGCTGAAGTACGTCTCCACGAAGGCCTCGTCGAGACCGACGGCCTCGAAGACCTGCGCGCCCCGGTAGGAGGCGACGGTGGAGATGCCCATCTTGGACATGACCTTCAGGACGCCCTTGCCGAGCGCGTAGATCAGGTTGCGGATGGCCTGCTCGGGCTCCAGGCCCTCGATGAACGTGCCCGCGCGGACGAGGTCCTCGACGGACTCCATCGCGAGGTACGGGTTGACGGCGGCGGCGCCGTAGCCGATGAGCAGCGCGACGTGGTGCACCTCGCGTACGTCGCCGGCCTCGACCAGCAGCCCCACCTGGGTGCGCTGCTTGGTGCGGATGAGGTGGTGGTGCACGGCGGCGGTGAGCAGCAGCGACGGGATGGGCGCGTGCTCGGCGTCGGAGTGCCGGTCGGAGAGCACGATGATGCGCGCGCCGCTCTCGATGGCGGCGTCGGCCTCGGCGCGGATCTCCTCGATACGGGCGGCCAGGGCCTCGCCTCCGCCGCTGACCCGGTAGAGGCCGGAGAGCGTGGCGGCGGTCATGCCCGGCATGTCGCCGTCGGCGTTGACGTGTATGAGCTTGGCCAGCTCGTCGTTGTCGATCACCGGGAAGGGCAGCGTGACGCTGCGGCAGGCCGCGGCGGTCGGCTTCAGGATGTTGCCCTGGGGGCCGAGGGTGGAGCGCAGCGAGGTGACGAGCTCCTCGCGGATGGCGTCCAGCGGCGGGTTCGTGACCTGCGCGAACAGCTGGGTGAAGTAGTCGAACAGCAGCCGGGGGCGGGCGGAGAGCGCGGCGATCGGGCTGTCGGTGCCCATGGAGCCGAGCGGTTCGCCGCCGGTGCGGGCCATCGGGGCGAGGATGATCCGCAGCTCCTCCTCGGTGTAGCCGAAGGTCTGCTGGCGGCGGGTGACGGAGGCGTGCGTGTGCACGATGTGCTCGCGCTCGGGGAGGTCCTCCAGCTCGATCTCGCCGGCTTCCAGCCACTCCTGGTAGGGCTTCTCGGCGGCGAGGGTCGCCTTGATCTCGTCGTCCTCGATGATGCGGTGCTCGGCTGTGTCGACGAGGAACATCCGGCCGGGCTGGAGGCGGCCCTTGCGGACGACCTTCGCGGGGTCGATGTCGAGGACGCCGACCTCGGAGGAGAGGACGACGAGGCCGTCGTCGGTGACCCAGTAGCGGCCGGGGCGCAGTCCGTTGCGGTCGAGGACCGCGCCGACCTGGACGCCGTCGGTGAAGGTGACGCAGGCGGGGCCGTCCCAGGGCTCCATCATCGTGGAGTGGTACTGGTAGAAGGCGCGCCGGGCGGGGTCCATCGAGTCGTGGTTCTCCCACGCCTCGGGGACCATCATCAGCACGGAGTGCGGCAGCGACCGGCCGCCGAGGTGGAGCAGTTCCAGGACCTCGTCGAAGGACGCCGAGTCGGAGGCGTCGGGGGTGCAGACCGGGAAGGTGCTCTCCAGCGTGCGGGGGTCGTCACCGAACACGTCGGAGGCGAGCAGGGACTCGCGGGCCTTCATCCAGTTGCGGTTGCCCTTGACCGTGTTGATCTCGCCGTTGTGCGCGACGAAGCGGTACGGGTGGGCGAGCGGCCAGCTCGGGAAGGTGTTGGTGGAGAAGCGCGAGTGGACCACGGCGACCGCGGTCGCGAAGCGGCGGTCGGAGAGGTCGGGGAAGAAGGGCTCCAGCTGGCCGGTGGTCAGCATGCCCTTGTAGACGATCGTGCGGGCGGAGAGCGAGGGGAAGTAGATCCCGGCCTCGCGCTCGGCGCGCTTGCGCAGGACGAACGCCTTGCGGTCGAGGTCGATGCCCGTGCGGGCGTCGTCGCCGCGGCCGGCGGCGACGAACAGCTGGCGGAAGACCGGCATCGTGGCGCGCGCGATGGCACCGAGCATCTGCGGGGCGACCGGCACGTCGCGCCAGCCGAGGACGTCGATGCCTTCCTCGGCGGCGATCGTCTCGATCTGTGAGACGAATTCGTCCGGGTTCTCGGCGGGCAGGAAGGCGATTCCGACGGCGTACGAGCCGGCCTCGGGCAGCGCGAAGTCGGTCACCTCACGCAGGAAGGCGTCCGGGATCTGGAGCAGGATTCCGGCGCCGTCGCCGGAGTCGGGCTCGGAGCCGGTGGCGCCGCGGTGTTCGAGATTGCGCAGTACGGTCAGCGCCTGCTCGACCATCTCGTGGCCGGGCACACCGGTCAGGGTGGCCACGAACCCGACGCCACAGGCGTCGTGCTCGTTACGGGGGTCATACATGCCCTGCGCAGCGGGGCGGCCATCCATGGGCGACCAGGCGTCGAAACGCATCGGCTCTCCCGTCGTCGTCGTGGCATTTGCGATGAACCGAGGGACGACGTTGGCCCAGGGCAAAATTTCGTGCAGGTTACATGATGGGTCGGCTGCTCAGGAAGCGGAAAGCTGATTCCAACATGTGGACGCCGTGCGTGGCCGCCGTACGTGGCGGCGAAGGTAGGCCAGAGGTGATCGGAGGCGAACGGAACGCCGGACACCGGACCACGGCGGAGCGGGCTTCTTTGCCCGCAGCGCCTACGGCTCATGCCCGGAGTTCAAGCGTTCGAAACAACCGGGTAACGGCTAAATATGTGACGCCATGCATAGTGTCCCACTCGGGTGGGGCAACCGCCGATGGATGGTCGAGGGATGTTCGTCACCACAGTGACGGCACCGCCCCGACCGCGCAATATGTCGCGCGTGGGGCGTCTGTCCAAGTGTGCCGTACGAGTCGTACGAGCCCTGTGCGAGCCGTACACGCGCCTCAGACGGCGGCCCCGAAGAGCGTCCCGAGCCCGTACGTGAGGGCCGCCGCCGTACCACCGAGGACGAGCTGGCGCAGACCGCTGTACCACCAGCTACGCGCGGTCACGCGTGCCACCAGCGCGCCGCAGGCGAAGAGACCGACCAGGGCCACCAGCACGGCGGGCCACAGGACGGTGGCGCCGATCAGATACGGCAGGACGGGCAGCAGCGCGCCCAGCGCGAAGCAGCCGAACGACGACACCGCGGCGACCATCGGCGACGGCAGATCGTCCGGGTCGATCCCCAGCTCCTCGCGCGCGTGGATCTCCAGCGCCAGCTCGGGGTCCCGCGAGAGCTGCTCCGCGACCTGGCGCGCCAGGTCCGGCTCGACACCGCGCGACTCGTACAGCTCGGCCAGCTCCGCCATCTCGTCCTTGGGGTACTTGCGCAGCTCACGCCGCTCCACGTCCAGCTCGGCCTGGACCAGCTCGCGCTGGGACGCCACGGAGGTGTACTCCCCCGCCGCCATCGAGAAGGCGCCGGCCGCCAGGCCCGCGAGTCCGGTGATGACGATGGTCTGCCGGTCGACGGCGCCACCCGCGACACCGGTCATCAGGGCGAGGTTCGAGACGAGTCCGTCCATCGCGCCGAACACCGCGGGACGCAGCCAGCCGCCGTTCACATCGCGGTGCGTGTGATTGTCGCGGTGCGCTCCGTGGAGCGACGCCTCGTTGTCCATGACGGACACGGCTGTCCCCTTTCCCTGCTGGTCCCGCTGTTCCCCGGTGGCGGGACACCCCGCCACCGGGTTCGAAAGTACGCACGAAACGGGGCCCCCGCCAGCAAGGAAAGCCATGCTTACCAAGGGCCTGTCGGGTGACAGCGCCGCAGGTCGGACTCCTCGGGGACGTGGCGTGGGAGGCATACGAGGAAGAGGGACCTCTCCGGGGGCCCGATGCGTGCGAAAGGCCCCGCGATGGAGTTGACCGCCTGCGGTTCCGGCCCGGTTTCAGGTGTCGCCGCTCTGCGGGAGCGGGCACGTGGCGCGCTGCTCGGCCTCGCCGTCGGCGACGCGCTGGGTGCGCCCGCCGAGAACATGCGCCCCTCGGAGATCCGCCGCCGCTGGGGCCGTATCGAAGGCTTCGTCACCGACAGCCCGGCGGGCACCGACGACACCGAGTACGCGATCTTCTCCGGTCTCCTGTTGGCCAGACACGGTTCGGCCCTGACCGTCACCCATGTCGAGAACGCCTGGCACCACTGGCTGGCCGACCTCGACGAGGGCCCGTTCCGGGGAGCCGGCTTCAGCGAACGCGGCACGCTGGAGAATCTGCGCCGGGGCCTCGCCGCCCCGATCACCGCCCAGCACCGGCACGCCTGGAGCGACGGTCTCGCGATGCGGGCGGCCCCGTTCGGCGTCTTCGCCGCCGGCCGCCCGGCCGAGGCGGCCCGCCTCGTCGCGGTCGACGGCACGGTCAGCCACGACGGCGAGGGCATCTACGGCGGCCAGGCGGTGGCGGCCGGTGTCGCCGCCGCGATGACGGGCGCGGGCCCGGCCTCCGTGGTCGCGGCGGCGCTCTCCGCGATCCCGATGGACTCCTGGACGGCCCGCTCCCTGCGCCGCGCGGTGGTCGCGGCGGGCCGCGAGTACCCCGACACGCTGACCATGGAGCGGGCGGTACGCTCGGCGGTCGTCATCGGCGGCTACCCGTGGACGGACCTGGCGCCGGAGGCGGTGGGCCTGGCGTTCGGCGCGTTCGCGGCGGCCCGCGGAGACTTCCGTACGTCGGTCCTGACGGCGGTCAACATGGGCCGCGACGCCGACACCACGGCGGCGGTCGCGGGCGCGCTGTCGGGGGCGGTGTCCGGAGCCGCGGCGATCCCCGAGGAGTGGTCCTCGGCGATCGGCCCCGTCCGCGGCAGTTGCCTGCCGTCGATGCGCGGCTACCACGTCCTGGACATCGCGGACCTGCTGACACCGGACGACGACGGGCCGGGGGCGGTGTGATGAGCGGGTCGGAGGCTGCGCACGTGGGCGACGGCGGGGAACTGCGGGCTTCGGCCCAGCGGTGTCCTCAAGCGCCGGACGGGCTGGGGGCGGGGGCCGGCGGACGGCCTGCGGCCCGCGCGGGGAGTGCGGACGAAGCGGTCACCGAACGGCGGCCGGCCCGACCGGAGACCGCAGACGAACCGAACCGCAGACTCATGTCGGCCCGGCCGTCGACCGACGACCGACCCGCCGCCGGACGAGTCCCGCCCCATCCGGCGACCGACGACCGACCGGCCACCGGGAGGAGCCCGGCCCGCGCGGGAGCTGCGGACGAAGCCGTCGCTGAACCGCTCCCAGCCCGGCCGTCGGCCGACGGCCGACTCACCGCCGGACAAACCCCAGTCCTCCCGGTGACCGGCCGCACCGCCGGACGGAGCCCGACCGGCCCAGGGACTATCGACGAACCGACCGCCGGGCGGGTCCGTCCGGCGATGGCCGACCAACCGGCGGCCCGCCCACAGACTGCGGACCACATCCTCGCCGGGCGGAGCCCTGTCGCCGCCGCGCCCCGTTGCGGGCATCTCGCCGACGGCGACCGGCAGGTGGCCCGCACGCGAACCGGCACAGGCTCCGTCCCCGAGCGTGACCGGGTCGAAGGGCTGCTGCTCGGGCTGGCCGCCGGGGATGCCGCCGGGTGGCCCGCCGCGCGGCATCGGGCCGCGCGGATGCCTGAGTGGACCCGGCGGCTCACCCGCGAGCTCGACACCTTCGCCGAGCAGAACGCGACCACCACCCTCCCCGTGCCCATCGCCCTCAACCAGCCCCCCGAGCCCCTGCGCCTCGGGCCGTCCGACGACGCCGAGTGGGCCGCCTTCGCCGCCGAGACCGTGCTCACCGCCTTCGGTGATCTCTTCGTCGGCCTCCCCGCCGACCGCAGGACGCGCGCCGCCGTCGACCTCGCCTGGAACACCCTCGCCAGCGAGGTCGCCGCGGCGGCGGACCGGGCGCCCGAGGTGGAGTCCGCCGTGCTGCCGCTGCGCGCCCGGATCTCCGTACGCGCCGGGCTCGGCAATCTCGCCACCGGACTGCGCCCGCCCGCGACCGGTCACGACAACCCGCACTACTTCGACGACGCGGCCTGCGTACGGGCCGTGGTGCTGGCGGTCGTCCATCCGGGACGGCCGCACGCCGCCGCCGAACTCGCCGAGTTCGACGCCCGCTACACGCAGGACGGCGACGGGGTGCACGGCGCCCGCGCGATGGCCGCCGCCGTCGCCGCGGCGCTCGGCGGGGCCGACACGGAGACGGCGGTCGCCGCCGCGCTCGAACAGCTCCCGGACAGCACGGAGATCGGCCGCAACGCCCAGCACGCGGTCAAGCTGGCACGGGACTTCGCACACGAGCCGGCCGGTGCGTTCGCGCTCGTCCCGCTGCTGGAGCATCAGATCGTCGACCACGTCTACAGCTACGGCATCGCGGCGGCGGAAACCGTGCCCGTCGCCCTCGCCCTGACCGTCGCCTCCGGCGGCAGCGTCTCCGCCGCCGTACCCGCCGCCGCCTGCCTCTCGCGCGTCGCGGACTCCGCGCCCGCGCTCGCCGGCGCGCTGACCGGGGCACTCGGCGGCGGCGCGGCCGTACCCCCGACCTGGCGCGACGCCTGCCGCACCCTGGCGGGCTGCGCGCTGCCCCGCCTCGCGGGGACGGACCTGGTCGAACTCGCCGGGCTGTTGACGCGCACACTCGCTGCGGCGGACCACAACTCCCCGTAGCGCCACGGGCGGCGAGCTTCACCACGACGGGACGCACCCGGGTGGACAATTCCGGCATGACGACGCTCACACCATCCGCGACGCCCACCCCCACGCCCTCCCCCACACCGACACTCCAAGACCGGATCACCGGCAGTCTCGTCGGCGCGGCCGTCGGCGACGCCCTCGGCGGCCCCGTCGAGGGCTACACCCCCGAGCAGATCATGGAGCGGCACGGCGGCCGGGTGTCCGGCGTCGTCGGTCCGTGGCACGAGGACTGGCGTACGGCGCGGCCCATCGCCCCGTACCACAAGGGCGACGGCCACGTCACCGACGACACCTTGCTGACGCACGCGCTGGTCCGGGTGTACGACAGGGTCCGCGACCACCTCGACGCGTACGCCGTCGCCGACCATCTCGTCCCCGATCTGATCTCCACACCGCGCTGGATCCCGGAGTTGGAGGCGGAGGCGCTGCCGCTCCAGCGGATCTTCCTGGCCGAGAAGTGGCTCGTCGCCCGTATCCACTACGGGCACGTCGACCCCCGCGAGGCGGGCGCCGGGAACATCGTCAACTGCGGTGCGGCGATGTACATGGCACCGGTCGGGCTCGTCAACGCGGCCAATCCGGCGGCGGCGTACGCGGAGGCCGTCGATGTCGCCGGCGCGCACCAGTCCTCGTACGGCAGGGAGGCGGCCGGAGTCCTCGCGGCGGCGGTCGCGGCGGCGTGCGTGCCGGGTGCGACGCCGACGAGTGTCGTCGACGCGTGCCTGGCGCTCGCCAAGGACGGGACGCGCGCCGCGATCGAGGCGGTGTGCGAAGTGGCCGCCGCCTACGAGGACTTCGAGCCCGCGCTGCGTCCCCTGCGGGAGGCCGTCGCACCGTTCGACACCGTGGGCCCCGACTACCGCGCCCCGTCCCTCGGCGCGCGCCGGCCCTCACGGCTGCACTCCATCGAGGAACTGCCCGTCGCGCTGGGCATGTTGCTCGTCGGCGACGGCGACTACCGCCGTACGGTGCTGGGTTCGGTCAACTACGGCCGCGACTGCGACTCGATCGCCACGATGAGCGGGGCGGTGGCCGGGGCGCTGTCCGGCGAGGCGACGGTCCCGCCGGAGTGGTCGGAGCAGGTCTCGGAGGCGAGCCGCCTCGACCTGCGCGGCCCGGGGCGGACGTTGACGGAGGTCGCGTACGAGGTCTACGAACGCGACTCGGCACGCCGCCGCGCCCATGAGTCGGCCTTCGGCGCGCTGACGGTGGCGCGATGACGGAGCCGCCGTTGCGGGTGACCTGGGTCCAGCCGGAGGACCTGCTGGGCCACGAACTCCGCCAGGCGTCCGAGGACGGCCGCGACGCGGCGGCGCCGGCCACCACCTGGCACACGTCGGGCGGCCCGCCGTCCCCGCCCCGCGCGGGCGCGTCCACCCCGCCGGCACCCGCGGAACTGCGCGCGCTGGCCCTGACGCTGCTGGACGAACTGGCCCAACTGCCAACGCCGTTGGCGGCGAAGGAACCAACGGCGCTGCCGGGGATCGTGCGAGCGTGCGGCGACAGGTGGCCGGCGGCCACAACCACCCCACAGGGGTCCGGGGGCCCGCTCCCGGTTTCGGGAAGGGGCGGGACAGGGGAAGCCCTCAGCACGCACCAGTTGCACGCTGCCTGGCTCGGCCGCGCCGCCGGATGCCTCCTCGGGAAGCCCGTCGAGAAGCTCCCCCTCCCCGCCATCCGCGCCCTCGCCCGCGCCACCGGCAACTGGCCCCTCACCACCTGGTTCACCGCCAAGGGCGTCCCTCCGGACCTCGCCGCCGCACACCCCTGGAA
This sequence comes from Streptomyces sp. NPDC057137, assembly GCF_042670825.1. Taxonomy (NCBI): domain Bacteria; kingdom Bacillati; phylum Actinomycetota; class Actinomycetes; order Kitasatosporales; family Streptomycetaceae; genus Streptomyces; species Streptomyces sp. NPDC057137. The sequence continues at coordinate 52,630 of NZ_JBHUUW010000042.1, read as the reverse complement.
CCGGCGCTCCGCCGGCAACTCCCTCGCCGAGAACATCGACGGCATGCCCGAGGACGACGACCTCAACTACCCGCTTCTCAACGTGCTGTTGATCCAGCGGTACGGCCGCGGCTTCCGTACCTCCGACGTGGCCCGCCTCTGGCTCGACGAGTTGCCCGCCGGGCGTACGTTCACCGCCGAGCGCGTCGCGTACCGCAATCTGCTCTCCGGGATCGAGCCGCCGGACACCGCCCGGCACCACAACCCGTTCCGGGAGTGGATCGGCGCGGCGATCCGCGCCGACGTGCACGGCTGGGCGCACCCCGGCGACCCCGCCTCGGCCGCCGCCCAGGCGCACCGGGACGCGGCGCTGACGCACACCGCCAACGGCGTGTACGGCGCGATGTTCGTCGCGGGCACCATCGCCGCGGCGGGCGGCGGCGCGGACGTGCACGCCTCCCTCCGGCAGGGCCTCGCCGTCGTACCCCCGCACTCGCGCCTCGCGGAAGCCGTGGAAAAGGCGATCGAGACGGCCCGCGCACACCAGGACTTCGACACCGTCGTCGACCGGCTGCACGCCGACCACGGCCACTACCACTGGGTCCACGCCGTCCCCAACGCCGCGCTCCTCGCCGCCGCCCTCACCCACGCCGACGGCGACTTCACCGGCTCCATCTGCCGTGCCGTGTCCGGCGGTTGGGACACCGACTCGAACGGGGCGACCGCCGGTTCCGTCGCCGGTCTGCTCGCCGGGCACCCGGACCGGCTGCCCGAGCGGTGGACGGCGCCGCTCAAGAACCGGCTCGCCACCTCCGTCGTCGGATTCGACGGCGTCGGTTTCGACGAACTCGCCCGACTCACCCAGGAGGCACTCCGCCCATGACCGGCATCGTGGTGCTCGGCAGCACCAACATGGACCTCGTCGCGTACGTCGCGCGGGCCCCGAAGCAGGGGGAGACCGTCACGGGGCGTGAGTTCCGTACGGTCCCCGGCGGCAAGGGCGCCAACCAGGCCGTCGCCGCCGCCCGCGCCGGTGGCGACGTGGCGATGATCGGCGCGGTCGGCGCCGACGAGTTCGGCGTACGGCTCCGGCACACGCTCACCTCGTCGGGCGTGGACACCGACCTCCTCCACACCGCCGAAGGCCCCTCCGGCACCGCGCACATCGTCGTGGACGACGACGGCGGCAACGCGATCGTCGTCGTCCCCGGCGCGAACGGCACCCTCACCGCGCTCGGCCCCGGCGAGGAGACCCTCATCGGCACCGCCGGCTCCCTGCTCCTCCAGCTCGAACTCCCGCTGAGCGCAGTGCTCGACGGCGCGCGGGCGGCCCGGCGGCACGGGGTACGGACGATCCTCACCCCCGCCCCCGTCCAACCGCTGCCGCCCGAACTCCTCACCGCCACCGATCTGTTGGTGCCCAACGAACACGAGGCCGCCGCGCTCGGGCGTCGCCGACCCGTACGCCGCGGCCGAGGTGCTGCTCCGTCAGGTCCCCGAGGTCGTGATCACCCTGGGCGCGGCGGGCTGTCTGTACGCGGCGCACGGCGCCGAGCCCGTCGCCGTCCCCGCGCCCAGGGTCACCGCCGTGGACACGACCGGCGCCGGCGACACGTTCGTCGGCGCGCTCGCCGTGGCGATCGGCGAGGGCCGTCCGATGGCCGCGGCGACGCGCTGGGCGTCGGCCGCCGCCGCGCTCTGCGTGCAACGCCATGGGGCGTCCACGTCCATGCCGTACCGCTCCGAGATCGACGAGGCCGCCTCATGACCGCCGAAGCCACTCCCGCTCCCGCCGAAGCCGCTCCCCCGCTGCACGGCCTGCGCGTCCTCGACCTCGCCACCCTCTTCGCCGGTCCCCTCGCCGCCACCATGCTGGGCGACTTCGGCGCCGAGGTCATCAAGGTCGAGCACCCCACCCGCCCCGACCCGTCGCGCGGGCACGGCCCCGCGAAGGACGGTGTCGGCCTCTGGTGGAAGATCCTGGGCCGCAACAAGCGCACCATCACCCTCGACCTCGCCTCCCCGCGCGGCCGCGACGTCCTGCTGCGGCTGGCCGCCGACGCGGACGTGATCGTCGAGAACTTCCGCCCCGGCACACTGGAGAGATGGGGCCTCGGCTGGGCCGAACTCGCCGCCGTCAACCCCCGGTTGGTCCTCGCCCGGGTCACCGGCTTCGGGCAGTTCGGCCCGTACTCCCACCGCCCCGGGTTCGGCACGCTCGCCGAGGCCATGAGCGGGTTCGCCGCCATGACCGGCGAGCCCGAGGGGCCGCCGACGCTGCCCCCGTTCGGTCTGGCCGACTCGATCGCCGCGCTGGCCACCGCGTACGCCGTGATGACCGCGCTCAACGGCCGGGCGACGACGGGGCGGGGCCAGGTGGTCGACCTGGCGATCATCGAGCCGATCCTGACGGTGCTGGGGCCGCAGCCGCTCTGGTACGACCAGCTCGGCTACGTACAGCCCCGTACCGGCAACCGCTCCCGTAACAACGCCCCCCGCAACACCTACCGCACCGCCGACGGCTCCTGGCTCGCGGTCTCCACCTCCGCCCAGTCGATCGCCGAGCGCGTGATGCGGCTGGTGGGCAGGGAGGAGCTGGCAGCCGAGCCGTGGTTCGGCAGCGGCAGCGGGCGGGCCGAGCACGCCGATGTGCTCGACGAGGCGGTCGGCGACTGGATCGCCCGGCATTCGCGGGAGGACGCGATGGCCGCGTTCGAGAAGGCGGAGGCGGCGATCGCGCCCGTCTACGACATCCGCGACGTCATGGACGACCCGCAGTACCGGGCGCTGGACAGCGTCACCGAGGTCCCCGACCCGGAGCTGGGCCCCATTCGTATGCAGAACGTCCTCTTCCGGCTCTCCGAGACCCCCGGCTCCATCCGGTGGGCGGGCCGCCCGCACGGCGCCGACACGGACGCGGTCCTCGCCGAGCTGGGTCTGTCGGCACCGGAGATCTCCGCCCTCCGTACGGAGGGCGCGCTGTGACCGGCGAAGCGGGGCCCGGGCACGCCCCGCTCACCTGGCTGTACGTGCCCGGGGACCGGCCCGACGTCGTACAGAAGGCGCTCGTCTCCGGGGCCGACGCGGTGATCGTCGACCTGGAGGACGCGGTGGCCCCCGACCGCAGGGATTACGCGCGCGCCGCGACGGCCGAACTGCTGGCATCGTCCGACCCCACGCCCGTCCATGTCCGTATCGCCGACGAGGACGACATCCCCGCCCTGGCCGGGCTCCCCGGCCTGGCCGGCCTGCGGCTGCCGAAGGTCACCCGGGCCTCGGACATCCGCCGGGTCGCCGCAACCGCCCCGGACACCCCGCTGTACGCGCTCCTCGAATGCGCCCTGGCCGTCGAGAACGCCCACGCCATCGCCGCGGCCCATCCCGCCGTGCGGGGTATCGCGCTCGGCGAGGCCGACCTCCGCGCCGATCTCGGGGTACGGAACGATGCCGGGCTCGACTGGCCGCGCAGCCGCGTCGTGGTGGCGGCGCGGGCCGCCGGTCTGCCGGCGCCCGTCCAGTCCGTCTACCCGGACGTGCGGGACCTGGAAGGGCTGGCCGCCTCGTGCGCGCACGGGCGCTCGCTCGGCTTCTTCGGGCGGTCGGCGATCCATCCGCGCCAGTTGCCGGTGATCGAGCGCGCGTATCTGCCCACGGCGCGGGAGGTGGAGTCGGCCGCCGAGATCGTCGAGGCGGCGGCCACGGGCACGGGGGCGCTGGCGCTGCCGGACGGGCGGTTCGTGGACGCGGCGATCGTGGCGGCGGCGCACCGCACGCTGTTCCTGGCCGGACGGGCGACCACGCGGGCCTGACCGCCAGCAGCACGCGAAAGGGCCGCCGGACCCCTGAGGAGGCCCGGCGGCCTTTTCGTGGTGCGGTGTGCGGTGTGCGGGTCAGACGTTCTTGGCCGCCGCGGTGTCGGCACTGCCCTCGGCGTCGACCTTGGCGGCATCGGCATCGGCTTCGGCGTCCGCGTCCGCCTTCTTGATCGTGACCTTGTCGTCGGCGGCGTCGCCGTCCTTGCCGTCCGTGGACTCGCTGTCCTTGGACTTGCCGCCCTTGGCCAGCGTCTCCCGGTCCGGCTCGACGATCTCCTCGCGCCCCGGCCTGGTCCGCGCCGAGATCACGATGTACACGACCGCCAGCACGAAGACGACGATCGCGGTCCACACGTTGAGGCGCAGCCCCAGCACGTGGTGGGCCTCGTCGACGCGCATGTACTCGATCCAGGACCGGCCTACGCAGTACGCGGCGACGTACAGCGCGAACGCCCGTCCGTGGCCGAGCTTGAAGCGGCGGTCGGCCCAGACCACGAGCAGCGCGACACCGACGCACCACAGCGACTCGTAGAGGAATGTCGGGTGGTAGGTGCCCGCCTCGCGGTTCACACCTTCGCTGATCTTCACGGCCCACGGCAGATCGGTGGACTTGCCGTACAGCTCCTGGTTGAACCAGTTGCCCCAGCGGCCGATGGCCTGGGCGAGCACGATCGCGGGTGCGATGGCGTCCGCGTACGCGGGGAGCGGGATGCCCCGGCGGCGGCAGCCGATCCAGGCGCCGACGGCGCCGAAGGCGATGGCGCCCCAGATTCCGAGGCCGCCCTCCCAGATCTTGAAGGCGTCGACCCAGTCCTTACCGTCGCTGAAATACAGCTGGTAGTCCGTGATCACGTGGTAGAGCCGGCCGCCGACGAGTCCGAAGGGCACGGCCCAGACGGAGATGTCCGCCACGGTGCCGGCCTTGCCGCCGCGGGCGATCCAGCGCTTGTTGCCGTACCAGACGGCGACGAAGACACCGAGAATGATGCAGAACGCGTAGCCGCGCAGCGGAAGTGGTCCGAGATGGATCACGCCGCTCGACGGACTGGGGATATAGGCAATGTCCATGGCGGTTCCGACGCTACCGTGCCGGGCGGGGCCTACGGCAACCCGCCCGGCAACGTCTGGATAACGAGCCCGCGCGAATCCGGTCCCGCGCGGGCCGTCGATTCAGGAGGGGGAGGCCCCGGTGGGGGGCGGGGTCGCCGGTGCGGTGCCGGGCTGCTTGCCCTTGTTGGCCTCGGTGACCCACTTCTTGAAGTTGGCCGGGGTGATGTCCTCGCCGCCCTTCTTGGGGAAGACGGATTCACCGTTGAGCAGGACGGTCGGCGTGCCGCTGAAGCCGCCGTTCTGGAACGCCGTGTTCGAATTCACCACCCATTTGTCGTGCTTGCCGTCCTCGACGCACTGCTTGAAGCCGGGGGCCGACTCCAGGCCGTCGACCTTGCCCGCGAGCTCCAGCAGCTTGGCGTTGTCGGCGAAGGCGTCGTCGGGCTCCGGCGGCTGATTCTTGAAGAGCGTGTCGTGGTACGGCGCGAACTTGCCCACGTCCTGGGCGCACGCCGCCGCGTTGGCCGCGCGCAGCGAGCCGCTGCCGCCCATGTTGCCGTCGATGATCGTGGCGAGGTGGTAGTCGACCTTGAGCCGGCCCGCGTTCTCCAGCTCCTTGATCGTGTCCCGGAACGCGTTCTCGAACTGGCCGCAGGCCGGGCAGCGGAAGTCCTCCCACACGGTGAGGGTCGACGGCGCGTCGGCCCTGCCCACGGGGATCGACAGCTCGTCCTTGCCCTGCGCACCCGACGGGGCGAGCACGGGGCCCGCGGCGGCGCTGCCGCCCTTGTCCTTGTTCGCGTTGGTGGCGACGAGTCCGATCGCCGCCGCCACGCCCAGCACGCCCACCACCGCCGCCGAGACGATCAGGGTGCGCTTGCGCCGCTCCTGCCTCTTCTCCTGCTCACGCTGCTCCTGGAGCCGCTCTCGGGCGCTCCTCTTTGCCTCACGGTTCTTCTCGCTCACGCCACAGCAACGAACCGGGGAGGCGCGTACGCACCTCCCCGGTCCCAGGTCCACCCGTACGAGCTACCTCACCCGTCAGCGCTTGCGAACGCCTTCGGCCAGGTCGGCGGCGAGCGCGCGGACCGCCACCAGCCCCGCCTCGCGGTCGGAAGCGTCCAGCATCAGCTTGACGAAGGCCGAGCCGACGATGACCCCGTCGGCGAAGGAGGCGACCTCGGCGGCCTGCGCCGCGTCGGACACCCCGAGCCCGACGCACACCGGCAGATCGGTGGTGGCGCGGGTCCGTCGCACCAGGTCCTGGGCCTGTGCGCCCACCGACCGGCGGGTGCCGGTGACGCCCATCAGGGAGGCGGCGTAGACGAATCCGGAGCCCACGGCCGTGATCTTCGCGAGCCGGTCGTCCTTGCTGCTGGGCGCGACGACGAAGACGGTGGCGAGGCCGTGCTTGTCGGCGTGCTGCCGCCACACGTCGGACTCCTGTACGGGCAGGTCGGGCAGGATGCACCCGGCGCCGCCCGCCTCGGCCAGCTCGGCGGTGAACCGCTCGATGCCGTACCGGTCGATCGGGTTCCAGTACGTCATGACCAGCACCGGCTTTCCGGTGGCCTCGTACGCCTCGCGGACCGTACGCATCACGTCCGCGATCTTCACGCCGCCCTTGAGGGCGATGTCGTCGGCGGTCTGGATGACGGGCCCGTCGAGCACCGGGTCGCTGTGCGGCAGCCCGACCTCGACGACGTCGGCTCCGCCGTCGAAGACGGCCTTCACGGCGTCGATGCCGCCGTCGACCGTCGGGAATCCGGCGGGCAGATAGGCGATGAGCGCGGCGCGTCCCTCGCTCCTCGCGGCGGCGAGGGTGTCGCTCAACAGCTGGATGTTCCCGCTCACTTGGCGCTCTCCCCGTCGTACAGCCCGAAGTAGCGGGCGGCGGTGTCCATGTCCTTGTCGCCGCGCCCGGAGAGGTTGACGACGATCAGACCGTCCTCCCCCAGCTCACGGCCGACCTCCAGCGCCCCCGCGAGCGCGTGCGCGCTCTCGATGGCCGGGATGATGCCCTCGGTGCGGGACAGCAGCAGCAGCGCCTGCATGGCTTCGTCGTCGGTCACGGCCCGGTACTCGCCGCGGCCGCTGTCCTTGAGGTACGCGTGCTCGGGGCCGATGCCCGGGTAGTCGAGTCCGGCGGAGATCGAGTACGGCTCGGTGATCTGGCCCTCCTCGTCCTGAAGGACGTACGACCGCGAACCGTGCAGGATGCCGGGCTCGCCCGCGCTCAGCGTCGCCGCGTGCTCGCCGGTCTCGATGCCGTGGCCCGCGGGCTCGCAGCCCACCAGCCGTACGGCCTCGTCGGCGAGGAACGCGTGGAAGAGACCGATCGCGTTGGACCCGCCTCCTACACAGGCGACGGCCGCGTCGGGCAGCCGGCCCGCCCGCTCCAGGATCTGCCGCCGCGCCTCGACGCCGATCACGCGGTGGAAGTCGCGCACCATCGCGGGGAAGGGGTGCGGTCCGGCGACGGTGCCGAAGAGGTAGTGCGTACGGTCCACGTTGGCGACCCAGTCGCGGAACGCCTCGTTGATGGCGTCCTTCAGGGTGCGGCTGCCGGATTTCACCGGCACGACCTCGGCGCCGAGCATCCGCATACGGGCGACGTTGAGCGCCTGGCGCTCGGTGTCGATCTCGCCCATGTAGATGGTGCATTCGAGCCCGAAGAGCGCGCAGGCGGTCGCGGTGGCGACGCCGTGCTGTCCGGCGCCGGTCTCGGCGATGACCCGGGTCTTGCCCATGCGCCTGGTGAGCAGCGCCTGGCCGAGCACGTTGTTGATCTTGTGGGACCCGGTGTGGTTCAGGTCCTCCCGCTTGAGGAACACCCGGGCGCCGCCGGCCTCGGCGGCGAACCGCGGGACCTCGGTGAGGGCGCTGGGGCGGCCGGTGTAGTTGACCATGAGGTCGTTCAGCTCGGCGGTGAAGGCGGGGTCGCCCTTGGCCTTCTCGTACTCGACGGCGACCTCGTCGACGGCGGCGACGAGCGCCTCGGGGATGAACTTGCCGCCGAACGCGCCGAAGTAGCCCTCGGCGTCGGGGCTCAGTCCCACGGGGTCGGGAATGAAGAACTCGGAGGAATCGGAGGAAGGGGTCGTCACGGATGATCTCCTCGTGAAGCAACGGGTGGGTGCACCGTATGCGCCATGGGCGAGGCCGCCCCGCACCCCGCGTGGGCGGGGGAGGGCGCGGGTCGTGGTGACCGGGTTCTTCCGGACGTGGGTCGTCGCGACGCGGCTATGCGGTCGCGCGGTGGTCGCGTTCGGAAGGGCCTCGCCGGAGCGCGGCCCCGCGCCATCGCATCCCGTTGACCTGACCGGGTTCGTCACCGATCACGTACCGCACCCGTCGTCCGTGCACGCGCCTGGCCGGGGCCCGGCAGCCGCGCGGACGGCACCCGCGCGCCAGTGGCGCGTGGGGCACGCGCACGGCGGCCAGGGTTCCGGAGGCGGACGGGACGGGCATGCGGCGGGTCAGCTCCGACCGTGCCGCAGCGCCGGGTGGGCGCCCGCGGCGACCAGATCGGCCACCGCCGACTTGGGGTCGCGCCCGGTGACCAGGGACTCGCCGACGAGCACCGAGTCGGCGCCCGCGTTGGCGTACGCGATGAGGTCGTGCGGTCCGCGCACACCGGACTCGGCGATCTTGACGATGCCGTCCGGGATCTCGGGGGCGAGCCGCTCGAACGTGCCGCGGTCGACCTTCAGCGTCTTCAGGTCACGCGCGTTGACCCCGATGATCTTCGCCCCGGCGTCGACCGCGCGCTCCACCTCGTCCTCGTCGTGCACCTCGACGATCGGGGTGAGTCCGATGGACTCGGCGCGCTCGATGAGCGAGACGAGCGCGGGCTGCTCCAGGGCGGCGACGATCAGCAGGGCGAGATCCGCGCCGTACGCGCGCGCCTCCCACAGCTGGTACGCCGTGACGATGAAGTCCTTGCGCAGGACGGGGATGTCGACCTTGGCCCGGACGGCTTCGAGGTCGGCCAGCGACCCGCCGAAGCGGCGCTGCTCGGTCAGTACGGAGATGGCGGCCGCGCCGCCCGCCTCGTAGTCGGCGGCCAGTCCGGCGGGGTCGGCGATCGCGGCCAGCGCGCCCTTGGAGGGGCTGGAGCGCTTGACCTCGCAGATCACCGTGACGCCCTCGCCGCGCAGTGCGGCGACGCCGTCCTTGGCCGGCCGCGCCTTGCCCGCGCGCTCCTTGAGCTCGTCGAGGCTGACGCGCGTCTGCCGCTCCGCGAGGTCGGCGCGTACGCCTTCGATGATCTCGTCGAGCACACTCACGCGAGCGGCCCCCTTCCGGGAACGGTGTCGGATTCAGCCATGGATCAGGATCAGCCATGTCGATGGTATCCGGAGGAGGGCCGAGGGCCCGCATCCGCCGGTCGAGCATCCCATCACCTGGGACTTCATGGGGCGAGCGACGAGCCGAAAGGCAGGTTCCGCACCACGGTGAAGGCCAGGATCACCGCGCCGACGGCCCATCCCAAGAAGGGTGGCACCGAGACCCGGACCGGTGTGCCGCGAGCGACGCGAATCAGCCACATGAGCCAGACCACGGCGAAGACGCCGTAACCGATGACGGCGAGCGCGTTGGCACCGAGGGCGGCGGCGAGGTCACCGTGCGCGACGGCGTGGGCGCTGCGCAGTCCGCCGCAGCCGGGGCAGTAGAGGCCGGTCATGCTGAGCAGCGGGCAGACGGGGTAGTGGCCGCTCTCGTTGGGGTCGACCAGGCCGACGTAGGTGAAGGCGGCGACGACGCCGGTGAGTGTGCCCAGCGGGGCGAGGAGCCGCCGGGCGCGGGTCGCCGGGGCGGGGGCCGGGGGCGGCGCGGCGGGTACTGGCATGGCGTCCACCGGGTGATTGTCCCCCGTGGGGGCGGCAAAGCGCAGCCGGGCCCCGTACACGCGTCGTCGCCATGCGATGAGGCGCAGCCCGGCGTGGCGGGGCTGCGCCTCATGTCACGGTGCGGGACCGGGTCCGCGTTCCGCCGGCGGGCGGTGTCGCGACGATCCGGTCACGCGGCCGGTTACGCGGTCTGGCTCACCGGCTGGGGCTCCGCCTGGACGTGCGGCTGTCCGGTGGGGTGGCCCTCGCCACGCTCGCGGGCCTCGCGCTCCGCGCGGTCCAGGGACGCCCGCGCGGCCTCCGCGCGGGCCTGCTTCGCCGCTTCGGACTCCTTGACCGCGCCGAGGCCCGCGGCCCGCATGGCGAGGCCGACGATGCCACCGAGGGGGATGACCGCCAGACCGGCGACGAACCCGAGGGGGTCGGCCGCCACCATGAAGACGCCTGCGATGCAGAAGCCGATGACAGAGATGGTGACACCGGTCCAGGCGGCCGGGGTGTGTCCGTGGCTGCTGCCCGCCATGAATTCGCTCCTCGTTTGCTCATGTGCTGCTGTGGCGCCGGCATCGCGCGCCGGGTGAGTCGGACGCTCACCGTTCATTGTCCCGCACCGGTCGGCGTTCCCCTCCACGGGGTCACGACCGCGGTCACCGGCCTGATCCGAACGACAGGCCCTACCTCGTCGGATCCTCGCCCCGGTCCAGGGCCTTCCAGAGGTCCTCGGGGCGGTCGGGATCCACGGCGGGCCCGGCGGCCGGCTTTCGGACGCGGGCGGGCCGCGGGGTGCCGTCACGCTCGTAGCGGCCCGACATGGTCGGCCAGTGTGATCCGTATCGCAGGGCCAGCAGCCCGGCGAGCAGGATCAGCAGGCCGCCGGCCGCCGTCACGTAGGGCCAGGCGGTATGGGTGAGGGCGTCGATGGTCGCGGCGGTGTCGCCCGTCGTACGTGCGGCCTTGTCGTCGAGCGCCGCGCTGTCGGTCGCGCCGACGAGCGCGGCGACGGTCGCGCCCGCGCCGCTGAGGGCGAGCAGCGCGGAGACCAGCAGCCGGCCGGCCGTACGGACGGCGAAGACGGCGACGAGGGCGGCGAGGCCGACGACGGCGAGCGCGGCGGGGACGCCGGTGACGTCACGGCCTCCGGCGTCGAGCGACACGCTGCCGCCCGCCACCACGGCGCTGCCCTCGGCCCAGGTCTGGCCGGAGGCGATCAGCACCACGGCGGAGCCGGCGGCGCCGAGGAGGAGGGCGACGCCGAGACTTCGTCCGGCACGCCTTCTCGTGGCGTCCGCCGCGGTCTCGGCGCGGGGCTGGGGAATGGGTACGGCTGTCACCCGCCCCACTATCCCCTACCGGTCCGGGCCACCTCGGACGGGCCTCCCTGCGGGCTGCCTCAGGAGCCGGACAGCCTTCAGGACGCGGACAGCCGGTTCGCGGTGTGCACCGCGCGCAGTACCGCGGCCGCCTTGTTGCGGCACTCGGTGTCCTCGGCGACGGGGTCGGAGTCGGCGACGACGCCCGCGCCCGCCTGGACGTACGCGGTGCCGTCCCGGAGCAGGGCCGTACGGATGGCGATGGCGGTGTCGGAGTCGCCCGCGAAGTCGAGGTACCCGACGCAGCCTCCGTACAGACCCCGCCGCGAGGGCTCCAGTTCGTCGATGATCTGCAGGGCGCGCGGCTTCGGGGCGCCGGAGAGCGTGCCGGCGGGGAAGCAGGCGGTCAGGACGTCGAAGGCGGTACGGCCTTCGGCGACGCGGCCGGTGACGGTCGAGACGATGTGCATGACGTGCGAGTAGCGCTCGACGGACATGAAGTCGACGACCTCGACGGTGCCGGGTTCGCAGACCCGTCCCAGGTCGTTGCGGCCGAGGTCGACGAGCATCAGATGCTCGGCGCGCTCCTTGGGGTCGGCGAGCAGTTCGTCGGCGAGGGCCTGGTCGTCGTGCGGGGTCGCGCCGCGCGGGCGGGTACCGGCGATGGGGTGGACCATCGCGTGCCCGTCCTCGACCTTGACCAGGGCCTCGGGGCTGGAGCCGACGACGTCGAAGCCGTCGAAGCGGAAGAGGTACATGTACGGGCTGGGGTTCGTGGCCCGCAGCACCCGGTAGACGTCGAGCGCGCTCGCCTCGCAGGGGGTCTCGAAGCGTTGCGAGGGGACGACCTGGAAGGCCTCGCCCGCCCTGATGCGCTCCTTGATGTCCTCGACGGCCTCCTGGTAGGCCACGCCGCCCCACAGCGCGGTGTACGGCGGCAGTTCGGACGGCGGCAGGGCGGTGGGCACGCTGTCCACGGGGCGCGTCAGGTCGCGCTCCATGGCGTCGAGCCGGCCGACGGCGTCCGCGTACGCCTCGTCGACGCCCGTGTCGAGGTCGTTGTGGTTGATCGCGTTGGCGATGAGCAGGACGGTGCCGGAGCGGTGGTCCAGGACGGCGAGGTCGGAGGTGAGCAGCATCGTCAGCTCGGGCAGGTGGAGATCGTCGCGGGCGTGGTCGCCGATCTTCTTCTCCAGCCTGCGGACGACGTCGAAGCCGAGGTAGCCGACCATGCCGCCGGTGAAGGGCGGCAGGTCGCCCTCGCGGTCGTGCGGGGTGTGCAGGGCCTCCACCGTGGCGCGCAGGGCGGCGAGCGGGTCGCCGTCGACGGGGACGCCGACGGGCGGGGTGCCGAGCCAGTGGGTGTGCCCGTCGCGCTCGGTGAGCGTGGCGGCGGACCGTACGCCGATGAAGGAGTAGCGCGACCAGGAGCGGCCGTTCTCGGCGGACTCGAGGAGGAAGGTCCCCGGGCGTTCGGCGGCGAGTTTGCGGTAGAGACCGACCGGGGTGTCGCCGTCCGCGAGGAGCCTGCGGCCGACCGGGATGACGCGGCGGTCGACCGCCAGCTTGCGGAAGGTGTCGAGATCCATGGCAGCGGAGCCTAGTCGGCGGCGGGGCCGGTCCCGGACGTCGGCGGCAGGATCACGTCGGCGTCGAAGCAGGTCCGGTCGCCGGTGTGGCAGGCGGCGCCCACCTGGTCGACCTTGACCAGGACCGTGTCGGCGTCGCAGTCGAGCGCGACGGACCTGACGTGCTGGACATGGCCGGAGGTGTCGCCCTTGACCCAGTACTCACGGCGGCTGCGGGACCAGTAGGTGCCGCGTCCGGTGGTGAGGGTGCGGTGCAGGGCCTCGTCGTCCATCCAGCCGAGCATCAGCACCTCGCCGGTGTCGTACTGCTGGACGACGGCCGGAATCAGCCCGTCGGTGCCGCGCCTGAGCCGGGCGGCGATGGCGGGGTCGAGGCCACTGGTGGGGCCTGAGCCCTCGGTCGCGCTGGTCATGGGCCCATTGTGCCGCGCCCGTCCCGCCCCGGGCCTCGGACGTCCACTGGGCGGACGGCGCGCGGCAGTCGTACGCTGGCAGGTATGTCGACCCATGCAAAGCGTGAACGACTTCTGCTCGCCGACCTGTTGGAGTCGTCGGGACCCGACGCCCCGACCTTGTGCGAAGGCTGGACCGCCCGGGATCTCGCGGCACATGTGGTGGTGCGCGAGCGCCGCCCCGACGCGGCGGGCGGACAGCTCATCGGCCCGCTCAGGAACCGGCTGGAGCGGGTGCAGGGCGAGTATGTGGCGAAGCCGTACGAGGAGCTGATCCAGCTCATCCGTACGGGGCCGCCGCGGATGTCGCCCTTCGGGATCAAGCAGCTCGACGAGGCCGCGAACACCGTCGAGTACTACATCCACGCCGAGGACGTACGGCGGGCACAGCCCGACTGGACGCCCCGCGAGGTGGACAAGGTCTTCTCGAACGCCCTGTGGGCGCGGCTGGAGAAGGGCGCCCGGATGATGGGCCGCAAGTCGCCGGTGGGTCTGGTGCTGCGGCGTCCGGACGGTCAGACGGCGGTGGCGCACAAGGGCTCTCCGGTGGTGACGGTGACCGGGGAGCCGAGCGAGCTGCTGCTCTTCGTCTTCGGGCGGCAGGACGCGGCGCGGGTGGACGTGGAAGGCGACAAGGAAGCGGTCGACAGGTTGCAGCAGGCGAAGCTCGGGATGTAGCGGGCCCGCCGGCCGGTTTGGTCAGCTGGTCGGTTCGTTCAGCCGCCGGGCAGTTCGGCGCGGCGCAGCTGGGTGAACGCCAGGCCCAGCGCGCCGCCCGCCGCGCAGACCACGGCGCTGACGACGAAGACCGGGCCGGTGCCCCAGAGTCCGACGGCGGCGCCGGTCACCGGGTAGCTGAGCGGCGCGATGCCGAGGGTGAAGAGGGTGGACACGGATGTCACCCGGCCGAGGTACCCGGGCTCCGTGACCGTCTGGGTCAGCGCCCCGCACAGTCCGCCGCCGAGCCCGGCCAGCAGTCCGACGAAGAGGCCCGCCACGGCGGCGAGGCCGACGGTGGGCACGAAGGCCATGGCGCCGATCGCGAAGGCGCCGGCGACGACGGACAGACACAGGACGAGGCCCGCGCGCGGGAGGCGTCCGCGCACCGCCAGCAGCAGTGAGGCGGCCCCGGCGCCGACGCCGAAGACGGCCACGATCCAGCCCATGCCGCCGGCGCCCCAGCCCCGGTCCTGGGCGAGCAGGACGAGGCCGACGTTGAGCGGGCCGACGAAGCCCAGCTCACTGAGGGCGATGACGAGCATCAGCGGGCCCAGGACGCGGTGGCGGCGGATGTAGCGCAGCCCGTCGGTGAGTTCGTGCCAGGCGCTGCCGCTCGCGGTGCCCTCCGCACCGTCTTCTACTGATGCCGCTTTGTCGCGGGGCAGGGGCGTCATCCGTACGGCGATGAGCAGCACCAGCGACACCGCGAAGAGCGCGCCCGCCGCGGCGAACGCCGCCGCCGAGCCGCCGAGCGCGACCAGGAGCCCGCCGAGCGGTGCCCCGGTGACATTGGCGGCGCGCGCCGCGAGGCCGCGCAGTCCCTGGACCCTGGCGAGCTGGCCGGGGCCGGTGATCCGTGGTGGCAGGGCGCCGACCGCGGGCAGGAACAGGGCGTCCACGACGCCGAAGACCAGGGCCACCGCGATCAGCAGCCAGAGGCCGGGCGCGGTGAGGACGAGGACGGCGGCGATGCCCAGGATCACCACGCAGCGCGCGGCGTCGCTGCCGATGACCACGCGGCGCGGGCCCCACCGGTCGGCGAGGACTCCCCCGCCCAGCATCAGGAGTGCCCGTGGCACGGCGCCGACGGCCAGCACGAGGCCGGTCTGGGTGGGGCTGCCGGAACGGGCGGCGGCCCAGGCCAGCGCCATGTAGTACACGCTGTCGCCGACCATCGACATGGTGTACGCGGCGAGCCAGCGCAGGACGTTGGCGTCGCGGTGGGCGGGCCGCTCGGGCGCCGGCGTAACAGTGGCTGAGGCCGAGGCTGAGGTGGCGGCGGTCGGGAGCGCGGTCATGAGCGGCGTGGACCTTCCGTCAGGCGATTCGGGCGGGACGTACGTGCGGGCGGTGTACGAGGCGCAGGCCCAGATCGACCAGGAACCAGCCCAGCAGGCGGCGGAGGTGACCGTGGGTGCGCGCCCCCACGCGGGACCGCCGGAACCGGTCCGCCTCCGTACGGAGTTCGGCGGCGCGCAGGGCATGCAGCTGGAGGTGTACGTCGGTGTGCATGGCGTGGGCTCCTTCCGGAGTGGAGGGGTGGGGGCTACTGGCGGAACGGGAATCCGTAGATGTGCAGCGCGACGTTCTCGCGCCCTTCGGTGTCGCCGGCGTCCTGCTCGGCCCGCGCGGCGTCCGTGTGCCGCTTGATCAGCTCGTGCATCTCCTGGCTCAGCCGGGCCAGCTCCTCGTGCGTGAACGGACCGAGGAACTCGCTGCTGAAGGCGGCGCTGCGCCACTCCGGCGCCCAGGCCGACTGGCTGTCCATGTAGGCGCGGTACAGCTCCCCGCGCTGCTCGAACGACATCCGGCCGATGGCGGCGTGCGTGGCGACCTTCTCGGGTGCGTCGCGGAAGTCCTCGTCCCGGAAGCTCAGTCCTTCGGACGCCGTCCGCCACCAGCGTTCACGCCCGTCCTTGCCCTGCTGCGGCGCCTCCTCGATCAGACCGTGGTCGGCGAGCTTGCGCAGGTGGTAGCTGACGAGCGAGACGGCCTCGTCCACCTGCTCGGCGAGCTGCGACGCGGTGGCCGTACGGGAGACGAAGAGCGCGCGGTAGAGCTTCATCCGCAAGGGATGACCGAACGCCTTCAGCGTCGCCAGGTCGTCGATTCTGCGGGAGTCGTTGGCTGCCATACCCACCAGCGTAGATACACAAGGAAAGTTGCGCAATATAGATTGCGCAATAAATCTTGCAGATTCCCCCGGCGCTGGGCGGCGGCGCGGTGGGCGGCCCCCGCACTGTGCACGGGCACAGTGCGGGGGCCGCGATCACGTACGGGGTTCGGGCCGGCGTACCGGAACGACAGCGGGGTCAGCCGAGCGGGCAACTCCCCCGGTACTCCTCGATGGTGGGGCTCGGTCCGGGCAGCGGGCACAGGAACTGTTCGAAGCGGGTGTCGTCGTCGATGAACCGCTTCAGCCAGGAAATGCTGTACTTGGCGATCGTGGTGTTCGCCGAGGTGGGCGCGGAGTGGGTGGCGCCGTTCAGTTCCAGATACGCCTTGTCGAGTGAGCCGGGCAGCGACTCGTAGAACGGTTCCGAGTGGGTGGCGACGGGGGCGACCGTGTCGCCGTCGGCCCCGACGAGCAGGGTGGGCGTGCGCAGTTCGGGCCAGGTCTTGTCGGTGTTCCAGCCGGTGAGCGGGATCGCGGCCTTCAGCGTCGTACGGCTCTTGGCCGCCTCCAGCGAGCCACCGCCGCCCATCGAGTGGCCCATGACGCCGAGCCGGGCCGCGTCGATCCGGCCGCTGACGGTGCTGTTCTGCTTCAAGTGGTCCAGGGCGGCGAGGAGTTGACGCCCCCTGCTGGCCGGCTGGTCGAGGGTGGTGAGCGTGTTGATGGTGATGACGACGAAGCCCTGCGAGGCGAGTCTCGGGCCGAGCCACGCCACGCTGGACTGCGTGGCGGTGAATCCGGGGGAGATCGCCACGGCGCCGAAGGTGCCGTCGGCCGTGGACGTCGGGTAGTAGATGGTGCCGCCGCCGAAGCCGTCGGCGGCGGACGTGGAGACGGTGGTCTGCGAGACGGCGTACGAGCCGCGTGCCGCCTCGATGCTGGAGACGGTCGGGGCGGGGCCGCGCTCGTAGGGGTTGGCGGCGGCTGCCTCGGGGGCGGCGGGGGCCGCCTGGGCTCCGGGGACGAGCCCGCCGAACAGGGCCGCGGTCGCGGCGCCGGCGGCCAGGGCGACGCTCCAGAAGCGCGGACGGGAGTGAACGCGGTTGCGGCCCGCCGAGCTGTCGCCGGTGGAGAGTTGCTGCACGAGGGGGGTCCTCTCGGTGGAGGCGGCGCGCCCCCGCGCGAGGACCGGGCCCGTCGTCCTGGGCCACGGCCCCCGCCGGATGGCGACCGCCGTACTGGCTGAGATAAGGAACCTTCCCCTCGCGAACCCCCTTCGCGCATCGGAGGGTTCGCCGGTATTGACGGCGAACTGCCCCGGAACGGAGCCGTTCCGGGGCAGTGGGCCTGTGCACGAGGCGGCTCAGCGCACCGGGTGACCCGCCTCCCGCAGCGCCTTCTTCACCTGGGAGATCCGCAGATCGCCGAAGTGGAAGACGGAAGCGGCGAGTACGGCGTCCGCGCCCGCCTCGACGGCCGGCGGGAAGTGCGCGAGGCTGCCCGCGCCGCCCGAGGCGATGACCGGAACGGTGACGTGCCGGCGCACGGCCGCGATCATCTCCGTGTCGTAGCCGTCCTTGGTGCCGTCCGCGTCCATCGAGTTGAGCAGGATCTCCCCGGCGCCCAGTTCGGCCGCGCGGTGCGCCCACTCCACGGCGTCGATGCCGGTGCCCCGGCGACCGCCGTGCGTGGTGACCTCGAAGGTGCCCTCGGGCGTACGCCGCGCGTCGACCGACAGGACGAGCACCTGGCGGCCGAAGCGCTCGGCGATCTCCCGGATGAGGTCGGGGCGTTCGATGGCGGCCGTGTTGACGCCGACCTTGTCGGCGCCCGCCCGCAGCAGCTTGTCGACGTCCTCGGGGGTACGGACACCGCCGCCGACCGTGAGCGGGATGAAGACCTGCTCGGCGGTGCGGCGCACCACGTCGTACGTCGTCTCGCGGTCCCCCGACGAGGCGGTGATGTCGAGGAAGGTCAGCTCGTCGGCGCCCTCGGCGTCGTACAGCCTGGCCATCTCGACGGGGTCACCGGCGTCGCGCAGATTCTGGAAGTTGACGCCCTTGACGACCCGGCCGTTGTCCACGTCGAGGCAGGGGATGACTCGGACGGCGAGGCTCATGCCGGGCCTCCGGAGGGCGCGCGGAAGGCTTCGAGTTCGATCTCGACGACCAGGCTCGGGTCGATGAGGCCGGCGACGACGACCATCGTGGCGGCGGGCCGTACGGCGCCGAACACCTCCTTGTGGGCGCGGCCGACGTCGTCCGCGTCCCCGGCGTGCGTGACGTACATCCGGGTGCGTACGACGTGTTCGGCGCCGAGGCCGAGGTCGTTCAGCGCCTTGACGCCGACACCGAAGGCGGTGACGGCCTGCTCGTACGGGCCGCCCTCCGCGATCCGGCCGTCGACGACCGAGGTGCAGCCGGAGACGAGGACGACGCCGGTGGGCAGTTGGACGGCGCGGGAGTAGCCGTAGGTGTCCTCCCAGAGACCGTCCGAGGCGATGCGGCGTACGCCGTCCGACTCGTTCGTGTGCTTCGGCGCGTCGCTCATCGGGCCACCTCCACGAGCGCCTCTTCCAGGGTGAACGCCTTCGCGTACAGGGCCTTGCCGACGATCGCGCCCTCGACGCCCTCGGGCACCAGCGAGGCGATGGCACGCAGGTCGGCGAGCGAGGAGACGCCGCCGGAGGCGACGACCGGCCGGTCGGTGGCCGCGCACACACTCTTCAGCAGCTCCAGATTGGGCCCCTGGAGCGTGCCGTCCTTGGCGATGTCGGTGACGACGTACCGCGCGCAGCCCTCCGCGTCGAGGCGCGCCAGCGTCTCCCAGAGGTCGCCGCCCTCGCTGGTCCAGCCGCGCCCGCGCAGGGTCGTACCGCGTACGTCGAGGCCGATCGCGATCCGGTCGCCGTACTCGGCGATGGCCTTGGCCGCCCACTCGGGGGTCTCCAGGGCCGCCGTACCGAGGTTGACGCGTGTGCAGCCGGTGGCGAGCGCGGCGGCGAGCGAGGCGTCGTCGCGGATGCCGCCGGACAGCTCGACCTTGATGTCCATGGCGTCGGTGATGCCGGCGACGAGGTCCCTGTTGTCACCGGTGCCGAACGCCGCGTCGAGGTCCACGAGATGCAGCCACTCGGCACCCGCCCGCTGCCAGGCGAGTGCGGCTTCCAGCGGTGAGCCGTAGGAGGTCTCGGATCCCGATTCGCCGTGGACGAGCCGCACGGCCTGGCCGTCGCGTACGTCGACGGCGGGAAGGAGTTCGAGGCTCGTCACGGAGGACGAGGGGGGTGTGCCGGACATCAGAAGGTTCCGATCCAGTTGGACAGCAGCTGGGCTCCGGCGTCGCCGGACTTCTCGGGGTGGAACTGCGTGGCCCACAGTGCACCGTTCTCCACGGCGGCCACGAACGGCTCGCCGTGCCGGGACCAGGTGACCTTCGGGGCGCGGATCTTGGGGTTGGTGACTTCGAGGGACCAGTCGTGGACGGCGTACGAGTGCACGAAGTAGTAGCGCTCGCCGGCGTCGAGCCCGGCGAAGAGCAGGCTGTCCGCGGGTGCCTCGACGGTGTTCCAGCCCATGTGGGGGACGGTCGGGGCGGTGAGCGGCCCCACCGTGCCCGGCCACTCGTCGAGACCTTCGGTCTCCACGCCGTGCTCGATGCCGCGCTCGAAGAGGATCTGCATACCGACGCAGATGCCGAGTACGGGGCGTCCGCCCGCCAGCCGGCGGCCGACGATCCAGTCGCCGCGCGCCGCGCGGAGCCCTTCCATGCAGGCGGAGAAGGCGCCGACGCCGGGCACGATCAGGCCGTCGGCGTTCATGGCCTTGTCGAAGTCACGGGTGATCTCGACCTCCGCCCCGGCACGGGCGACGGCGCGTTCGGCGGAGCGGACGTTGCCGAAGCCGTAGTCGAGGACGACGACGTTCTTGGTCATTCCCAGAGTCCTTGGATACGAAGGATGCCGGCGACGAGGCAGAGGGCGGAGCAGATGCCGAGCAGGACGATGACGCCCGTGGGCTGCTTCTGCTTCGCGAAGGAGTAGACGCCACCGGCCAGGAACAGGCCGAGGACGATGAGGATGGTGTTGAGACCGGTCATGGGGTTAGAGGGCGCCCTTCGTGGACGGGAGGATGCCGACGGCGCGGGGGTCGCGTTCGCTCGCGTACCGCAGCGCGCGGGCGAGGGCCTTGAACTGGCACTCGACGATGTGGTGCGCGTTGCGCCCGTACGGGACGTGCACGTGCAGCGCGATCTGTGCCTGGGCGACGAACGACTCCAGGATGTGCCGGGTCATCGTCGTGTCGTAGCTGCCGATCATCGGCGCCATCGTCTCCGGTTCGGTGTGCACCAGGTACGGGCGGCCGGAGAGGTCCACGGTGACCTGGGCGAGCGATTCGTCCAGCGGGACGGTGCAGTTGCCGAAGCGGTAGATGCCGACCTTGTCGCCGAGCGCCTGCTTGAAGGCGGCGCCGAGGGCGAGGGCGGTGTCCTCGATGGTGTGGTGCGAGTCGATGTGCAGATCGCCCTCGGTCTTGACCGTCAGGTCGAACAGGCCGTGCCTGCCGAGCTGGTCGAGCATGTGGTCGTAGAAGCCGACGCCCGTCGACACCTCCACCTTGCCCGTGCCGTCGAGGTCGAGCTCGACAACGACCGAGGTCTCCTTGGTCGTTCGTTCCACGCGGCCGATACGGCTCATGCGCTCTGCTCCTTCGTCAATTTACGTACCGCGTCGAGGAACGCGTCGTTCTCGGACGGGGTGCCCGCCGTGACCCGCAGCCGGCCGGGGACGCCGTTGTCGCGTACCAGCACGCCCTGGTCGAGGATCGTCCGCCAGGCCCGGTGCGCGTCGTCGAAGCGGCCGAACTGGACGAAGTTGGCGTCCGACTCGGTGACCTCGAAGCCCATCGCCCGCAGTTCGGTGACCAGCCGGTCCCGCTCGGTCTTGAGCTGTTCGACATATCCGAGCAGCGTATCGGTGTGCTCCAGCGCGGCGAGCGCGGTGGCCTGGGTGACGGCGGACAGGTGGTACGGCAGGCGTACCAGCTGCACCGCGTCGACCACGGCGGGGTCGGCGGCGAGATAGCCGAGGCGCAGTCCGGCGGCGCCGAAGGCCTTGGACATCGTGCGGGACACGACGAGGTTCGGCCGGCCCGCGAGCAGCGGCAGCAGCGTGGGGTGGTGGCTGAACTCGACGTACGCCTCGTCCACGACGACCAGCGACGGCCGGGCGGCCTGCGCCGCGTCGTACAGCCGCAGGACGGTCGCGGCGTCGACGGCGCTGCCGGTGGGGTTGTTGGGGGTGGTGATGAAGACGACGTGGGGCCGGTGCTCGGTGATGGCCCGCTCGGCGGCGGCCACGTCGATGGTGAAGTCCTCGTTGCGGGGGCCGGACACCCAGCCGGTGCTGGTGCCGCGCGCGATGAGGTGGTGCATCGAGTACGAGGGCTCGAAGCCGATCGCGGTGCGGCCGGGGCCGCCGAAGGTCTGGAGCAGCTGCTGGATGACCTCGTTGGAGCCGTTGGCCGCCCAGACGTTGGCGGCGGTCAGCGGGAGGTCGCCGGCGGTGCGGCGCAGATAGGCGGCCAGCTCGGTGCGGAGTTCCACCGCGTCCCGGTCGGGGTAGCGGTTGAGGCCGCGCGCGGCCTCGCGGACCCGCTCGGTGATCCGCTCGACGAGCGGTTCGGGCAGCGGGTACGGGTTCTCGTTGGTGTTGAGGTGCACGGGGACGTCCAACTGGGGCGCCCCGTAGGGGGACTTGCCGCGCAGTTCGTCGCGTACGGGAAGGTCGTCGATGCCGGTCACGCGCCCTCCCCGGCGGGCTGCCGCACCTGGGGCAGTTTCCAGCCGAAACGCGCCTTGACTGCGGCGCCGTGCGCGGGCAGGTCCTCGGCCTCGGCGAGGGTCACGACGTGGTGCGCGACGTCGGCGAGCGCGTCACGCGTGTAGTCCACGATGTGGATGCCGCGCAGGAAGGACTGGACGGACAGGCCGGAGGAGTGACAGGCGCAACCGCCGGTCGGCAAAACGTGGTTGGAGCCGGCGCAGTAGTCGCCGAGCGAGACGGGCGCGTACGGCCCCACGAAGATCGCGCCCGCGTTGCGGACCCGGGCGGCGACGGCGGCGGCGTCGGCGGTCTGCACCTCCAGGTGCTCGGCGCCGTACGCGTCGACCACCCGCAGGCCCTCCTCGACTCCGTCGACCAGGACGATCGCGGACTGCTTGCCCGCCAGGGCGGGCGCGATGCGGTCCTCGACGTGCTTGGTGGCGGCGGTCTGCGGCACCAGTTCCTTCTCGACCGCGTCGGCCAGTTCGACGGAGTCGGTGACGAGGACGGCGGCGGCGAGCGGGTCGTGCTCGGCCTGGCTGATCAGGTCGGCGGCGACGTGCGCCGGGTCGGCGGTCGCGTCGGCGAGGACGGCGATCTCGGTCGGACCGGCCTCGGTGTCGATGCCGATACGGCCCGCGAAGTAGCGCTTGGCGGCGGTGACCCAGATGTTGCCGGGGCCGGTGACCATGTCGGCGGGCGGGCAGCCGTCGGGGCCGGTCGTGCCGTACGCGAACATCGCGACGGCCTGGGCGCCGCCGACCGCGTACACCTCGTCGACACCGAGCAGCGCGCAGGCGGCGAGGATCGTCGGGTGCGGCAGGCCGCCGAACTCCTTCTGGGGAGGTGAGGCGAGCGCGATCGAGCCGACGCCCGCCTCCTGCGCCGGGACCACGTTCATGAGCACGGAGGACGGGTACACGGAGCGTCCGCCGGGCGCGTACAGCCCGACGCGGCCGACCGGCACCCACTTCTCGGTCACCGTGCCGCCGGGCACGACCTGTGTGGTGTGTTCCGCGCGTCGCTGGGCGCGGTGGACGGTGCGGGCCCGCCGTACCGACTCCTCCAGCGCGGCCCGCAGGGCGGGATCCAGGGCCTGAAGGGCCCGGGTGAGGGCTTCGGCGGGGACCCGTACCCGGTCGAGCGTCACACCGTCGAACTTCCGCGCGTACTCGATCAGCGCCGCCGTGCCGCGATGGCGTACGTCCTCGCAGATGGGCCGCACCTTCTCCAGGGCGGCCGACACGTCGAAGTCGGCACGGGGCAGCAGGCCGCGCAGTGCGCCGCCCTCGGGGAGGGCGTCGCCGCGCAGATCGATTCGTGAGATCACACGGTCAATTCTCGCAGACCGGATATCGCCGCCGGTCGCCCGTATCACTGGCTGATATGAGCCCTGAATGTCACTCACGGCTACTAATGTTGACGATCGGCGTTCATTCGGTCACTCAGAGGGAAGAACATTCGTACGACTTCACAACAGCAGCCCCGCCCGGCGACGACTGCCCGGGCGTCACACGACGACAGGCACACGACGACAACGCACAGCGACAGGCACGGCGAACGGGGAAGCGAGGCGCGGCAGTGTCCGAGCCGCAGGACGACGAAGCTCCGGAATGGCTCTCCGCCACAGAACTCGGCATGTGGCAGGCCTTCCGGAACGGCAGCACCTACGACCTGAGCGTGCCGAGTCCATTGCTCAACGACCCGGCCGCGGCCGGCCCCTGGGGCGAGCACCGCAGTGTGCGCGCCCGGGTGGTCGCGCTGCTGCTGCTCAGCGGCCCCTCGGCGCGCCCGGGCCGGGTCGCCGCCCTCAAGCTGCGCGGGGCGTACATCAGCGGGTCGCTGGATCTCGCGGGCGGCAATGTCGAGCCGTATGTGGAGCTGACCTTCTGCCGCTTCGAGCGGGAAGTGGTGCTGCCGGAGTGCCACTTCACCACCCTGCGGCTGGTGGGCTGCGTGATCCCGCGCCTGGAGGCCGCCCGGCTGCGCACGGAGGGCGATCTGCATCTGCCGCGCTGCCAGGTCGCGCGCGGTATCCGGCTGACCGACGCGCACATCGGCACGGACCTGCTGATCAGCCAGATATCCGTGCGTCCCGACAGCAACAGCCGGTCGATAGCCGCCGACGGGATGTCGGTGGGGCAGGATCTCCAGGCCGAACAGATGGAGACGCACGGCGAGTTCAGTCTGCGCGGTTCGACGGTCGGGGGCTCGCTGATGCTGCGCGGCAGCCGACTGCGCGCGGCGGGCCAGCGGCGCGCGCTCAACGCGCCGCAGCTGACCGTGGAGCGCTCGCTCTACATGACGGGCGCCGTGGTGAGCAGCGCGACGGGCCACGCCAACTCCACACCGCCGTACGGCACGGTCTACACGGGCAGCACCGGTGGCACGGGCAACACCGCGACGCTGCCGCCGGGCACCGAGATCCGGCGCTTCGAGTGCTACGGCGGAGTCCGTCTGGACGACGGGCGGGTCGGCGACTCGATCGACTTCCACCAGGCGCGTTTCCTGATGGCGGCCGGTGAGGAGCTGTCGCTGCGCCGGATCACCGCCACCGAGCTGCGCTTCCAGTGCGAGCGCCCGCTGGAGGGCCGGGTCGTGCTGAACGGCGCGAAGATCACGACGCTGATGGACCTGTCCACGAGCTGGCCGGGCCCCGGCGGTCTGGCGATGGGCGGTTTCGCCTACGAGAACGTGGTGCCGTCCGGCCATTTCCCGCTGAACCGGCGGCTGGAGTGGCTGGACTCGGCGACCCCGGAGTACTCGCCGGAGCCGTACGAACGCCTGGCGCAGGTGATGCGCAACAGCGGCGAGGACGCCGACGCCCGCGAGGTGCTGCTGGCCAAGCAGCGCAGACGGCGCGAGACGCTGCCGCTGGCGGCGAAGACCTGGGGGTACATCCAGGACTGGACGGTGGCGTACGGCTACCGGCCGGGCCGGGCCGCGCTGTGGATGGCGATGCTGTGGGCGGCGGGCACGTTCGCCTTCGCGCGGAACGCGCCGGAGCCGTTGAAGGGCGAGGAGCACCCGGCGTGGAATCCGGCCCTGTATGTGCTGGATCTGCTGGTGCCGGTGATCAATCTCGGCCAGGACGGGCACTGGCGGACGGAGGGCGGCTGGCAGTGGCTGTCGGCGGCGATGGTCCTGCTCGGCTGGATCCTCGCCACAACTGTCGCAGCGGGTGCCTCACGTCTCCTGCGCCGCGGCTGACCCAGCGTCCGGCCTCTTTCTTTGCCGTCCCTTGACCCCCCGGAAGACAACCTTTCACCCACCACCAAAACTTCACATATGCCCTCTGGCGCCCCTGCGACCTGCGGTTTTCAATGGTCCGCACCATGTCATTGATTCGCGCACTGATCAGTACCGCGCGCATGCTCCGGCACACCCCGCGGCTCGCCGACGGGCTTCCGCCGGACGATGCGGTACTGCTCGACGCCCCCGACCACCGGCTCGCCCCGGCGCTCGTCTCGGCCGCACTCGGCGAGTACGAGCAGGCGGCGAAGCTGCTGGCGACCACGCGCGAATCAGCCGAGTGGGAGAACCGCGACCGCTATGTGATGCGGCTCGCCGCCTTCGCCCACAACCGTGACGAATGGCTGGGCCACTGGCTCGCCGCCTCTTCGAACGACCCGGACGCGCTGGTCGTCAAGGCCGAGCTGGGCGTGCGCAGGGCCTGGGAGTCCCCGGCCCGCGCCGAGCTGCTGCGCGAGCTGAGCCCGCTGATCGGCTCGGCGGCCGAGGGCGACCCGCGCGACCCGGTGCCGTGGCGGATCGCCCTGGACCACGCGCGCGGCACGCACGCGGGCCACGATGCCTTCGAGTCGCTGTGGGGCGAGGCGGTGCGCCGCTCCTCGCACCACTACGGGTGCCATGTCGCGGCGCTGCAGTACCTCTCCGCCCGGTGGCACGGCTCGCACGAGGAGTGCTTCGACTTCGCCGAACAGGCCGCCGAGGACGCGCTGCCGGGCTCGCTCGTGAAGGCGCTTCCGATGCGGGCCGCCTTCAGTCGGCTGGTGAGCGGCGATCTCACCTCCGTGACGACGGACCGGATCGACGCGGCCTGCGACGAGGCGATCCTGCTCTCCTCCCTGTACGCGGTGGGCGACCCCTGGCCGGCGGAGGTACGCAATCTGCTGGCGTACGTGCTGGTCGGACGGCATCGGTGGGACGAGGCGCTGGAGCAGTTCCGGCTGATCGGCCCGTACGCGACGTCGTTTCCGTGGACGTCGCTGACCGACGATCCGCTGGGCCAGTTCCTGGAGACACGCGACGGCGTACGCCTCCAGGTGGCCTCCGGGATGCCCTTGTGGAACCGGACAGACAGAGGGCGTCCCCGGGGCCATTACGCTTGAGCGTTGTGACCACCGCACATCTCCCTCTCTTCCCGCTGAACGCGGTGTTGTTCCCGGGCCTCGTCATGCCCCTGAACATCTTCGAGGAGCGGTATCGCGCCATGATGCGCGAGCTGCTCAAGACCGACGAGTCCGAACCGCGACGCTTCGTCGTGGTCGCCATCCGCGATGGGCACGAGGTCGCGCCGACGGCCTCCGGCCTGCCCGACCCCACCTCCGTACCGGAACGCGGGCCCGCGGCCGGCTTCGGCGCCGAGCCGCTGAACTCCTTCCACCAGGTGGGCTGCGTCGCCGACGCGACCACCATCCGCGAACGCCCGGACGGCAGTTTCGAGGTCCTGGCCACCGGCACCAGCCGGGTCCGGCTCCTCTCCGTCGACACCGGCGGGCCCTATCTGAGCGCCGAGGTCGAGGACATCGCGGAGGACTCGGGCGAGGGCGCGGGAGCGCTCGCCGAAGGCGTGCTGCGGGCGTTCCGCAGCTACCAGAAACGGCTGGCCGGCGCGCGTGAACGGTCGCTGTCGACCGGCAACGAACTGCCCGACGAACCGTCCGTGGTCTCGTATCTGGTGGCCGCGGCGGCCGTCCTGGACACCCCGGCGAAGCAGCGGCTGCTCCAGGCGCCGGACACCGTGACGCGGCTGCGGGAGGAGCTGAAGCTCCTGCGGGCCGAGACGGCGGTGATCCGGCATCTGCCGTCGCTGCCGGCCGTGGACCTCACCCGGGGCCCGACCAGCCCCAACTGACCCCCTTTTTCCGGCTGTTCGACCCACGCGAGGAACAAGCCCCTTGGCGAAGAAGCAGGCGAAGAAGGCCGCGGGCGGCACCCCGGCGACGGTCGCGCTGACGGCGGCGAAGGCCGAGTTCACCCTGCACGCGTACGAGCACGACCCGGCGGCGCCCTCGTACGGCGAGGAGGCCGCGGAGGCGCTGGGGGTGTCGGCGGACCGGGTGTTCAAGACGCTGGTCGCCGACGTCGACGGCGAACTGACCGTCGCGGTGGTCCCGGTCTCCGGCTCGCTGGACCTGAAGGCACTGGCCGCCGCCGTGGGCGGCAAGCGGGCGACGATGGCGGACCCCTCGGCGGCGGAGCGCACCACGGGCTATGTACGCGGCGGCATCTCGCCGCTGGGCCAGCGCAAGCGGCTCCGTACGGTGGTCGACTCCTCGGCGGAGGACCACCCGACGGTCTGCGTCTCGGCGGGCCGCCGCGGCCTGGAGGTGGAGCTGTCCCCGTCGGACCTGACCTCCCTGACGTCGGCGACGCTGGCGCCGATCGCCAGGGCCTGACGGCCCGCGCGACGAGTTCGCTCTAGCGCCCCGCGCCCGGCTCGTCCTCGGGGCCTCCGGGGAGGTACGGCGCCCCGAACGGCACCCACTCCGGATCCGGGTCGCGCGGCCCGAACAGGGCCGTCAGCGCCAGGTGTACGACCATCGCCGCCACCGGCCAGGCGAGCAGCGCGCCGCGCGCGTTCAGCTCCAGCGGGGCGTCGAACGTCGCGCCCTGCCCCGCCGCGCGCGCCTGCGTCACCACGTCGTCCGGGCCCAGCCCCCAGCCGATCAGCCAGGCCAGTCCCGACGCGAGCAGCCCGCCCAGCGCCAGTCCCACGACCAGCGGGATGCCGCCGCGCCGGCGGAACCAGAAGACCAGGGCGGCACTGACCACGCCGAATCCCAGGGCCAGCAGCACGAACGTGCCGTCCGCGCCGATCGCCTCCTCGCCCTCCGTGTCCTTCAGGAAGACGGCCGAGTCACCGGCGATCAGCGGCACCCGGGGCGACAGCCAGAGCCAGAGAAATCCGAACAGGACACCCGAGACAGCCACGGCGAGCGTCACGACGGCGGCCTGCTTCAGCTCGGTCCTCGTGTCCGGCTCGTCCGCCGCCTCGGCGACATAGGCGTGGGCGCCCGCGCCCTGCGGCTTCTGCCAGGGATCGTCGTTCGGGGGCTGGTGGGGCGGCGTCAGGGGTGCTGTCACCCCGCCATCGTGCCAGGCATGGCCCGGCCGTGCCTCATCGGACCGCCGCACGCCTGTACGCCCAGGTCGCCACGGCCAGCGACACGACGCCGACGGCCGCGCAGACCGCCAGATCGAGCGCGACGGTGGGCCAGTCGGGATGCCGGTCGAAGCTGCGGGCCAGGGCCTCCACGCCGTACGTGGACGGCAGCAGATCGCGGGCGTACGTGATCGGCCCCGGCAGCCGGTCGGCGGGCAGCACACCGAGCAGCAGCGCGGCGGACATACCGAGCTGCCCGAGCAGTGTGGCCAGCTCCTGGCGGGGCGCGAGGAGGCCCAGCGCCGCGCCGAGACCGGCGAGCGCGGCGCCGGAGAGCGGGATGACGGCGACCAGCACCCAGAGATGGGTGAGCGGCAGATCGAAGAGCAGACTGCCCGTCACGGCCGTCACGGCGGTGCCCGGCACGGTGAACGAGGCATACGCGCCGGCCGCGCCCAGCACCACGGCGGCGGGCGGCACGGGCAGCGTCGCGTAGTGGTCGAGGCCGCCGGTCGCCCGCAGCTGCCCGAAGTACTGGGCGAGCAGATTGAGCGCCACGAAGGCCACGACGAGCACGCTCGACCCGGCCACCACGGCGCGCGCCTCGGCGCCGCCGTCGACGACACCTCGCATCAGGATCATGATCCCGACGGACTGGAAGGTCGCGACGAAGAGAAGCGGGATACGGGCGACGCGGGCCCGCGAGAGCTGCGCGCGGTACACGGCGGCCATCGAGGGCAGCAGCCGCGCGCGGGGAGCCAGTGGCGCCGGCGCCCCGTCGGCTCCGTCGGTTGCGGCACGGGTGTCCGGGGCTGTCCGGCTCTTCCCGGCGACGGCCTCCGCGGGCACGATGCTCACCTGGCGCTGCTCCTGTTCGGTGCGGACGGACGGGTGCGGGCACGGCACGTCGGGTACGGCGCCGACAGGGACCAGCGTGTCATACGGCCGGAAGGGGCCGAACGCCCCGTACGGGCGGGCCTCGTGCGGGTGGCGGCGGCGCGAGCCGGCACAACGGCCCCGGCGGCGGGGGCCGGGCGCGACGGAGCCACCGCCCGCGCGAGGACGGCGGCGCGGCCCCCGGTGGCGACCGGGCCGGGCCTCGGAGCCGTAAATCCAAAGCCCTCGGCCCGCACGCCGCCGCTCACGCCGTAGCCGTCCCTCACGCCTTCACCAGCCCCGGCACCTGGCCGCCGAGCGCCAGATACACGTCCTCCAGGCTCGGCGTCGCCAGCGTGAAGTCGTCCAGCGCCGCGAAGGCGGCGCCGCCGGTCACCGCCGCGACGGCCGCGCGCGCCTCGTCGGGGGCGAGCCGCAGCACCCAGCGGCGGCCCGACTCCTGCGCGGATCCGCGCAGCGCGGCGACCTCGGGAACGTCGAGCGGGGCGCGCTCGCGCCAGACGAGTTCGAGCCGTACCTCGCCTGCGACCTGCTCCTTGAGTCCGGACGGGGTGTCGCAGGCGATGACCTTGCCCCGGTCGAGCACGGCGACCCGGTCGAGGACCGTCTCGGCCTCGATGACGTTGTGGGTGACGAGCAGTACGGTCGCGCCGCGCTCGGACCGGCGGCGGTCGACCGCCGCCCAGACGGCGCGCCTGGCGACCGGGTCCATGCCGGTGGTGGGCTCGTCCAGGACGAGCACGGGCCGCTCCCCCACCAGCGTGGCGGCGAAGCAGGCCATCCGCCGCTGGCCGCCGGAGAGCTTCTTCAGGGGGCGGCCGGCGAGTTCGGTGAGCCCGAGTTCGGCGAGCACGGCGTCGCGTTCGGCACGCGCCTCACTCAGGCTGAGCCCGCGCAGCCGTCCCGTGGTCTCGGCGGCGAGCCCGACGGTCAACTCGTCGAGTGCGGTGGACTCCTGGCCGAGATAGCCGATGAGGCGGGAGGCGCGTTCGGGGTGGCGGACCAGATCGTGTCCGAGGACGTCGACGCTGCCGGAGTCGGGCCGCATGAGTCCGGTGAGCTGGCGTACGAGGGTGGACTTACCCGCACCGTTGGGGCCGAGCAGTCCGAAGATCTCACCGCGCCGCACGTCCAGCGAGATGCCGTCGGTGGCGCGCACCTCGGGTGTCGCCGGGGCCCCACGTCTGCCGCGCGCGGCGGGGTACGTCTTGACCAGCTCCCGTACCGCGCACACCGTACTCACAAGGGTCGAGCCTACGGGGTCCGGCCGCCCCGAAGACGTCCGGGGGCGCCCGGTGGCCCTTGGGGCCTGTCCCTCAGGTGCCCGCGGACAGGCGCTACTCCGCCGCTCCGTCGGTCTTCGTGGGCGGCTGCTCCGTCTTCGTGGGCGGGTGCTCCGCCGCCGCCCGTACGTCGATCTCGCGCCAGAAACCGGCCCTGATCGCATACCGGTCGTGCTCGTCGATCTGGTCGTCCTTGTGCGCCAGCAGCCCGAAGCGCGCCGCGTATCTCAGTACTTCGCCGTCGATACGGTGCGGGATCCGCGGGTACATCGTGGACAGCTTCTGCACATGGCCGGCCTCCGGCAGCCGCTCCATCCACCGGCGGGCGAACACCTGTCCCACCTCGAACGGGTCGCCGCCGACCGTCGTGATGTCCTCCTCGCGGTCGGCCCAGCGCTGCTCGGCGCTGGTGAGCTGCGCGAGCGTGGGCAGCGACGCGGTCTCGGGCGACTCCCCGAGCTGGCCTCCGGCCCCCGGGCGCTCGACCCAGCCGCGGTCGGACGACCAGCGCAGCGTCGCGTTGGCCGGCGGGGGCGGCGCGGGATGCGGTCCGGGCGTACGCAGCGCGGCCAGGTCCTTGGGGGTGGGGACGCCCTTGCCGCCCGGGGGCGCCGGATGCGCGGTCTCGGGGTCGTGCCCCGGCGCGTGGCCCGGCGCGTGCTCCGTCGGGGGCGGCGCCGTGCCGTTGCGCGGGGACGTGGCCCGCGCCTCGGCCGCCCGTTCGGCGGACGCGGCGAGCGCCGACTCGGGCAGCGGCGCGGAGAGGATGGCGGCGATCTCGGGGCGGGGCACCGGCGGCGGGGCGCAGATGCCGCCGAAGTCCTTGGCGCGTACGGCCTTGGTGATCCAGGCCCGGTCGAGCACCCGGCGTTCGTCCGCCTCGGCCACCAGGTCCTCGGACTGGTTGTAGTCGCCGTCCGCCGCCTGTACCGCCCAGAGGTGCACGGCGACACCGTGTTCCTTGGCGGACATCAGGCCGGGCAGCAGATCACCGTCGCCGGTCACCAGGACCACGTCCGAGCAGGCGCGATTTCTGGCCAACTCCGTCAGCTCGGCGTGCATCGCCGCGTCGACGCCCTTCTGCGCCCAGCGGCCGTCGCTGCGGGTCAGGGCGCCCAGCCGGACGGTGACACGTGACATGACGCGCAGTCGCCGGTGTTCGGGCTGCGGTACGCGGTCGGGGGCGCCGTCGAACCAGTAGATACGGAGCAGCGGCTGCTCCGTATCGGCCTCGGCGCGCTCGCGCAGACCCTGGATGAGGGCGGCGTGGTCGACGGTGATGCGGGAGCGGGCCGGTTCTCCGGCGAGGAGGCTCGCGGCGGCGCCCAGCAGGTAACCGGCGTCCACCAGGACGACGCAGCGGTCCACGTGTTCCACCCTCTTTCGGGAACGTCGGGATCGGAAGTTACTACGGGTTTCCTTCGAGTCTGCCCGACCGCAACTGGCTTAACGGCCGGAACTGGATCATCGGCGTGGCGTATCCCTTTCGGCTACCCCTACGGGCACCGGAACTTCCGCCCGTTACGCTCAGCAATGATCCAAAATGCGGTGGTTCACGGCATATGTGAATCTGGTCGCGGCCCTGGCCCCAACATCCTTCAGGAGGCAGCACCATGGCCAAGAACAAGAATCGTGACCGCGGCAAGCACCAGGACCGTTCGGCCGCCGAGCGTGGCAACGAGCAGTCCTCGTCCTCCTCGACGGAGGCCAGGGCCGAGCAGATACAGGAGCGCGTCACGCCGTCCGACGTCCCCCACAAGGGCCGTGAGAAGCGTTTCGGCCACAACTGACGCGGCCGGCCGCACATGACGAGAGGGGCACGCCCGGATTCCCGGGCGTGCCCCTCTGCGTATGTGTACGCCTGCGGCGCGTACGCCTTCGACAGGTACGCCTGCGATGCGTACGCCGGCGGCTATCCCGCCAGGCAGGCCGGTCCGAGCAGCACCTTCAAGTCGCCGAACAGCGCCGGGTCGGGCTGCACCCGGTGCCGGTCGAGCCGCAGGACGGTGGTCTTGCGCGCGCCCTGAAGTTTGATCCGCACCTCGGAGTTGCCCCGGTGGTGGCTGAGGATCTCGCCGAGCCTGCTGACCATGGGCGGGGTGAGCTTCACGGTGGGGATGGTGATGGTGACCGGCGCGTTGGTTCCGGCGGACGACAGGTCGGGGACCTGGAGCTCCATCGCGACGAGGCGCGGGATGTCCTCGCGCTTGTCGAGGCGGCCCTTGACGAAGACGACGGTGTCCTCGACCAGTTGGGTGGAGACGAGCTGATACGTCGCGGGGAAGAACATGCACTCGATCGAGCCCGCCAGGTCCTCGACGGTGGCGATCGCCCACGCGTTGCCCTGCTTGGTCATCTTCCGCTGGAGGCCGGAGATGATGCCGCCGATCGTGACCACCGCGCCGTCGGAGTGCTCGCCGCCGGTGAGCTGCGAGATCGCCGCGTCGGACTTGTCGGACAGCACATGCTCGATACCGAAGAGCGGGTGGTCGGAGACGTACAGGCCGAGCATCTCCCGCTCCTGCGCGAGCAGATACGACTTGTCCCACTCGATGTCGGAGAATTCGACGTCCAGGCCGAAGCCCGGCTCGGAGGAGTCGTCGTCGCTGTCGCCCATGCCGCCGAAGAGGTCGAACTGCCCCTCCGCCTCCTTGCGCTTGACCTGTACGACGTTGTCGATCATCGGCTCGTGGTGCGCGACCAGCCCCTTGCGGGTGTGGCCCATCTCGTCGAAGGCGCCCGCCTTGATGAGGGATTCGACGGTGCGCTTGTTGCAGACGACCGCCTCGACCTTGTCGAGGAAGTCGGGGAACGTGGCGTACTTCCCCTTCGCCTTGCGCGAGCGGATGATCGAATCGACCACGTTCGTGCCGACGTTCCGGACCGCCGTCAGTCCGAAGAGAATCACGTCGTCGCCCTGCGCGGCGAAGTTCGCGACCGACTCGTTCACATTCGGCGGCAGCACCTTGATGCCCATCCGGCGGCACTCGTTGAGATAGACCGCCGACTTGTCCTTGTCGTCCTTCACCGAGGTCAGCAGCGCTGCCATGTATTCGGCGGGGTAATTCGCCTTGAGATACGCGGTCCAGTAGGTGACGAGCCCGTACGCGGAGGAGTGCGCCTTGTTGAACGCGTATCCCGCGAACGGGACCAGCACGTCCCAGAGCGCCTTGATGGCCTCGTCCGAGAAGTTGTTCTTCTTGGCACCGGCCTGGAACAGAACGAAATTCTTCGCCAGTTCGTCGGCCTTCTTCTTGCCCATCACTCGGCGGAGGATGTCCGCCTCGCCGAGTGAGTAACCGGCGATGATCTGCGCGGCCTTCTGCACCTGCTCCTGATACACGATCAGGCCGTGGGTCAGGCCGAGGACCTCCTTGAGAGGCTCCTCCAACTCCGGGTGGATCGGGGTGATCTCCTGCTGCCCGTTCTTGCGCAGCGCGTAGTTCGTGTGCGAGTTCATGCCCATCGGGCCCGGTCGGTACAGGGCCGAGACGGCGGAAATGTCCTCGAAGTTGTCGGGCTTCATCAGCCGCAGCAGCGAGCGCATCGGGCCGCCGTCGAACTGGAAGACACCGAGCGTGTCACCCCGGCACAGCAGTTCGTACGTCTTGGGGTCGTCCAACGGCAGTGACAGCAGGTCGAGATCGATGTCCTTGTTGGCCTTCACCATCTTGACGGCGTCGTCCATGATGGTCAGATTTCGCAGACCCAGGAAGTCCATCTTCAGCAGGCCGAGCGACTCGCACTGCGGATAGTCCCACTGCGTGATCGTGACACCGTCGCTGTGCCTGACCCAGACCGGCACATGGTCGGTGATCGTCTCGCTGGACATGATCACGCCCGCCGCGTGCACACCCATCTGCCGCACCAGACCCTCGACACCCTTCGCGGTGTCGATCACCTTCTTGACGTCCGGCTCGTTCTCGTACATCCCCCGGATCTCGCCCGCCTCGCTGTAGCGCGGGTGCTTGGGGTCGGTGATGCCGTTGAGGTCGATGCCCTTGCCGAGAACGTCCGCCGGCATCGCCTTCGTGAGCCGGTCACCCATCGCGTACGGGTAACCCAGCACACGCGCCGAGTCCTTGATGGCGTTCTTCGCCTTGATCTTGCCGTACGTCCCGATCATGGCGACCTTGTCGGCGCCGTACTTCTCGGTCACGTACCGGATGACCTCACCGCGCCGACGCTCGTCGAAGTCGATGTCGACATCCGGCATGGAGATGCGCTCGGGATTGAGGAACCGCTCGAAGATCAGGCCGTGTTCGATCGGGTCGAGGTCGGTGATGCCCATCGCGTACGAGACGATCGAGCCGGCCGCGGAGCCTCGGCCGGGGCCGACCGCGATGCCGTTGTTCTTGGCCCACATGATGAAGTCCGCGACGACCAGGAAGTACCCCGGGAACCCCATCTCGATGATGATGCCCATCTCGTACTCGACCTGCTTCTGGCGGTCCTCCGGGATGCCGCCCGGGAAGCGCCTGGCCATCCCCCGCATGGTCTCCTCGCGGAACCAGGTGACCTCGGTGAAGCCGTCGGGGATGTCGAACTTCGGCATCAGGTTCCGCTCCTGGAACCAGCCCTCCGTGTCGATCTGCTGCGCCACCAGAAGCGTGTTCGCACACCCCTCCTGCCACGCGTCCGACGAATCGACCGCATACATCTCATCCGTCGACTTCAGGTAATAACCCGTCCCGTCGAACCGGAACCGGTCCGGATCCGACAGATTCTTACCCGTCTGAATACACAGCAACGCATCATGCGCCGTCGCCTCGTTCGCATACGTGTAATGCGAGTCGTTCGTCACCAGCGGCGGAATCCCCAGCTTCTTCCCCACCTCCAGCAAACCGTCCCGCACCCGGCGCTCGATCTCGATGCCGTGATCCATCAACTCCAGGAAATACCGGTCCTTGCCGAAGATGTCCTGGTAATCCGAAGCCGCCTGCACCGCCTCGTCGAACTGCCCGAGCCTGAGCCGCGTCTGCAACTCACCCGACGGACACCCCGTCGACGCGATCAGACCCTCCGACCACTTCGCGATCGTCTCCCGGTCCATCCGCGGCCACTTCGTCAGCCACCCCTCCGCATACGCGTCCGACGACAACCGGAACAGATTGTGCAACCCCGTCTTGTCGGCCGCCCAGATGGTCTTGTGGGTGTAACCACCCGAACCGGAAACATCGTCACGCTTCTGATGCGGCTGCCCCCACTGCACCTTCCGCTTGTTCCGCCGCGACTCAGGAGCCACATACGCCTCGATACCGATGATCGGCGTCACATCCGCCTTCTTCGCCTGATGGAAGAAGTCGTACGCACCATGAAGATTCCCATGGTCCGTCATCGCGATATGAGACATCCCCATCTCATTGCACGCCTTGAACATGTCCCCCAACCGCGCCGCACCGTCCAGCAGCGAGTACTGAGTGTGGACATGCAGATGCGTGAACGGCGGCTTGGTCACGGCTGAGGCCTCCAGCGAAACGAGCGGACGAGCGAGGGCTGCCCTGGGGGGGACAGCGTCGAAGTCTACGACCGCCCACTGACAATCCGAGCGACGTCCACGTCCGTCCCGGGGCGACATCGAACCGGGGCCACGAACCTCCCGGTCGGCGAGCGCCGGACGGGCACGCACCGGTACCTTCGTGCGTTGCAAGTCACTGACGGCGCCGTCGCCCGAGGCGGGTGGCGTGTCAGTTCATCCGCCCAGTTCGTCATGTTCCAGGAGGCACCACCGATGTCGGTCCCGCGCCCGGTCGAAGCCGTTGACCAGCAGCGAGGGGAGGAGATCCTCGACGTGTTCGGCACCGCCTTCGGTGCCCTGCTCGCCGCGGATCCGGCGGCCTTCCAGGTCAAGTTCCGCAAGATGGCCGCCTCCGCCTTCGCCTTCTACCGAGGCACGGCGTGCCTGTTCTACAACGACCTGGCGCGGGAGCAGCACGCCGGTCCTTACGTGGACGAGCGCACCGGCCGGGTCTGGATCCACGGCGATCTGCACGCCGAGAACTTCGGCACGTACATGGACGCGAACGGCCGGCTGATCTTCAACGTCAACGACTTCGACGAGGCCTATGTAGGACCGTTCACCTGGGACCTCAAGCGGCTGGCCGCCTCCCTGGCGCTGATCGGCTACACGAAGGCCCTCAGCGACGACCAGATCAGCGAGCTGGTCCGGATCTACGCCGCCGCCTACCGCGAGCGGATCCACGCGCTGGCCACGGGCGCGAAGAACGACGAGGTGCCGCCCTTCACGCTGGACACGGCGACCGGCCCGCTGCTGGACGCCCTGCGGGACGCCCGTTCGCTGACCCGCTTCGCGCTGCTCGACTCGATGACCGAGATCCGTGACTTCGAGCGCCGCTTCGCGCCGGGCGGCGGCTCCATCGAGCTGGACGCCGCCACCCGCTACAAGGTCCTGGCGGCCTTCGACGGCTATCTGGAGACCCTGCCGGAGTCCAGCCTGACCCGCCCCGACTCGTACCGGGTGAAGGACGTGGTGGGGCGGCGCGGCATCGGTATCGGTTCGGCGGGCCTGCCCTCGTACAACATCCTTCTGGAGGGCAACAGCGACGCCCTGGAGAACGACGTCGTGATCTACCTCAAGCAGGCGCAGACCCCCGCCGTCTCCCGGCACATCACCGACGAGCAGGTGCGCGGCTACTTCCAGCACGAGGGCCACCGCACGGTGATCTCGCAGCGCGCGCTCCAGGCGCACGCCGACCCGTGGCTCGGCTGGACCGAGCTGGACGGCGCGGGCCAGCTGGTCGCCGAGGTCTCCCCGTACGCGGTCGATCTGGACTGGTCGGACCTGGACGACCCCGCCGAGATCGCCGTCGTCGTCGCCGACCTCGGCCGGGCGACGGCCACGATGCACGGAGCGGCGGACGACGAGAGCGGCCACTCGCTGGTGCCCTTCTCCACGGAGCGGGCCATCGACGCGGCGATCGCCGCCGACGAGGAGGGCTTCTCCGAGCTGCTGGTGGAGTTCGCCCACGGCTACGGAGCGCGGGCCCGCGCGGACCACCAGATCTTCGTGGACCTCTTCCGCAACGGACAGCTCGGCGGCAGCTGAGCCGGACCAGCGGCCCCGCTCCGGCCTGATCGGACCCGTGCCCCGGGGACCTTAAGGACCCCTTACAGGCTCTCGTGGCACACTCGGCGACGATGGACATATCGGCGGCACGGCTCAGAGCGCTGCGGGCGGCATTGTTCACGGCACTGGCCGTGACGCTGTCCGCCGGTTCGCACGTGCTGCTGTCGCAGGCCCCGCTCCCGCTGTCCGTCGTCGCCGTCCTGTGCGCCGTCGTGTTCCCCGTCTCGTACGCCCTCGCGGGCCGCGAGCGGGGCTTCTGGCGCATCGCGGCCCTGCTCGTCCCGCTGGAGCTGGCCGCGGACACCATCTTCACCACCGGCCAGAACGTCTGTTACGGCCCCGCGGGCGGACCCGTCGCCGGATCGCTGCGCTCCGTCGGCTTCGACGTCCTGTGCGGCGGCAGCTTCGGCTCCCCGCTGCCCGGCGTCTCGTCGGTCGCCTCGCCCGAGAACGCGGCGGCCACCCTGCTCGGCTCCCCCGATCCCGCGCTCCCGTGGCTGCTGCTCGCCACGCACGTCGCGATCGGTCTGCTCGCCGCGCTCTGGCTGCGCCGGGGCGAGGCCGCCCTGGCGGGCCTGGTGCGGGCGATCGCCGGCTTCGCCTTCCGGCCGCTGCTGGTCGCGGTCGCCGTGGCCGGCACGGTCCGCCGTACGGTACGGCGCTTCCCGCGCCCCGCCACCCACCCGCGCGCCTCCCGCGCACGCCTGTTCGCGCACTCCGTCGGACGACGGGGACCACCTCGCTCGGCCCTTCTCCCGGCCTGAGCACCACGCCGGCAGCCACTTCCGGCCGCCGTCGGTCCCCCGCGTAAGCGCACACCCCTCCGCGCCCGCGCGTCTCGTTCGACCCCACACGGAGTGACCCACCATGAGCGCACGCAACAGCAACGCCAACAAGGCAGCCGCCCGCGAGCGGCTGCGCGAGGAGCGCGAGCGGCAGGCGAAGAAGGACCGGGCCCGCCGCCAGCTCGTCGTCGCCGGATCCACCGTCGCGATCCTGGCGATCGCCGGGGGTGTCGGCTTCGCCGTCGTCCAGGCGAACAAGCCCTCGCACTGGGAGGCGGCCAAGGACACGAAGAGCGTCACCGCCCCGAAGAACACCTCCGGCACGAACGGCACGACCGTCGTCATCGGCAAGCCCGAGGCGAAGAAGACCCTGGAGCTGTACGAGGACTCCCGCTGCCCGATCTGCGCGACGTTCGAGCAGAAGGTCGGCGCCACGATCCAGAAGGACGTCGACGCGGGCAAGTACAAGATCAAGTACATCGGCGCCACGTTCATCGACAACTCGGACAACGGCGAGGGCTCGAAGAACGCGCTCTCCGCGCTGGGTGCCGCGCTCGACGTGAGCCCCGAGGCGTTCTCGGCGTACAAGACCGCGCTCTACTCGGCGGCGAACCACCCCTCCGAGAGCGACGACAAGTTCGCCGACGACAGCGCCCTGATCAAGATCGCCGACTCGGTGAACGAGCTCAAGGGCAACGCGGCCTTCCAGAAGAACGTCAAGAGCGGCACGTTCGACGCCTGGGCGATGAAGATGTCGGCGACGTTCGACAACAGCAGCGTGGAGGGCACCCCGACGCTCCGGATGGACGGCAAGACCGTCACCGCGGCGGGCAGCGAGAACGCCCCGCAGACCGTCCCGGAGTACACCGCCGCGATCACCAAGGCGCTCGCGGGGTGACGGCGCGGCGTCACCGCGGGGCAACCAAGAGGTAACAGCGTGCGGGCCGCCCCACCTCGGCCCGTACGCTGACCCGCATGACCGGGGGCGACGCGAACAGGATCATCGACGGGCGGTTCGAGCTGCTGGAGCGGCTCGGCAGCGGCGGCATGGGCACGGTGTGGCGGGCACGCGACGCCGTGCTCCACCGCGAGGTGGCACTGAAGGAAGTACGGTCCCCCGACCCCGCGTTGACGGCCGCCACGCCCCACACCGCACACGTGATGCGCGAGCGGGTGCTGCGCGAGGCACGGGCGTTGGCGCGCATCAGCCACCCGCACGTGGTGACGATCCATCACATCGTGGACGTGGACCCGCATCCGTGGATCGTCATGGAACTGCTGCCCGGCGACACGCTCCAGGACCGGCTCGCGCGGGGCGCGTTGCGTCCCGTGGACGCGGCCAGGATCGGCCGTCAGGTGCTGTCCGGGCTGCGGGCCGCCCACGCGGTCGGCATCCAGCACCGCGACGTGAAGCCGGCCAACGTCATGCTGCGCGAGGACGGCGGCGCGGTGCTCACGGACTTCGGCATCGCGGCCCTCCAGGGCTCGACGTCACTCACGGCGACCGGCGAACTGGTCGGCTCACCCGAGTACTTCGCCCCGGAGCGCATCCGCGGCCACGACGACGACCCCGTGTCCGACCTGTGGTCGCTGGGGGTGATGCTGTACGTCTGCGTGGAGGGCGTCAGTCCGCTGCGCCGCGCGACGACCCTGGCGACGCTCGCCGCCGTACTGGACGAGCCGGTGCCGCCGCCCGTACGGTCCGGGCCGCTCGCTCCCGTACTGAACGCGCTGCTGGTACGCGACCCGGCCGCGCGGCCCGACGCCGCCCTGCTGGACCTGATGCTGGCCCAGGTCGAGTCGGGCACCACACCGCACTGGGCGCTGCCGACCCTCACCGCCGCCGTGCCGCCGGGCCCGCCCGCCGACGCACGCCCGGTGACGGACGACGGGGCCGCCACCACGCGGCGGGAGCCGGCCGCCCCCGCGCGGAGCGGCCGTACGCCGATGGCCGTCGCCGCTGTCTCCGTGGCCGTGGCGCTGGTGGCGGCGACCGCGCTGGTCTACGCCCTCCGGGACGACGGGGGCTCGCCGTCCGCCGAAGGGAAGGGCGGGACGAGCAACCCCTCCGCCCGGACTTCGACAGAGGCGCCCAGCTCTGACGCGACAACACCTTCGGCGACCCCGAAGACGGACGACACCGATATCGACAGCGGCAACAGCGGCAGCGGCAGCGGCGGCGACACCGGCGACGACGAACCGTCGAGCGACGACCTGACCGGCAACTGGGTCGCGCAGCTGGCCTCCACGGAGAAGTCCGCGGGCGCCGGCGCCCGCGACAAGCAGGCGGCGGCCCTGCGCGGCAAGGGCATCACCAACGCCCGGTACCTGGACAGCGACGACCACGCCTCGCTGAAAGCGGGCTACTGGATGTTCTACGTCTCCGGCTTCGGCAGCGGCTCGCACGCCGTCGCCTGGTGCCGCACCCGCGGCCTCGACTCGAACAACACCTGTGTGGGCCGCTACATCAGCGACGACGCGAACGACCGGCAGTATCTCTGCAGCCCGACGCCGGACGGCGGCACCACGGGACGCTGCACCCGCGACTGAACGACGGCCGACAGAGATCTACGACTGATCGCCCAGCGACTCGATGAAGGCCAGCCCCGTGCGCCAGGTCTGCTCGGCGGCCGTCTCGTCGTAGTCCGGCAGGCCCGGGTCGGTGTACAGGTGCCCCACACCCCGGTACCGGTAGATCTCCACGTCCGCCCCGACCTCCCGCATCCGCAGATACCAGGCGTTCAGCCAGTCGTGCGGCTCGGACACGTCCGGGTCGGCGACATGCAGTTGTACGGGCAGGTCGTCCACCGA
Source organism: Streptomyces sp. NPDC057137 (assembly GCF_042670825.1). Taxonomy (NCBI): domain Bacteria; kingdom Bacillati; phylum Actinomycetota; class Actinomycetes; order Kitasatosporales; family Streptomycetaceae; genus Streptomyces; species Streptomyces sp. NPDC057137. The sequence continues at coordinate 11,710 of NZ_JBHUUW010000042.1, read as the reverse complement.
CGCGTTCTCGGCGATGTCCGACGTGCCGTGCATCAGCAGCAGCCCGCGGGCCTTCGAGTCCCCCAGCGCCAGCGTCTGCGCGACGGACCCTCCGAAGGAGAATCCCGCGTACACCAGACCGCGCTCCGAGTAGGGCGCCACGGCGAGGACGGCGCGCCTCAGCAGCTCGTCGGAGCCGATCTTGTCCTTGAGGTCCCTGCCCTCCTCCGAGGTTTCGACGGTTTGGCCCTCGAAGAGGTCGGGCACGTGCACGTGGTGTCCGGCAGCGCGCAGCCGTTCGGCCCCCGCGTGCACCGCCGGGCGCAGCCCGTAGAAGGAATGAAAGAGAACGACGTCCATCCGCCCATCCTGCCAGGTGGGCCCCCTCGTCCGAATCCGGAGCCATGGAGAACGTACTGCGACCGTTGACCGTGCTGGGTGGCGCAGTCGTCCTGACGCTGCTGCTCGGCTGGGTCGTCGACCTGCTGCTGCGCCGCGCGGACGCCCGGCACCCGGAAACCCCGCTGTGGGGACTGCTGCGGCGCTGCCGGCTGCCGCTCCAGGTCGTCGTCCTCACCGCCCTGCTGCGCGCCACCTACCGCGAGACCGGTTGGTGGGTCGTCGAGAACCACCGGTCCGGTATCGGCCGCGCGCTGACGCTGATCCTGATCGGGGCCGGCGCCTGGCTGGTCGTACGCATCGTGTCGGCCACCGTGGAGTCGACGTACGCCCGCTACGCGACATCGGCCCGCGACCGGGCGAAGGTCCGCCGGGTCCGTACGCAGGTGACGCTGATCATGCGGATCGTGACGGCGGTGGTCATCGTGGTGGCGGTCGCCGCGATCCTGCTCACCTTCCCCAGCATGAAGACGATCGGTACGTCGATGCTCGCCTCCGCGGGCATCATCGGCATCGTCGCCGGTGTCGCCGCGCAGTCCACGCTCGGCAATCTCTTCGCCGGCTTCCAGATCGCCTTCGGCGACATGGTGCGGATCGGCGACACGGTCGTGGTGGACGGCGAATGGGGTGTGGTCGAGGAGGTCACGCTCACCTTCCTCGCCGTACGCACGTGGGACGAGCGCCGGATAACGATGCCGGTGTCGTACTTCACGAGCAAGCCGTTCGAGAACTGGTCGCGCGGCGGGGTCCAGATGACCGGCACGGTCTTCCTCCAGCTCGACCACTCGGCGCCGGTGGGGCTGATGCGCGAGAAGCTGCACGAGATCCTGCGGGACTGCGCGGCCTGGGACGGCCGGGACTGGAGTCTGGCCGTCACGGACACCACCCCGAGCACCATCGAGGTGCGGGCCGTCGTCACGGCGAAGGACGCGGACGACATCTGGACGGCGCGCTGTGCCGTGCGGGAGCAGCTGATCGCGTGGCTGGCCGAGGAGCATCCGTACGCGCTGCCGCGCATCGCGACCACCCAGGCCGCGGTGCTCCCGGCCGGCGGGCCGAACGGCGCCGTGGGGTACGTCGCACCGAACCACACGCCCGATCCGGCGATCACCGAGAACGCCGACGGCGACCCGCGCACCGGCCGCGGCTGACCGGCGGCCGAAGAGACGCCGGGCCGAAGAGACGCAAGGCCGAAACGCCGAAGCACCGAAGCACCGAAGCGGCCGACGTCACCGCATGCTGCGTACGTCCAGATATCTGAGCACCCGGTCCACCACTTCCGGGTTCGCGTTCGGTTCGCTGCGCGCCGCGAGCACCTCGTGCCGGGCCGCCGACATCATCTCGCGCTGGATCCGCTGCATGGTCTTGACCCGTTGGCTGCGCTTGGCGAACCAGTCGCGCCGCTCGTCGTCCACCACGTCCGGGCTGATCCTCGCCCCGATGTCGAACGCACCGCGCGCCAGCCGCTCGCTCAGCTCCTCGGGCAGGTCCTCGACCTCCTCGATCTCCTTGAGGCGGCGCTTGGCCGCTCTCGCGGCGCGCACCGCCAGCTCGTGCTCGAAGCCGCGTTCGGCCTCGGTGTCGGCGCGTACGCCGAGGCGCTTCACCAGCCACGGCAGGGTGAGCCCCTGGAAGACGAGCGTCGTCATGATGACGGCGAAGGCGATGAAGATGATCACGTCACGGCCGGGGAAGGGCGTCCCGTCGTCGGTCTCCAGGGGGATGGCCAGTGCCAGCGCGACCGAGGCCACCCCGCGCATCCCGGCCCACCACATGACGACGGTCTCGCGCCAGCTGACCGGGATCTCCTCGTCGTAGTCCCGGATTTTGTGCAGCCGTTTGGTGACCCACACGGCGGGGAGCAGCCAGAGCAGCCGTACGCCGACGACGACCCCGACGACCGCGGCCGACCAGCCGAGTGTGGACCCCAGGTGGCCCTCCGCCCGGCCGAAGGCGTTGTGCAGTTCGAGCCCGATGAGGCCAAAGGCGATGCCGGTGATGAGGATGTCGACGATCTCCCAGAAGGTGTTCCCGGCGAGCCGTCCCATCACGTCGTCGGCGTCGGCGGTGTGTTCGGCGAGGAAGAGCGCGGTGGTCAGGACGGCGAGGACGCCGGAGCCGTGCAGTTCCTCCGCGAGTACGTAGCTGACGAACGGCACCAGCAGGCTCAGGCCGACCTGGAGGGGCGCGTCGCCGAGCAGTGCCATGAGCTTGTTGGAGAGCCAGGCGAGCGCGACTCCCACGATGACGGCGACCACGGCGGAGAGCACCAGCGTCCCGGCCGCGCTCGGCCAGGAGAAGGTGCCGCTGACCACCGCGGCGATGGCCACGTGGTAGAGCACGATCGCCGTGACGTCGTTGAACAGCCCCTCGCCCTCCAGGATGGAGACGAGCCGGCGGGGCAGTCCCAGGGACCCGGCGACGGCGGTCGCGGCGACCGGGTCGGGCGGTGCGACGAGCGCGCCGAGGACGAACGCGGCGGCGAGCGGGAGTCCGGGGACGACGGAGTTGGCCACGCTCGCCACCGCCGCCATGGTGACGAAGACCAGCGCCACGGCGAGCAGGAAGATCGGCCGCAGATTGGCGGTGAACTGCCGCCAGGAGGTGCGCTGTACGGCCGCGTACAGCAGGGGCGGCAGCAGCAGCGGAAGGATCAGGTCCGGCGGCACGTCGATGTTCGGTACGAAGGGCAGCAGCGCCAGGACGATCCCGAGGATGGTCATCAGCACGGGCGACGGCAGGTTGAGCCGCTCCCCGAGCGGCACCGTCACCACGGCGCCCAGCAACAGCACGAGCAGCAGCGCCAACTGGGCCACGGGGCGCCCTCCGGAGTCGTGAGCCCTGACGATCAAGGCCCCTCAACCCTGCCACGGCCACCGGCGAATCCACCCGAGGCGCTGCTCCTCGCGGCCCGCTTCCGGACCGCGAGGAGACGTTTCGCCGGTGCGCGCCGGCGACTACTCGCGGATCCGGTCCCGGATCCAGACCCCGGCCTCCTTGAGCACGCCGGTGCCCGAGAACTTCCCGGAGTTGCAGGAGCCTTCCTTGAAGACGGCTCCGGAGCGGTTGTCGTCGGAGTAGTTCCAGTTGGTCCAGGAGATGTTCTTCCGCTTCATCAGGTCGAGGAAGCGCTTCGACTGGGTGAAGTCGTTGGCGCCCTCGCCCGCGTAGTTCTGGGTGCCGAACTCCGTGACGAAGACGGGCAGTTTGTCCGACGCCCGGTCGAGCGCCGACAGGTATTCGTCCCGGTGCGACGCCGCGTAGAAGTGGAAGGTGTACATGATGTTGGAGGCCTTGACGGGGTTGTTCACGACCTCCTTCTCGTCGGCGCCGTCGGAGACGCCGAACGAGGACCAGGCGCGGGTGCCGACGAGGACGACCGCGTCGGGGTCCTGGGCTCGGATGACCGGAATGATCTTCTCGGCGTACGACTTGACGGTCGACCAGCTCACGTCGGACGGCTCGTTGGCGATCTCGTAGAGGACGCCGGGGCTGTCCTTGTACTTCTTCGCCATGGCGGTGAAGAAGGTCTTCGCCCGTTCGAGGTTGAAGTTGGGGTCACCGGGGCTGAGCATGTGCCAGTCGATCACCGCGTACATCCCGCGCTTGTTCGCGCCGTCCACGAACTTCTGGGCGAGCGAGGTGAAGCGCGCCGGGTCGGTCTGGTAGCCGCCCTCCTGCACGTACGTGGAGACGCGCAGCACGTCGGCCTGCCACTCGTTCGCGAGGACGTCGAGCGAGCCGTCGGTGACGCACTGGGAGTACCACTGGGTGCCGTGCGTGCTCATGCCGCGCAACTGGACGGCCTGGCCCTGGCTGTTACAGAGCTTGGTGCCGCAGACCTTGAGCTGGCCGTTGTCGCTGATCGGGGAGGCGACGCCGGTGGGTCCGGCGGTGCCTGTCGGTGCGGTGGCCGCGCCCGCTTGTACGGGGGACAGCATGGCGGTGACGACGCCGAGCGCGGAAAGGGCGAGGAGTGCCTTACGACCGCGGCGTCCTCGGGCGGGGGAGGCGGGGGACTTGGACATGGGGTGGTGCTCCCTTCGGGTGGGGTCCGGTACGGGAGAGCGACTGTCAGAGGCATGACAGCAAGTGAGTGAAAGTTAAGGTTCTTTCCAATCACCGTCAAGAGTGTTGGGAAAGTTTCCTAACGATTCGCCCGCAGAGGCTACCCATGTCCATCCGCCCGCCCCCGCCACCTCACATCCCCGGCCTCCCCCCGGCCCCGCTACAGCACGCGCCGCATCCCCCGGTGCGGGATCCCCACCGAGTCGTACTCCGCGCCGTACGCCTCGTAGCCCAGCCGCTCGTAGAACCCCAGCGCCCGCGTCTGCGCGTGCAGATCCACCACGAGCAGCCCGCGCTCCCGCGCCAGCTCCTCGACGGCCCTCACCAGCGCGACACCGATCCGAAGACCGCGCGCCTCCTCGACCACCGCGAGCCGGCCGAGCGCGCCCACCGTCGGATCGCCGTCGGTCCGGTCCGCCGCCTCCGGCCCGTGGAGCAGTCTCGACGTACCGAGCGGCAGCCCGTCGTCGCGCACCGCGAGCACATGCGCGGCGGCCGCGTCCAGGGCGTCGTGGGCGTCGAACTCCAGGTCGGCGGGCACCTGTTGCTCCACGACGAACACCCGCCTGCGGACCACGAAGCAGGCCTCACGGTCGGCCGCGCCCGTGGCGGACCGGATCTCGTACGCCACACCGTCGAGCCCCGCGCCGGCCCGGGTCTCCCCCGCGCCGGCGGTCATACGTTGCTCTCGGCGCGCACCTTGTCCAGCGCGTTCTGCAGATCGTCCGGGTAGGTGCTCTCGAACTCCACCCAGCGGCCGTCCGACGGGTGCTCGAACCCCAGCTTCATCGCGTGCAGCCACTGCCGGGTCAGCCCCAGCCGCTTGGCCAGCGTCGGGTCGGCGCCGTACGTCAGGTCGCCCACGCACGGGTGGCGGTGGGCCGCCATGTGCACCCGGATCTGGTGGGTGCGACCCGTCTCCAGCTTGATGTCCAGCAGCGAGGCGGAGCGGAAGGCCTCGATCAGGTCGTAGTGCGTGACCGACGGCTTGCCCTCGGCGGTCACGGCGAACTTGTAGTCGTGATTCGGGTGCCGCCCGATCGGGGCGTCGATGGTGCCGCTCATCGGGTCCGGATGGCCCTGCACCAGCGCGTGGTAGCGCTTGTCGACGATCCGCTCCTTGAACTGCGCCTTGAGCGAGGTGTACGCGCGCTCCGACTTGGCCACGGCCATCAGCCCGGACGTGCCGACGTCCAGCCGGTGCACGACGCCCTGCCGCTCGGCGGCGCCGGACGTCGAGACGCGGTAGCCGGCGGCGGCGAGACCGCCGATGACGGTCGTGCCCGTCCAGCCGGGGCTCGGGTGCGCTGCCACGCCGACGGGCTTGACGACCACGACGATGTCGTCGTCGTCGTACACGATCTCCATGCCCTCGACCGGCTCGGCCACGACGCGCACGGGGGCGGCGGGCTCGGGCATCTCCACTTCCAGCCAGGCGCCGCCACGCACCCGTTCGGACTTGGCGACCACAGCGCCGTCGACCTGCACCTTCCCGGCGGCGGCCAGCTCGGCCGCCTTCGTACGGGAAAACCCGAACATGCGGGCGATGGCGGCGTCGACACGCTCGCCCTCAAGGCCATCGGGAACGGGCAGGGTGCGGATATCGGGAACGGTGCTCACCCGTCGAGTATGCCTTGCCCGCACCGCTTGACCGCCCACGGACAGCGGGCACGGCCCCTGGGGAGGGCGTCAGTCGCGGTGGACGGTCCCGTCGGGGTCGAGCCCGCGGAAGGACAGGATCACGATCAGGAAGCCGCCGCAGACGATCGCGGAGTCGGCGAGGTTGAACACCGCGAAGTTCGCCGGCGCGATGAAGTCCACGACGGCGCCCTTGAACACGCCCGGCTCACGGAAGATCCGGTCGGTGAGATTGCCGAGCGCCCCGCCGAGCAGCAGACCGAGCGCGACGGCCCACGGCCCGCTGTAGAGCTTGCGGGCCAGTCGCGCGATCACCACGATCACGGCCGCCGCGACGAACGTGAAGAAGACGGTGTACGCCTCGCCGATACCGAAGGCCGCGCCCGCGTTGCGCACCGCCTCGAACTTCAGCAGATCACCGATGACCTCGATGGGCTCGTGGTGCTCCAGTTTCGCCACCACGAGCATCTTGGTGCCGAGGTCGAGCAGATAGGCGACCAGCGCCACGGAGAAGAGCGCGACGATCTTGCGCTTTCCCCGGACCGGCTCGGCGGGAGCCGCGCCCTCGTCGTCAACATCTGGCGTACCGATGACGCGCTCCGCCTCTGCCACGTGAGTCCCTCAAGTTAGATCCCGACTAGGGACGAGGGTACGGCACACACGTACGGTCTCAGCCGCGCCTTTCCTGCTTCTGCTTGTCCTCGACACACAGCGTGGCCCGCGGGAACGCCTGCATCCTGGCCTTGCCGATCGGCTTGCCGCAGACCTCGCAGAGGCCGTACGTACCGGCGTCGAGGCGCAACAGCGCCCGCTCCGTCTGCTCGACCATCTCGCGGGCGTTCGCGGCGAGGGACATCTCGTGTTCGCGGGTGATGTTCTTGGTGCCGGTGTCGGCGTCGTCGTCGCCCGCGCCGTCGCCGGAGTCCCGCATCAGTCCGACGAGCGCCTGCTCGGAGGAGGCGATCTCGGCGTTCAGCCGGGCCGCCTCACTCTCCAGGCCGGCCCGCGCCTCGGCGACCTCCGCCTCCGTCCACGGATCCTCGCCGGGCCGTACGGCCAGTTCCCCGGCCTGTGTGACGCCGCGCGCCGGGGGCACCGCGGTCGCCGTGCCGCCCGTGGCCGCCGCCCTCTTACCCGCTGTCTTCTTCGCTGCCACCGTCTTGGCTCCCGTCTGTTCCGCGGCCTCGGCCGCCCCCACGGCCGCGGACGCGGCCTTTTTCGCGGCCTTCTTGGCGGCTGCCTTCTTAGGAGGCGCCGTCTTCCTGGCCGCGGTCTTCTTCGCAGGTGCCTGGTGCTCCGGCTCGGCCGCGGCGGTCTCCTCCGCGGCCGGTGCGTGCGTCGCCGGTGTCTCTCGCTCCGGTGCGTTCGTCGCCGACGTCTTCTTGGCAGCGGCCTTCTTGGTCGCTGACTTCTTCACAGCCGCTTTCTTGGCCGCTGTCTTCTTCGCGGCGGTCTTCTTCGCCACCATGCCGCGGCCCCTTCACATTTTGTGATCTTGCACGCGAGTCGTGCTGGGACGATAAATCGACACCAGCCACGCGGCAACGGGGCACGCCGCCGGTGGGACCCGCCTCCGCCGGTGACAAGGCGAGCCTCCATCGGTTGTGCCCAGCTCCCCGCCGGGTAATCCGCCGCGGGGGCCGCTCGGGGAAGTCCGCGGGGCCCGCCGGACCATTCGGGTCAGCGGCGGGGCCGTACGCCGCACAGGCCGCGCTCCCGCCCCGCGGACGGCCCCGGCGGCGCGCGCGGGCCCCGCGCCGGACCCGCGCCGGCCCCGCCGCGGCCCGGAAAAACGGTCGGCCACGCCTGTCGTCGCGCCGTACACTGGCCCCAGCGAGAGGCGTGGATGGGGACGAGTAGCTCCGAGAGCGGCCATGAGCGACCCGGGGACGGTGCGAGCCCGGGGGCACGGCGCGGAGCGAAGCATCACCCCGGAGCCGCCGGAAGAAAGCCCTGGCAGTACGCGGGGCCGTAGACCCGGCAGCGCGACCCCAATGAGGGGGCCGAGGGCGGCGACGCCCGGGGCCAAGGAGGGTGGTACCGCGGGAGCCGCAGGCTCTCGTCCCTCCGACGGAGATGCCGCAGTTCCGTTGGAGGAGTTTCAGCCCATGACGCCACCGCAGTACAGCCAGGTGCCCGCCCAGGTCGACCTGCCCGCGCTCGAACACGCCGTGCTCAGGTTCTGGCGCGAGAACAAGGTCTTCGACAAGAGCCTGGCGCAGTCCGAGGGCCGCCCCGAGTGGGTCTTCTACGAAGGCCCGCCGACCGCAAACGGCATGCCCGGCGCGCATCACATCGAGGCCCGCGTCTTCAAGGACGTCTTCCCGCGCTTCCGTACGATGCGCGGCTACCACGTCGCGCGCAAGGCCGGCTGGGACTGTCACGGCCTGCCCGTGGAGATCGCCGTCGAGAAGGAACTCGGCTTCGCCGGCAAGCAGGACATCGAGAAGTACGGCATCGCGGAGTTCAACGAGAAGTGCCGCGAGTCGGTGACCCGGCACACCGACGCCTTCACCGAGCTGACGACCCGCATGGGCTACTGGGTCGATCTGGACGACGCGTACCAGACGATGAACCCGGAGTACATCGAGTCCGTCTGGTGGTCGCTGAAGGAGATCTTCAACAAGGGCCTGCTCGTCCAGGACCACCGCGTCGCCCCCTGGTGCCCGCGTGACCAGACGAGCCTCTCCGACCACGAACTGGCGCAGGGCTACGAGACGATCGTCGACCCGTCCGTCTTCGTCCGCTTCCCGCTGACCTCCGGACCGCTGGCGGGCGACGCGGCCCTCCTGGTCTGGACGACCACGCCCTGGACCCTGGTGTCCAACACGGCGGTGGCCGCGCACCCCGACGTCACGTACGTCGTCGCGACGAACGGCACCGAGAAGCTCGTCGTCGCCGAGCCGCTGCTGGAGAAGGCACTCGGCGAGGACGGCTGGGAGCTGACCGGCGAGCGGTTCACGGGCCGCGAGATGGAGCGCTGGACGTACGAGCGCCCGTTCTCGCTCATCGAGTTCCCCGAGGGCTCGGAGGCGCACTACGTCGTCAACGCGGAGTACGTGACGACGGAGGACGGTACGGGTCTGGTCCACCAGTCCCCCGCGTTCGGCGCGGACGACCTGGTGGTCTGCAAGGCGTACGGCCTCCCGGTGGTCAACCCGGTCCGCCCCGACGGCACGTTCGAGGCGGACGTGCCGCTGGTCGGCGGCGTCTTCTTCAAGAAGGCCGACGAGGCGCTCACCGCCGACCTGGCCGCGCGCGGGCTGCTGTTCCGTCATGTCCCGTACGAGCACAGCTATCCGCACTGCTGGCGCTGCCACACGGCCCTGCTCTACTACGCGCAGCCGTCCTGGTACATCCGGACAACCGCCGTCAAGGACCGCCTCCTTGAGGAGAACGAGAAGACCAACTGGTTCCCGGACTCGGTCAAGCACGGCCGGTACGGCGACTGGCTGAACAACAACGTCGACTGGTCCCTGTCCCGCAACCGCTACTGGGGCACCCCGCTGCCCATCTGGCACTGCGAGGACGGGCACCTCACATGCGTGGGCTCGCGCGCCGAACTCACCGAGCTGAGCGGCGAGGACCAGTCGTCGCTCGACCCGCACCGCCCGTTCATCGACGCGGTGACGTTCCCCTGCCCGACCTGCGGGGAGACCGCGACGCGCGTCCCCGAGGTCATCGACGCCTGGTACGACTCCGGTTCGATGCCGTTCGCGCAGTGGGGGTATCCGTACAAGAACAAGGACCTCTTCGAGAAGCGCTACCCCGCGCAGTTCATCTCGGAGGCCATCGACCAGACACGCGGCTGGTTCTACACGCTGATGGCCATCGGCACGCTCGTCTTCGACAAGTCCTCTTACGAGAACGTGGTCTGCCTCGGGCACATCCTCGCCGAGGACGGCCGGAAGATGTCCAAGCACCTGGGCAACATCCTCCAGCCGATCCCGCTGATGGACCAGCACGGAGCGGACGCGGTGCGGTGGTTCATGGCGGCGGGCGGCTCGCCGTGGGCGGCGCGGCGGGTCGGTGACACGACGATCCAGGAGGTCGTCCGCAAGACGCTGCTGACGTACTGGAACACGGTCGCCTTCCAGGCGCTGTACGCGCGCACGTCCGGCTGGGCGCCGTCCGCGGCCGACCCGGCGCCGGCCGAGCGGCCCGTGCTCGACCGCTGGCTGCTGAGCGAGCTGCACGCGCTGGTCGACCAGAGCACGAAGGCGATGGACGCGTACGACACCCAGCGGATCGGCAAGCTGCTGTCGGCGTTCGTCGACGACCTGTCCAACTGGTACGTACGCCGCTCCCGCCGCCGCTTCTGGCAGGGCGACAAGGCGGCGCTGCGCACGCTGCACGAGGTCGTCGAGACGGTCACCCGGCTGATGGCGCCCCTCACCCCGTTCATCACCGAGCGGGTCTGGCAGGACGTGGTCGTCCCGGTCACGCCCGACGCGCCGGAGTCGGTACACCTCTCGTCCTGGCCCGAGGCGGACCTGTCGGCGATCGACCCCGCGCTGTCCCGCCAAATGGCGCTGGTACGGCGGCTGGTGGAGCTGGGCCGCGCGACGCGGGCCGAGTCGGGCGTGAAGACGCGCCAGCCGCTGTCCCGCGCGCTGGTCGCGGCGACGGGCTTCGAGACGCTGTCGCCGGAACTGCGCGCGCAGATCACCGAGGAGCTGAACGTCTCGTCGCTGGCGTCGCTCGCAGATGTCGCCCCGGCGGGTGGCGGCTCGCTGGTCGACACGACGGCGAAGGCGAACTTCCGGGCGCTGGGCAAGCGGTTCGGCAAGGGGGTCCAGGCGGTGGCGAAGGCGGTCGCCGACGCGGACGCGGCGGCGCTGTCCGCGGCGCTGCGGGACGGAACGGCGTCGGTCACGGTCGACGGCGAACCGGTCTCCCTCGCCCCGGACGAGGTGATCATCACGGAGACGCCCCGCGAGGGCTGGTCGGTCGCGTCCGACTCGGGCGCGACGGTGGCGCTGGACCTGGAGATCACCCCGGAACTGCGCCTCGCGGGCCTGGCCCGCGACGCGATCCGCCTGATCCAGGAGGCCCGCAAGAACAGCGGCCTGGACGTCGCGGACCGTATCGCGGTGCGCTGGTCCTCTTCCACGCCCGAGACGCACTCGGCCCTGTCGACCCACGCGTCACTGATCTCGGACGAGGTCCTGGCGGTGGACTTCACCCCGTCGCCCCCGGACGCGACGTTCGGCCCGCCGTTCACGGACGAGGGCCTGTCGCTGACGTTCCACCTGCGCAAGGTCTGACGGCGGGGGGCGGGCCGCTGCGCGTGCCTGCTCCCCAACCCCGCCCCTTCCCGAAACCGGGGGCGGAGCCCCCGGACCCCCGACGACCTCGGCCCTGACGGGCCGGGGGCGCAATTGTTCGACGCCGCACGCCGGTTGGGTGCGGGGCCTGTGTGACCTCGGCTGCCCGCCGCGATGCGGCGGTCAGACCCGTACCGGCGTGTGCCGCGCAGTGGCAAAGAGTCAAGGCCCGGCCCGCCAGGGCCATGGGCCTCAGGGGGCCCGGGGGCCCCGCCCCCGGTTTCGGGAAGGGGCGGGGAGGGGGAAACGGCCCGCGCAAGCGGAAAAAGGGCCGGGCCCGGGGTGTGGTACCCCGGGCC
>NZ_JBHUUW010000041.1:0-72745 GCF_042670825.1 Streptomyces sp. NPDC057137 | reverse complement strand
GGGGCGTCGGCCGTCTCCGGCCGCCGCCCCCTCCCCCGTCACCGGTGCTTCCCGTGCCTCAGAGCCTGTCGGCTCTTACGGCTTGGGCGTGGCGTGCGGTGCGCACGTCACGTCGCGGCTGTCCAGCGCGCCGCTGAGCAGATACGACTCGACCCGGTCGTTGATGCATGCGTTCGCCACATTGGTGATGCCGTGCGAACCGGCGTCCCGCTCGGTGATCAGGCGTGAGCCCTTGAAGCGCTTGTGCAGCTCGACGGCGCCCTCGTACGGGGTGGCGGCGTCTCGCGTGGACTGCGCGATCAGTACAGGCGGCAGGCCCCGACCCGTCCCGACCTCGACCGGTGTCTGCTGTTCCACGCCCCAGGTGGCACAGGGCAGGTTCATCCAGGCGTTGGCCCAGGTGAGGAACGGGTGGTCGCGGTGGAGCCGGGTGTTGTCCCGGTCCCAGGTGCGCCAGCTCGTGGGCCACTTGGCGTCGGCGCACTCGACGGCGGTGTAGACCGCGTTGCTGTTCTCGGCACGCGCGTTGCCCACCGTGTCGAGAAGGTCGGGCGCGGCGGCGTCGACGAGCGCCTGGGTGTCTCCGGCCAGGTACTTGCTCCAGGTGTCGGCGACCGGCACCCAGCTGGAGTCGTAGTACGGAGCGCCCTGGAACAGGGCGATAAGTTCGGCCGGTCCCACGACGCCGCCGATCGGGTCCTTCTTGGCGGTGGCGCGGAGCTTCTCCCACTGCTGCTGGACCTTCGCGGCGGTGTCGCCGATGTGGAACGCCGCGTCGTTCTCGGCGACCCACTTCTTCCAGTCGTCGAAGCGCTTCTCGAAGGCGACGTCCTGGTCCAGGTTGGCCTGGTACCAGATCTTCTCCTTCGACGGGTTGACCACGCTGTCCAGCACCATGCGTCGCACATGGGACGGGAAGAGCGTGCCGTAGACGGCGCCCAGGTAGGTGCCGTAGGAGACACCCACGTAGTTGAGCTTCTTGTCGCCGAGCGCGGCCCGCAGGACGTCCAGGTCACGCGCGGTGTTGGGCGTCGTCATGTGCGGCAGCATCCAGCCGCTGCGCTCCTTGCAGCCGTCCGCGTACTCGGCCGCGAGCTTGCGCTGGGCGCGCTTGTCGGCCTCGTTGTCGGGGACGGGGTCGGCCTTGGGAGCCTTGACGAACTCCTGCGGGTCGATGCAGGAGATGGGCGTCGAGCGCCCGACTCCGCGCGGGTCGAAGCCGACGAAGTCGTACGCCTTCGCGGCGTCCGCCCAGATGGCGTTCTTGGTCACGACGCGGCGCGGGAACGCCATGCCGGAACCGCCGGGGCCACCGGGGTTGTAGACGAGGGAGCCCTGACGCTCACTCGCACCGCCCGTGTTGCCGATCCGGTCGACGGCTATCTTGATCTGCTTGCCGTTCGGACGGGCGTAGTCGAGCGGGACGGTCACGTAGCCGCACTGGATCGGCTTCTCCAGGGCCCAGTCGGCCGGGCAGTCCGCCCAGTCGATGCCCTTCTTCGCGGCCCGCTCGGCCGCGACCTCGGCACCGGCCGCCTGGGCGTTCCGGGTCCTCTGTTCCTTGCTCCGCTCGGACGAGCCGCTGTCGGCGCGGCCGTCGGCGCTCGCCGACGTGGCGGCGAGCGTGGTCGCTATGAGCGTGCCCGCGAGCAGAGTGCCGGCCGAGCCGAGCACTGCTGTGCGTCTCAAGTGGTACCTCCCCCTGTATGGCGCGCCGCGCGCTGCGGCGCTGTTCGTAGGGTTACCGAGGGGATCATTTCGTCTCAAGGCCTGCCGAGAACAGGCCAAACCGCGGAATCTTTGCCGAACCGATAGCCGGTGACTCCTGTTCCGCTCAGCGGTACAGGTCCGCCAGGGCGTCGTCCAGGACCCGGCGCAGCGCTCGGGCGTCCGGGGCGAGCGCGGTCACCAGCGCTCCTGAACCGGCCAGCGGGGTGAGTACGGCGGTGTCGCCGAGCAGCCGGGGGGTGACCGGTTTCTCCTCGAACTCCGGTGCGACCACGAGGAGTTGGCCGACGGCCCGGTGTCCGCCGATGACGGCTCCGCCGTCCCAGCCGCCGGGTGCGCCGGGGCCGAGGGCGAGTTGCTGGTCGAGCAGCGGGCGGCCGGCGCGGTGCACGGTGAGCCGGGTGGTGAGGGTGCCCGGGGGTTCGTCGTGGCGGCCGAGGATCTGTTCCTCGCGCAGCACCAGCCGGGCGGTGCGCTTGAGTTCGACGCGGGTGCGGGCCCGCAGGTCGCTGCCGGTGACGGAGATGAGCTGCTCGGGCAGCCAGTGCAGTACGGCGCTCTCGCCGACGGTCAGGCGCAGGTCGTAGCCCGCGTGGTCGGCGGGCTGGTCGCCGGTGCGGCGGCCGGGGAGCGCGATCATGGCGGCCGCCGCGTCCACGGTGAGCGCGGCCCCGTCCCGTACCTCCGCTTCGAGGGCGAGCCGGTCGCCGCCGAGCGGCGCGCTCATCGCGCCGACGACGGTGACGCGCGCGTGGGTGGCGGTCGCGGTGCCCGGTGTGCCGGCCCGCCCGGTGGCGGTGGCGCGCGTACGGCGCAGTGCCAGGGGGCCGTCGCTCTCCAGCACGGGCAAGGCCGTGCCGCCGCGTCCGTCGGGCGCGGCGGTGATCCGGGCGGTGGCGTGGACGCTCATGCGGTCCAGGCGGTGAACCGCGCGCGTACCCACTCGGCCACCGGGGCCACGCCGTCCGGGCCGGTGAGCGAGGTGAACAGGACGGGGAGTTCGCCGCGTTGCTCCTTGGCGTCGGAGGCCATGCGCCCGAGGTCGGAGCCGACGTACGGCGCGAGGTCGGTCTTGTTGATCACCAGCAGGTCGGAGGTGGTGACGCCGGGGCCGCCCTTGCGGGGGATGTCGTCGCCGCCGGCGACGTCGATGACGAAGATCTGCGCGTCGACGAGGCCCTTGGAGAAGGTGGCGGTGAGGTTGTCGCCGCCGGACTCGACGAGGATCAGGTCGAGCGGTCCGACGGAGTCCTCCAGGTCCTCGACGGCCTCGAGGTTGGCGGAGATGTCGTCGCGGATCGCGGTGTGCGGGCAGGCCCCGGTCTCGACGGCCTGGATCCGCTCGGCGGGCAGCACGGCGTTGCGCAGCAGGAACGCCGCGTCCTCCCGGGTGTAGATGTCGTTGGTGACGACGGCGATGGACATCTGGTCGCGCAGCGCCCGGCAGAGGGCGGCGACGGTCGCGGTCTTGCCGGAGCCGACGGGCCCGCCGAGGCCGATGCGCAGGGCACGCCGGGAGCCGTCGGGGCGGGTGGCCCCGGCGCCGTGGCTGTGCGGGTCGCGATAGGGGTCGGTGTACGGGTCGGCGTGGTCGAGGTGCACGGTGCGGCTCCTTCGGGGTCGTGCGGCGGGGCTCGGTGACGGTTACGAGGCGAAGAGGCGGACCGCCCAGGCCGCGTGCGCCTCGGCGGTGATGTCGAGCAGCGGCGCCGACGCGGCGGGCAGGGCGCCGGGCCCTTTCCGTACGGCGCGGTGCGCGGTGGCCACCGCGTGCCGCGCGGTCTCGTCGATGTCGGGTGCCAGCCGCGCCAGGACGCCGGTCGCGTCGAAGGGGTCCAGGCTCAGCAGGCGTACGGCGGCGGTGGCCGGGCCGCTGACCGTCTCGTACAGGACGCAGTGCGCGGCGTCCTCGGGTCCGAGTCCGGCCGACCGTGCGGCGAGGCCGAGGACGATCGGCTGGTGGGCGCCGCGCGGGCGGGCCGCCGCCAGGGCGGTGAGTTCCGGGCTCGGCCAGGTGGCGCGTGCGGCGCGCATCATCTGGCGGCCGAGTTTGCGGGCGGTGGCGCGCAGGGCGGGTGAGGGGGTGCGGGCGTCGGCGGCCTCGTCCAGCGCGAGGGGGTCGACGCCGAGTACGGCCGCGGCGGCGAGCGCGGCGGCGGTGAGGCCGGTGGTGTGGAGCCGGCCCCGGCAGAAGGACGCCAGGTCGCGGGCGTCGGTGAGCCGCCCCGCGCGGACGGCCGGCTCGGCGCCGCCCGAGTGGGCGTGGCCACCGGCCGGAAACCGCCCGTCGGCGAGGACGAGGAGCGCGGCGCGGCTCATCGGCAGCCCATCAAAAGAGGAAGTAGCGCTGGGCGAGGGGCAGTTCGGCGGCGGGCGCGGGTTCCACCACATCGCCGTCGATCGTCACCGTGAAGGTGTCGGGGTCGACCTGGACGCGCGGCAGGGCGTCGTTCTGCCGCATGTCGGCCTTGCCGACGGAGCGGGTGTTCTCGATCGCCACGAACCGTTTGCCGAGGCCGAGGCGTTCGGGCAGCGCGTCCTCGATCGCCGTCTGCGCGACGAAGTTGAACGAGTTGCCGGCCGGGGCCGTGCCGGTCGCGCCGAACATGGGCCGGGGCATGACGGGCTGCGGGGTGGGGATGGACGCGTTGGCGTCGCCCATCTGCGCGTACGCGATCTGGCCGCCCTTGACGACCAGTTGGGGCTTCACGCCGAAGAACGCCGGGTCCCACAGGACGAGATCGGCGAGCTTCCCGGTCTCCACGGAGCCGATCTCGTGGCTGAGTCCCTGTGCCACGGCCGGGTTGACGGTGTACTTGGCGACATAGCGGCGGACCCGGTGGTTGTCGGCCCGGCCGTCGCCGGGCAGCGCGCCCCGGCGCTTCTTCATGACGTGCGCGGTCTGCCAGGTCCGCAGGATGACCTCGCCGATGCGGCCCATGGCCTGGGCGTCGGAGGAGATGATCGAGATCGCTCCGAGATCGTGCAGGATGTCCTCGGCCGCGATGGTGGTCGGCCGGATCCGGGACTCGGCGAAGGCCAGGTCCTCGGGGACCGCCGGGTTGAGATGGTGGCAGACCATCAGCATGTCGAGGTGTTCGTCGATGGTGTTGACGGTGTGCGGCCGGGTCGGGTTGGTCGAGCTGGGCAGGACGTACGGCTCCGACACCACCGTGATGATGTCGGGCGCGTGGCCGCCTCCCGCGCCTTCCGAGTGGTACGCGTGCAGGGTCCGCCCGGCGACGGCGGCGAGCGTGTCGGCGACGAATCCGGCCTCGTTGAGTGTGTCGGTGTGGATGGCGAGCTGGACGCCCGTCTCCTCGCAGACGCCGAGGCAGGCGTCGATGACGGCCGGGGTCGCGCCCCAGTCCTCATGGATCTTGAACCCGACGGCGCCGCCCCGCAGTTGGGAGTACATGGCCTCGCGCGACATGGTGTTGCCCTTGCCGAGCAGCCCGATGTTGACGGGCGACGACTCCAGGGCCGCGAACATCCGCGCCAGATGCCAGGGGCCGGGGGTGGCGGTGGTGGCCTTCGTGCCCTCGGCGGGTCCCGTGCCGCCGCCGACGAGGGTGGTGATGCCGGAGGAGAGTGCCTGGTCGATGAGGGTCGGCGAGATGAAGTGGACGTGGGCGTCGACGGCTCCGGCGGTGAGGATCTTGCCGTTGCCCGCGATGATCTCGGTCTCGGGTCCGATGACGAGGTCGGGGTGGACCCCGTCCATGGTGTCCGGGTTGCCGGCCTTGCCGATGCCGGTGATCCTGCCGTCCCGGATGCCGATGTCGGCCTTGACGATGCCCCAGTGGTCGATGATCACGGCGCCGGTGATCACGGTGTCCGGGGCGCCCTCGGCCCGGGTCGTACGCGACTGGCCCATCGACTCGCGGATCACCTTGCCGCCGCCGAACACCGCCTCGTCACCGGCGAGCCCGGGGCCGCCGGAGCGGTCCTCCTCGATCTCGACCAGGAGGTCGGTGTCGGCGAGCCGGATGCGGTCGCCGGTGGTGGGGCCGAAGAGGTCGGCGTAGACGGCTCTGTTCAGCTCAGGCATCGAGGGGACCTCCGACCTCGCCGCGCAGGCCCGGCACGACGCGGCGTCCGGTGAGCGGGACGAGTTCGACGTCGACGGGGATGCCGGGCTCGAACCGTACGGACGTGCCGGCGGCCACGTTCAGCCGCAGGCCGCGCGCGGCCGCGCGGTCGAACCGCAGACCGGGGTTGGTCTCGGCGAAGTGGTAGTGGGAGCCGATCTGGACGGGCCGGTCGGCGGCGTTGAGCACGGTGAGGCGGGTGACGGGGCGGCCCTCGTTGAGGGGCACGGCGTCGTCGGCGTACAGGATCTCTCCGGGAATCATCGGCGCGCTCCCCCGTCAGACGATCGGGTCGTGGACGGTGACGAGCTTGGTGCCGTCCGGGAAGGTGGCCTCCACCTGGACGTCGTGGATCATCTCGGGGATGCCCTCCATGACGTCGTCGCGGGTGAGCACCTTGCGGCCGGACGCCATGAGTTCGGCGACGGTACGGCCGTCCCTGGCGCCTTCGAGGAGGTGCGAGGTGATCAGGGCGACCGCCTCGGGGTGGTTGAGACGCAGCCCGCGCGCCAGCCGTCTGGTCGCCACGTCGGCGGCCACATGGATGAGCAGACGTTCCTGCTCGTGCGGGGTCAACTGCACGTTTCCACCTCACTGTTGCGGCCCGGTCCGGCCTGGAGCCCGTCGTCGCCCGCCTCGAATTCAACACTCTGTTGAACGCGCGCAGGGAGCTCACAGCCAGGCATTGCACGTTACGGCGGAAGTTTTTCCGGCAGGTTAACCGGCCTTTTGCTCACCCATGGACATCAGCCCGCGCAGGCCGTTCTGCACGACCACGACAGGGACCTCGCCGAACAGCGCCTGCTGGGCGGCGAAGCCCTGGGCGACGGCGATCATCGTGCGGGCGACGTGCTCCGGCGGGATGTCGGCGCGCATCAGCCCCGCCGCCTGGTACGCCTCGACGACCTTGATCCAGGCGCCGTGCATCTTGTCGTACCCGGTCCGCATCGCCGTCGCGAGCGACTCGTTGCGCAGGGTCTCCCCCCACACCTGGACGATCAGCCGGGAGATCCCACTGGGGCCGGCGGCGCCCGGGACGAACTCCCCGGCCAGCACCCGCCCCATCACCTGGCCGATCAGCACGTCGGGCGGCTCGGGAGGACCCTGGAGCGCCGCTTCCTCGAAGGCGTCCCTGATGCCGTCGAGAACCTCGTTGACGATGGCCCCGATCAGCTCCTCCTTGCCGCTGAAGTAGCGGTAGACGGCGCCGGCCGAGAGATCGACCTCGCGCAGCACGTCGTGCATCGAGGTGGCGTGGAAGCCGTTGCGCGTGAAACAGCGCGTGGCGCCGTCGAGGATCTGGCGCCTGCGGGCGTCCAGGTGCTGCTGCGATACACGGGCCATGCGCTAAACCTAAAACGAACATTCCTTCTTGACAAGCTCCGGGCTTCCCGGCGACAGTGGCCGCAGCTACAAAACGAACGATCCTTCTCTTTAAATCGACTCCACAGACCTCCCTCCACCGACAGATCCCCTCCACCGACCGTGGACCGAAGACGAGGACACGAATGTCCGCCACTCCCACCCGTCGCATGATCGGCGTCATGCTTCTGATCCCCCTGATCGCCGCTCTGGCGCTGACGGCCTTCGCCTGGCCCGCCGCCCGCTCGGCCCCGCACGATCTGGCGGTCGGCGTCGCCGGGCCCGCCTCGGCGACCGCACCGCTCCAGCAGGGACTGGAGCGGCAGCCGGAGGTCTTCGAGGTGCACCGGTACGACGACGAGGCCGCCGCCCGCGAGGCGATCGAGGAACGGGACGTCTACGGCGCCGTGGTCGCCACCCCGGAGGGAACGCACCTGCTGACGGCGTCGGCGGCCGGTCCGGTCGTCGCCCAACTGCTCAGGGAAGCCGTGACCGCGCAGGCGCCGGCCGGCACCCAGGTGCCCGTGACCGACGTGGTCGCCACGCCCGCGGGGGACCCGCGCGGCAGCGCGTTCGGCGCGAGCATGCTCCCGCTGACCCTGGGGGGCGTCGCCACCGGTGCGCTGGTGAGCCTGCTGGCGCTGCGTGGAGTCCGCGCGCTGGGCGCGGTGTTCGGGGCGGCGGCACTGGCGGGCCTCACCGCCACCGCCCTCGCCCACAGCTGGCTGGGCGCGCTCGCCGGCGACTGGTGGCTGGAGGCGGGGGCGTTCGGACTCGCCGTACTGGCCATCGGCGCGACCGTGGCGGGGCTCGCCTCACTGATCGGCAAGGCCGGGATCGGCCTCGGCGCGTTCCTGATGGTGCTGATCGGCAACCCCTTCTCCGGGGTGTCGGGCGCGCCCGAACTCCTGCCGGAGCCGTTCGGCGCGATCGGCCAGCTGCTGCCGCCGGGCGCCAGCGGTTCGATGCTCCGCTCGGTCGCCTTCTTCGACGGGAACGCGGCGGGAACGCCCGCGTTGACGCTCGCGATCTGGGCCGCCCTGGGAGTGGCCGCGGTACTGGTGGGGACGCGCCGTACGGTCACGACACCCGAGACACCACCGTCCCCCGAGACCCCGGCCCGCACGAGGGAACCGGCCCCGGCGGCCTGACCTCCTCCCTCACCCCGCGACGCGGAACGAGTAGAGGCCGAGGGCGGTGAACCAGACGTTGTCACCGCTGAGATGGATCTCCGAGGAGATACGGGCCTCCCGCTCGCTCCAGGGCCAGCTGCCCGGCAGGTCGACCGGTTCCTTGAGTTCGATCTCCCAACGCGACTTGCCTGTAAGGCTGTTGAGGGCCAGCAGCTTCGTGGGGTGGGACCTGCCCGCGTAGACGGTCCCGCCGGCCACCGCGACACCTTGGGTGGCGGCGCCGATCCGGCGCCGCCAGCGCGTCCTGCCGGTGCCGGGGTCGAGCGCGTAGAAGTACTGGTCCTGACAGTGGACATAGACCCCGGTCGCGTCCACCCGGACATCGTTCACGGCCTTGTCGCCCGGCCGCCGCTTCCAGCGCTGCTTGCCCGACCGGGCGTCGAGCGCGTACACCCACCCCTCGGCGGTGCCGAGGCAGACGGTGCCGTCGTGGACGGACGGCGAGAGGAGACTGTCCACCTCTCCGGCGCCCTCGAAGGACCAACGCCGCTTTCCGGTGGTGGTGTTGACGGCGTGCAGCACGCCGGTGGGGAAGACCAGGGCGAAAACCGTGCCCCCGGCGACGGGCGTCAGGTTGGTGGGCCAGGAACCGCCGGGCGTGTAACTCCAGCGGCGGCGGCCGCTCGCCGGGTCGATGCCGTGCAGGACGCCGTCGGCGTCACGGGCGAGGACCCGCCCGTCGGCGGCGGCCACGGCGGCGCCGCCCATGACGGGCATGAGCACGACCCAGCGCCGGCGTCCCGTCCGGATGTCGACGGCGTGCAGCCGGTTGTCGTCGGACGCGGCGAAGACCGTGCCGCCGAGGACCGCCGGCTTCCCGGTCATGGGGCCGTCCGCCGCGTAGGACCAGCGTTCCTCACCGGTGGCGGCGTCGACGGCATAGAGATGGTCGTCGCTGTACGCCCCGAGGTAGAGGGCACCGTCGGCCAGTACGGATGCGCCCATCTGCTCGCTCGGCGCGAAACGCCAGTTCTGCCTCGGGTCCGGCGGGTCCCCCTGGAAGACATCGACCGCCGCGTAGGCGGTCAGCCCGGTCGCCGACAGTGCCGCGAGGCCCAACAGCAGGCCCCGCCGGGGCAGTGGGGGGCGAAGTCGAAGGGGACGGACAGGGGGGTCGAACGTAGAGAGGTCGGGGTCCGGAGAAGTGGCACGTCCGCGCCGTGGTGGCACGGGCTGTGTGGTGGGTCCGGACGGCCCCGAAGGCTGGGGCACGGGGGGCGCCACGGGCCGCCGTCCCGCCGTCCGGGTCCGCGTTTCGTGCAATCGGCTCCGGCCGGCGTCCGCCGCCGTCGGCTCGTAGCGGGCGACGAGATCGTCGACCTCCCGGACACGGCGGGCGATCTCCCCGGCGAGTCCGCGCGGGGGCCAGCGCCGATCGCCGCCGGGGAGGCCGGACAGAGCGCCCTCCAGCCGCGCCAGGGTCGGCCGGTCGGCCGGCTCCCGCGACAGACAGGCGCGCAGCAGATCACCCAGCGCCGGTTCGAGCCCCGCCAGGTCCGGCTCCTGCGTCAGCACGCGTACGTCGACGGCCGCCGGGTGCCCGTTTCCGTACGGAGAGTGCCCCAGCGCCGCGAAGGCCAGCACGGCGCCGAGCGCGAAGACGTCCGACCGTGTGTCGAAGCGGCCGTGCCCCAGATACTCGGGGGCGATGTAGCCGGAGGTGCCGATGGCGGCCGTCCCGGTCAGCCGGGTGTCCTCGTACGCCCGCGCGATCCCGAAGTCGATGATCACCGGTCCGGCCGCGCCCAGCATCACGTTGGAGGGCTTGAGATCACGGTGCACGACCGACTTGTCGTGGATACGGCGCAGCGCCGCCGCGAGGAGCGCCCCCAGCCGCGCCACGTCCATCGACATGCGCTCACGGACCGCGTCGGCCAAGGACGGGCCGGCGATGAACTCGGTGGCCAGCCACGGCGGATCGGCGTCCGGCCGGTGCGCCAGCACCTCCGCGACGCCCGGCCCCGACACTCGGGCCGAGGACCGCGCCTCCTGGGCGAATCTTCGTCGGAACCCGGGGTCCTCGGCGTACTCGGGCCGGATCACCTTCACGGCGGCCGGCACCTCGTCCCCCGCGACGCCCAGGTACACGACGCCCATTCCGCCGCCGCCGATCTTGCGCAGTACGGCATAGGGCCCTATGCGCTGTGGATCGTTCCGTCCCGGCACGCTCAACGCGCCCCTCCCCCACGGTAGTTGACCGTACCGGACGGGACATCGAGCCCGTCCGGCGACTGAGGACGAAGAAGCCTCAGCGCCTCTCGGGCGGCTCGTGCTTCGCCACGATGCCGAAGTCCGCGCGTTCGCCCGGAGCGGATGTCACCGACCTGATCGCGCTCACCGAGGCGATCACGCGCTCCTCGGCCGCGGCGGCCTCCTCGACCTTGAGGTTCTCCAGTCGTTCCAGGTCAGCGGCCGACACCAGGGCGACGAGCGGCTTGCCGTGCCGCGTCACGACCACGCGTTCGTCGCCGTAGACGACCCGGTTGATCAGGTCGGCGAGTTCCGCCCGCGCTTGCGTCACCGGAATTTCGTAAGCCATGGTTGCCATCTTACGGCCTGTACGTCCTGTACATTTTTTAGCGACGGACCAGAGCCGTGTCCGGTACGCGAGGAGAGGCACACCATGAACCGTCCTTCCGCCCGTTACGTCCTGCCGGAGTTCACCGAGCGGACCTCCACCGGGACCCGCTCCCTCGACCCGTACTCCAAGCTCTTCGAAGGCCGGATCATCTTCCTCGGCACCGCCCTGGACGACACCTCGGCGAACGACGTGATCGCTCAGCTGCTGCATCTCGAGTACGCGGCGCCCGACCAGGACATCGCGCTCTACATCAACTCCCCCGGCGGCTCACTGAGCGCCATGTCCGCCATCTACGACACGATGCAGGTGATCGGCTGCGACGTGGCGACCACCTGTCTCGGGCAGGCGGTGTCGACCGCCGCCGTGCTGCTGGCCTCGGGGGCGCCGGGCAAGCGGATGGCGCTGCCGGGCGCGCGCGTCGTCCTCCAGCAGCCGGGCATCGAGGAGCCCCTGCGCGGCCAGCCGTCCGATCTCGCCATCCACGCCGAGGAGTTGCTGCGGCTGCGTGCCCTGATGGCCCGGACGCTGGTGCGGCACACCGGTCAGAGCGTCGAGCGGATCGACGCCGACATCGACCGGGACACGATCTTCGACGCGACGGGCGCCATGGAGTACGGCCTGGTGGACCAGGTCGCGCAGGACCGCAGGGCGTCCCTCGGCTTCAACTCCCCCCGGTGAACGGCCGATGCTGCCGCCGGAACTGCCGCCGCTGCCCGCACTGACCCGCGCCGAGGGCGACTTCGTGGACAGCTACCTCCGGGTCGTCGACCTGCTGGGCCGGATCAACCCGTCGCGGGCCGACGACACGTACAGCGCGCTGCGGGCCGCGCAGGCGCTGGTGGCCGGTGCGGCCGAACTGCGCGACGCGCTGACGCTGATGCACGCGCGGGGCGAGACGGAGCTGCACACCCCGACCCTGGACCGTACGCTGCGGGTGCTCGACGGGGAGCGCAGGGCCGGGCGTGTCACCATGCCTCCCGAACCGCCGACTTGAAGCGGCGCGAGGTGACGCGAGGTGACGTGAGGTGTCCCGCACACGGCACCGGGCCGCGCTACGGCCCGGCGGCGCGCCCTCCCGCGCCGACACGTCCGTTCCGACGCGCCCGTAAGGCATTTGGCTGCCCGTTCGGCGTATCGACCCGCCCGTCGCGCGCGGGCCGGCAACTTGCGACGGGCGATCGGCCGTCCGGCCGTAACGCATCGCTACGTCGCAGGTACAGCGCGTGAGCAGTCATATGAACCGTTCACTGAATCGGCCGCACCAACCCAAATGGGTCATACGTGATGAGAGTCACATAAGGCCGTTTCAACTCGGAATCGCGCTGAGGCCGCGTCAAGATCCGTGGGACGACAAGCCCCCGCCACCTCGGCGGGGCGGTCCGGGTGGACGCCGAGTCCTGCCGCCGCTCCGGATGCCTGGTCGACACGAGTGGATCGGCAGGAGTGGAGGACCCGAGCAGTTCGGGGCGGCCCGACCATGGACCGCTCCTCGGGGTGAAGCCGCACACGCGGCCGGGCATCTTCGCCAGTCCGAACCCGACAGGTCATCCTTCACAGGCGGCTGACGAAGGGTTGCGCATGTTCGCGCAGACGCATGTCCCGTCGCTGCTCTCCCGGGCCGGTACCGCTTCGGCCCTCCTCGCCGCCGTGGGCGGCACCATGCTGGCGCCCGGCGCCGTGTCGGAGGCCCACGCCCAACCGGTCGCCGCCAAGGCGCTGGATGTGGCCGCTTCCAAGAAGGGCGCGCCGTACAAGTACGGGGCGTCGGGTCCACACCGGTTCGACTGTTCGGGCCTGACGCTCTTCTCGTACAAGAAGGCCGGCAAGAAGCTCCCACGTACCGCTCAGCAGCAGTACAACCGGACGCGCCACATCGCGGCCTCCAGCCGCAAACAGGGCGATCTGGTGTTCTTCCACTCCGGCAGCAGCGTCTACCACGTCGGGATCTACGCCGGCGGCGGCAAGATGTGGCACTCGCCGAAGAGCGGCCAGGTGGTGCGGCTCCAGCGCATCTGGTCCAAGAGCGTCTGGTACGGCCGGGTCGGCTGACGCCCGGCGGTCCCGCGGCCGCTCGGCCCCGGCCCTACTCGACCTGGGTCCGGGCCGTCCAGGGCAGGGTGATCCAGACCGTCTTGCCGCCGTCCGCCGTGGGTGTGACGGACAGTCGGCCGCCGTACTCGGTGGTCAGCGCCCGGATGATGACCATGCCGCGGCCGTTGTCCTGCTGGACCGCGGCCGGCAGCCGCTTCGGCCACCGCGGGTGGCTGTCGGTGACTCCGACGCGCAGTTCCTCGTCGCGTTCCAGGGTGAGGTCGACCGTGAAGGTCGGTGACCTGCCGAAAGTGTGCTGTACGGCGTTGGTCGCGAGCTCCGAGATGATCAGGCGAACCGTTTCGGCGGTGTCCTCGTCACCCGGCAAACCCCATTCGGCGAGAACACGTGCGACGTATCTGCGTGCCTCCGGTACCGAGGCCGGATCGCTCGGCAGGGTGACGGATGCTTCCTGATGGTCTGCCATGGCGACGCTGTCCCTTTCCCACCGGGACGCAGACCGACCTATGGCTGATGCCCGCGAGTACGTCCCCGGATTGCGCTTCGCGCCACACTGCCACCAACGACACCCGGCGCATGGGCGATCCGCCGGGATATGGCCCCCTCTGTCGCTCTAAGCGGTGAACCCTGCTACGCGAGACCGTATTTGAGCGGGCTCAAGTTTCCGGTCCCGGCGACCGACAGGCGAGGCCACGCCCGGGAATGCGCGCGGGGATGTGCGCAGGGGGTTCGCGAGGTGCTCAACCGGCCGGTGACACGGCCCCGGCGGGCGCGGTCGCGACGATCGTCGCCAGTGCCGCCCCGACCTGAACGTCCGTCAGGTCGGCGCGGGCCGTGAGCCTGATCCGGGAGATCCCGTCCGGCACCGACGGCGGCCGGAAGCAGCCCACCACCAGCCCCGCCGCCCGGCAGTCGGCGGCCCACCGCACGGCCGCGCCCGGGGACGGCGCCCGGACGGAGACGACGGCCGCGTCGGGGCGTACGGCGGTCAACCCCGCCCCGGTCAGCCCCAGATGCAGCGCGTGCGCCACCGCGCGCGCCCGGACCGCCAGCGACGGGTCCCCGCGCAGCAGCCGCAGGCTCGCCAGCGCGGCGCCGGCGGCGGCCGGGGCGAGGCCGGTGTCGAAGATGAACGACCGCGCCGTGTTGACGAGTTGGTCGATGACCCGGGCCGGACCGAGGACCGCGCCGCCCTGGCTGCCCAGCGACTTGGAGAGCGTGACGGTGGCGACCGTACCCGGGTCGCCGGCCAGACCCGCCGCGTGCACGCCGCCACGGCCGCCGTCGCCGAGCACACCGAGACCGTGCGCGTCGTCCACGAGCAGGGCGGCGCCTCGCGTACGGCACACCTCGCCCAGCCGTGCGAGCGGCGCCGCGTCGCCGTCCACCGAGAAGACCGAGTCGCTGACCGCCAGGGCCCGTACGCCCGTGTGTGCTTCGAGCGTCTTGTCCACGGCCTCCGGGTCCGCATGCGGTACGACCACGGTCTCGGCGCGCGAGAGCCGGCAACCGTCCACGATGGAGGCGTGGTTGGCGGCGTCCGACACGAGGAGTGAGCCGCGCGCGGTGAGCGCGGTGAGGGCGGCGAGGTTCGCTGCGTACCCGGACGACAGGACGAGCGCGGCCTCGAAACCGCAGAAGTCGGCCAGTTCACGCTCCAGTTCGGCGTGCAGGGCGGTGCTTCCGGTGACCAGCCGCGAGCCGGTGGCGCCCGCGCCCCAGCGGCGCGCGGCCTCCGCCGCCGCGCCCGTCGTCACCGGGTGGTGCGTGAGGCCCAGGTAGTCGTTGCTCGCGAGATCCAGCAGCGCCGAGTCGGCGGGGCGGGGCCGTAGCGTACGGACGAGACCGGACCGTTCGCGGTGGCGCGCCTCGTCGTCGATCCAGCCGAACGGGTCCGGCGGCGTCGACGGTGACGGCGTGCTCGGCACGGGCGGCTCGGTTGGCACGGCTCGGGTCCTTTTGTAGGCAGCCCACAGACCCTAACTGCCGACGGACGCGCTCCGGGTGTGGTCATACACACACCTGAATGCACCTGTCTTGTGGGATTCATCCTTGGCCCGGAGGCCCGCCGTAGGCCAGGATCGGCGCCATGGACCTGCTGAACACACTGGTGGAGAAGGGCCTTCGGCGCGAGCTGCCGTCGCGCGAAGAAGCGCTCGCCGTGCTGACGACCTCCGACGACGATCTGCTCGAAGTGGTGGCCGCGGCCGGGAAGGTGCGCCGCCAGTGGTTCGGGCGGCGGGTCAAGCTCAACTATCTGGTCAATCTGAAGTCCGGGCTCTGCCCCGAGGACTGCTCGTACTGCTCGCAGCGGCTCGGGTCCAAGGCCGAGATCCTCAAGTACACCTGGCTGAAGCCCGACGAGGCGTCCAGGGCCGCGGCGGCCGGAGTGGCCGGCGGGGCGAAGCGGGTCTGTCTGGTCGCGAGCGGCCGGGGGCCGACGGACCGGGACGTAGACCGTGTCTCGCAGACCATCGGCGCGATCAAGGAGCAGAACGCGGACGTCGAGGTGTGCGCCTGTCTCGGGCTGCTCTCGGACGGCCAGGCGGAGCGGCTGAAGGCGGCGGGCGCCGACGCGTACAACCACAACCTCAACACGTCCGAGGCCACGTACGGCGACATCACCACCACCCACACCTACGCGGACCGGGTGGAGACGGTGCGGCACGCGCAGGGCGCGGGCCTGTCGGCCTGCTCCGGGCTGATCGCGGGCATGGGCGAGAGCGACGCCGACCTGGTGGACGTGGTCTTCGCGCTGCGCGAGCTGGACCCGGACTCGGTGCCGGTCAACTTCCTCATCCCCTTCGAGGGCACGCCGCTGGCCGAGGAGTGGAATCTGACTCCGCAGCGGGCGCTGCGCATCCTGGCGATGGTGCGGTTCGTCTGCCCCGACGTGGAGGTGCGGCTCGCGGGCGGGCGTGAGGTGCATCTGCGGACGATGCAGCCGCTCGCGCTGCACCTGGTCAACTCGATCTTCCTCGGCGACTACCTCACCAGTGAGGGCCAGGAGGGCAAGGCGGACCTGGACATGATCGCGGACGCCGGGTTCGAGGTGGAGGGCACGGACACGACGACGCTGCCCGGACACCGGGGCGGCGGCGGGTGCGCGAGTGCGTGCGGTCCGACGGACAGTGCCGCGCCCGCCGAGGCGGAGGCGGCGTCCGCCCGTACGGATCTGGTGACCGTACGGCGGCGTGGTGCCGGTACGGACCTGGCGCCCAATGCCTGACGCGTTCGGTCCGGGCGAGCTGCTGGCGCTGGACCGGGCGCATGTCTGGCATCCGTACGGCCCGATGCCCGGCCGCACGGACCCGCTGGTCGTGGAGTCCGCCTCCGGTGTACGGCTCCGGCTCGCCGAACCGGCCCACGGGCAGAGCGAGTTGGTCGACGGCATGTCGTCCTGGTGGTCGGCGATCCACGGCTACAACCACCCGGTCCTCAACAAGGCCGCGGACGACCAGTTGTCGCGGATGAGCCACGTGATGTTCGGCGGGCTCACCCATGAGCCGGCCGTCCGGCTGGCGGCCCGGCTCGTGGAGATCACCCCCGAACCGCTCCAGCACGTCTTCCTCGCCGACTCGGGTTCGGTGTCGGTGGAGGTCGCCGTCAAGATGTGCCTCCAGTACTGGCGTTCGCTGGGCCGCCCGGCCAAGCAGCGACTGCTGACCTGGCGCGGCGGCTACCACGGGGACACCTGGCAGCCCATGTCGGTGTGCGACCCCGAGGGCGGTATGCACGGGCTCTGGTCGGGTGTCCTGCCGCGCCAGATCTTCGCGGACGCGCCACCGGCCGACGCCGAGACGGCCGGCGGATCGTTCGACGAGCCGTTCGACGAGACGTACGCGGACCAGCTGCGCGCCCTCGTCGCCCGCCACGCCGACGAACTGGCCGCCGTGATCGTGGAGCCGGTGGTGCAGGGCGCGGGCGGTATGCGCTTCCACTCCCCCGCGTACGTGCGGGTGCTGCGCGAGGCCTGTGACGAGTACGGCGTGCTGCTGATCCTCGACGAGATCGCGACGGGCTTCGGCCGCACCGGCACTCTCTTCGCGGCGGAGCACGCGGGCGTCTCCCCCGATGTGATGTGTGTGGGCAAGGCGCTGACCGGCGGTTATCTCACCATGGCGGCGACGCTGTGCACATCGGCGGTGGCGACGGGCATCTCGCGCGGCGAGGTGCCCGTCCTCGCCCACGGCCCCACCTTCATGGGCAATCCACTGGCGTCGGCCGTGGCGTGCGCCTCGATCGACCTGCTGCTCGGCCAGGACTGGCAGGGCGAGGTCAAGCGGATCGGGGCGGGGCTGCGTGACGGCCTCGCCGACACGGCGTCACTGCCCGGGGTGAAGGACGTGCGCGTCCTCGGCGCGATCGGCGTCGTACAGCTGGACCACGAGGTCGACATGGCGGCGGCGACACGGGCGGCGGTGCGCGAAGGCGTATGGCTGCGGCCGTTCCGCGACCTCGTCTACACGATGCCGCCGTACGTGACGGACGACGACGACCTGGCCAGGATCTGCCGCGCGGTGGCGGCGGCGGCGCGGGAGGCCTGAGATGGCGGTACTGATCGTCTCCGGGACGGGGACGGAGATCGGCAAGACGGTCGTCACGGCGGCCGTCGCCGCGGTGGCACTGGCCCGGGGCCGTACGGTCGCGGTGCTGAAGCCCGCGCAGACCGGTGTCGCGCCCGGCGAGTCGGGCGACGTGGACGAGGTGATCCGTCTGGCGGGCGGCGTCACGACGGTCGAACTGGCCCGTTTTCCCGAGCCGTTGGCGCCCGCGACTGCGGCCGCGCGCGCCGGCGCGCCGCCGGTACGGCCCGAGGAGATCGCGGAGACGGCCGCGAAACTGGCGACCGAGCACGACCTGGTGCTGGTCGAGGGTGCGGGCGGTCTGCTGGTGCGTTTCGACCACGAGGGCGGGACGCTCGCGGATGCCGCGCGGCTGCTCGACGCCCCGGTACTGGTGGTGGCGCCCGCCGGGCTCGGCACGCTGAACGCGACAGCGCTGACGGCCGAGGCGCTGCGTACGCGCGGGCTCGCGGCGCTGGGGGTGGTGATCGGCAGCTGGCCCGCCGTGCCGGATCTGGCGGCGCGCTGCAATCTGGCCGACCTGCCGGATGTGGCGGGTGCGCCGCTGCTCGGGGCCGTACCGGAGGGCGCGGGCGCGCTGGCCCCGGCGCGGTTCCGTGCGGGTGCGGGCGACTGGCTGGGTCCGGCGCTGGGCGGGGGCTGGGACGCGGCGCGGTTCGCGGCGGGTACGGCGCGGCCCGCCGCGTCACCTGACATGTCGGCCGGCCCGTCGGCCGAACGGTAACGAGTTCCGTTCCGTGGGCCGCTCAGCGCGGCCGTACAGGGAAGAATCATGGTGACGCCCTGTAAGCCGGAGGAGATCCGCCCTATGCACCTACGCAACCGCAAGGCCCCCAAGGACTCCGTCCACCACCCCGTCTTCGCGCGCTACTACGCGCGGGCGAGCGTCGCCGCCGATGCCCACGCCGGCATCGCGGCCCACCGCGCGGAGCTGCTGACGGGTCTGTCGGGCCGGGTCGTGGAGATCGGCGCGGGCAACGGGCTGAACTTCGCGCACTACCCGGCGGCGGTCTCCGAGGTCGTCGCCGTGGAGCCGGAGCGGAGCCTGCGGCAACTGGCGGTGGAGGCGGCGATGCGCGCGAAGGTCTCGGTGGACGTACTGCCCGGCACGGCGGAGGCGCTGCCCGTCGAGGACCAGGGTTTCGACGCGGCTGTCGCCTCCCTGGTGCTGTGCACCGTACGAGACGTACCGAAGGCGCTCGCCGAGATCCGCCGTGTCCTGCGCCCCGGCGGCGAGTTGCGCTTCTTCGAGCACGGGCTGGCGGCGGAGCGCGGTCTGGCGAGGGTGCAGCGGGTGCTGGACCGGACGGTGTGGCCGAGGCTCATGGGCGGCTGCCACACGGCGCGGGACACCCTGGCCGCGATCCGCGAGGCGGGCTTCGAGTTCGGCGCGTACCGCTCGCTGCGGGTGCCGGATCCCGGGCCGCGGACTCCGACCTCGCCGTGTGTGCTGGGCGTGGCGTACCGGCCGAGGGCGGACCTGGTCTGACGGGTTCGGCCCGACTGCTTCCGTCGGGTGCCGACGGGCCGTGACGGCGGGCGCCGTCAGAGACTCCAGCCGCGCAGTTCCTCGGCGATGAGGCGTACGTCCGCCCTGCCGTCCTTGACCAGCTTCGCCAGGTCCCTGACCTGTTCGGGCGAGGTGACGACCTTCAGACCGCTCGCGACGAGATAGCCGTACGCGACGGCCGAGGCGTACATCGCGTTGGACCGCTCCAGCGCGGGCACATGGAGAAGGCTCTGGAGGAGGGCCGCCGCGCGGCTGTACGGGTCGGTGTAGACCGGGGTGCCGAATATCTCCGCCTCGTGCCGGCTGACGGCGGCCACCAGCGCGCCCCAGTCGGTGACTTGGGGATCGCCGGGCATCTGGTGCTCGGCGACCATCAGCAGCCAGGAGAGATCGATCCGCAGCGTCGGGTCGGCGCGTGACTGCGGGTCGGGGGAATCGGCGTTTTCCATGGAGGGCAGCTGTCTCGGTAGGAGGTCGGCTCGGGGAGTGGGGCGTGGGGGGGTCCCGATGATCAGTATCCCCGACGTGGCCGGTCGGCGTGGATGAGAAGTGCGGTGATGTTGTCCTGCCCGCCCGCGTCCATGGCGTACCCGATCAGCGTCCGCGCATCCTCAAGGAGGTTGTGTCCGAAGGGTGTTGAGTGGCGGTTGCGAGCGAGTACGGCGCGCAGCGCGTCGAGGTCGGACAGGTAGCGCGTGAGTCCGTCCGTGCAGAGCAGCAGCCGGCCGGGCCCCGGTGGCCGGTAACTCCGTGTCCGCGCGGCCGGTTCGCCCGCGTCGGCACCCAACCACGCGGTCAGGGCGTCGTGTTGGCCGGAGTCGTCCTCGGTCAGCGCGATGCACGTGCCCTCGTCGGGCAGCCAGTACGCGCGGCTGTCACCGATCCAGGCGCACCAGACGCCCTCGGGCCCGGCGACGCCGGCGACGTACGTACAGGCCGGCGCCTCGCTCACGGAGGCGGCCAGGGCGCTGACGGCGTGGCCCGCGCGGGCGGCGGCGTCCTCCAGGGCGGTCTCCGGCAGTGCCCCTTCCCGCAGGACCTCCTCAAGGCGGGCCGCGGCGACGACGGTCGCGACCTGTGCGGCCCGCTCCGCGCGGGGCGACATGGACACGCCGTCGCACACGACGCCGATCGTCCAGTCGCCGGTTCCGGTGAGGGCCATCGCGTCCGCGTTGAGGCCGCGCCGCCTGCCGCGGTCGCTGACGCCGGCGGCGACGGTACCGAGGGTGGTCTCCAGGTGGGACCGGTAGGCGGGCTGCGCTGCGCCGCAGTCCCAGCAGTGGCCGTCGGGGGCGACGGTCCCAGCGCACACGACGCAGTCGGAGGGCTCGGCCGGACCAGGAGCCGGACCGGGAGCGGGAGCGGGATCGGGAGCGGGCTTCAGCGCGTGCCCTCGCGCCCCGTGCTGTGGTCGGTGGTGGTGACGGTGGTCGTGGTCGCGGCGTCCGCGCCGAACTCCTCCGTGAACACGGACTCGTACTGCTTCATGAAATCGGCGGCGGACTCGACGAAGGTCTTCCCGACCTCGCCCACGTCCTGCTTGACGAGCTCCTCGATGTAGCGGTTCACGCTCATCCCGCGCCGGCCCGCCTGCCGCCGGGCGGCCTCCGCGGTGGTCTCGTCCACGCGTACGTTCAGCTGAGTCTTCGCCACCCCAACAAGCTAGCGCGTTGACGCTAGCGTCGGCAAGTGTGCCGATTTCCCGACGGAACGACCCATTCCGCCATTAGCGTCACGGGAGTACGTCCCTGTTACCGCTCGATGCCACACAGTCACACCCCGGGTCGCACGGAGTCACACGCGGACGAGGAGACCTCATGACCAGGCCGTTCCGTTTCGGAGTGAACATGGTGACGCCCGCGTCGGGCGCCGACTGGAGCAAGCGCTGCGAGCGGGCCGAGGAGCTGGGGTACGACGTCATCCTGGTGCCCGACCATCTCGGCATGGTCGCCCCCTTCCCCGCCCTGGCGGCGGCGGCCGAGGCCACGGAGCGGCCCCGGCTGGGCACGTTCGTACTCAACTGCGGCTTCTGGAACCCGACGCTGCTCGCCCGCGAGATCGCCACGACGGACGCCCTCACGGAGGGCCGGCTGGAGGTCGGGCTGGGTGCGGGTTACGTCAAGGAGGAGCACGACCGGGCCGGGCTCGCGTTCCCGCCGCCCCGCGAACGTGTCGACCATCTCGTCCGTACGGTCGAGGTGTTGGACGACCTGCTGGGCGACGAGAACCACCAGCCCCGCCCCGAGCAGCGGCCCCGGCCGCCCCTGCTGATCGGCGGCAACGGCGACCGCGTGCTGCGACTGGCCGCCGAGCGCGCGGACATCGTCGCCTTCACCGGCGCCAAGGAGCACGAGGGCGGTCTGGCCGCGCTCTCGCCCGAGGAACTGGACGAACGCGTCGCCGCCTACCGGGGTTTCGCCACCGGGCGTGCGACCCCGGCCGAGCTGAACGTGCTGCTCCAGGTCGTGGCCGTGACGACGGACCGCGCGGCGGCGGTGCGGCCTCTGATGGCGTATCTGCCGGGGATGACGGAGGACGAGTTGCTGAAGGTGCCACTGGTGGCGGCCGGCACGGTGCGGCAGATCGCGGACCAGCTTCGCGACCAGCGCGAGCGGTACGGCTTCACGTACCTCACGGTCCTCGACCCGTACATGGAGGCGTTCGGCCCGGTGATCGAGGAACTGCGCGGCAGCTGAGGCGCGCGGCGGAAACCTGGTGGAGGTGCGCACGCGTCCGTACGTACGGCAGGGGCGGCGCGCCGCGCTGACGACGGTCGTGGGGACCACGCTGGGGGCCTGTGTGCTCGTCGTGGGCGTGGCGCTCGGGGTCGGGGCCGTCGTCGAGCGCTCGGCCGTCGTCTTCACGACGCTGAAGCCGGTGGGCGCCGCGTACCTGGTCCATCCGGGGATCAAGGCGATACGCCAACGCGGTTCGCCGCACGGCTCGTTCACCGGTGACGCTCCCGCGCGTCACGCCGCGGACGCCGCGGCTGGGCCTGGTCCTCCATGTCATCGCGGTGGCGTGCGACAGCACGTGGGGACTGGCGGCGGCCACCGCCCGGAACTGGTTCGCCCGCTCACCACGGCGGCCCGTGCCCGTCGTCCCGTCCGTTCACGGCACTAGCATGGGCCGCTCGCCCGCGCTCGGACCCCGGGCGTGACCCCGTCCGCCGACGACCGAGAGGTGTGAGCGTCCGCCCATGGGCGAGCCTCCCCGCATTCTCACCACCGACGCCCCCGCCGACGCGCCGACCGACGCGCCCACCGACAGCCGCGGATATCGCGCCGCCCGCCGCCCCCTGACCGACCATGGGACGGAGGTGACCCGATGACCGAAGTGCTCCTGCTCCTCTTGGCGGTGCTGCTCGCGCTGGCCTGCGGGGCCTTCGTCGCCGCCGAATTCTCGCTGACGACGGTCGAGCGCAGCGACCTCGAACGGGCGGTCGAAGGCGGCGAGCGTGGTGCGGCGAGCGCCATGAAGGCCGTACGCAGCCTCACCTTCCAGCTCTCGGGCGCCCAGTTGGGCATCACGGTGACCAATCTGGTCGTCGGCATGCTCGCCGAGCCGTCCGTGGCGAAGCTGATCCGCGGCCCCGTCGAGTCGATCGGCTTCTCACCGTCCGTGGCGTCGTCGCTGGCCCTGGTCATCGGTACGGCCCTGTCGACGGTCGTCCTGATGGTCGTCGGCGAACTCGTCCCCAAGAACTGGGCCATCTCCTCGCCGCTCGCGGTCGCCAAGGTGGTCGCCACGCCGCAGCGAATCTTCACCGGGGCCTTCCGGCCGTTCATCAGCCATCTCAACAACACGGCGAACCGTCTCGTACGGCGCCTGGGCCTGGAACCCGCCGAGGAGCTGGCCTCCGCCCGCAGCCCGCAGGAGCTGGTCGCCCTCGCCCGGCACTCCGCCAAGGCGGGCGCGCTGGAGGCGGACACCGCCGAGCTGTTCGTGCGCACCCTCAATCTCGCCGAGCTGACGACGGAGAACGTGATGACACCGCGCGTGCAGGTCACCGCGCTCGACGTGCTGGCCACGGCCGAGGACGTCGCCAACGCCACGCGCGCCACCGGTCTCTCCCGCTTCCCCGTCTACCGCGAGAACCTCGACACCGTCGTGGGCGTCGCCCACATCAAGGACGTGCTCACGGTCCCTGACGAGCGCCGCGTCCGTACGAGGGTGTCCGAGGTGATGCGTGAACCCCTGCTCGTACCGGAGTCGCTGACCGTGGACCGCCTGCTGGACCGGCTCTCCGGCAACCGCACCATGGCCGTCGTGATCGACGAGTACGGCGGCACCGCCGGTGTGGTGACGCTGGAGGACATCGTGGAGGAGGTCGTCGGCGAGGTGCGCGACGAGCACGACCCGCACGAGACGTCGGACCTGGCCCGCGCCGGGGAGGACGCCGACGGCCGCGACCTGTGGTCCGCCGACGGCGCCACGCGCTTCGACCAGCTGTGGGACATCGGGCTGCGGGCGCCCGAAGGGCCGTACGAGACGCTGGCCGGGCTCGTCGCCACGGAACTCGGGCGGATTCCCGTCGAGGGCGACCGGGTGGAACTCGGCGGCTGGCGCGTCGACGTGGTCGACGCGTCGGGGCGGCGCGCCGCCCGCGTACTGCTGCACGCGCCGCTCCCGACACCCGACGGCGACGAGAA
This sequence comes from Streptomyces sp. NPDC057137, assembly GCF_042670825.1. Classification (NCBI taxonomy): domain Bacteria; kingdom Bacillati; phylum Actinomycetota; class Actinomycetes; order Kitasatosporales; family Streptomycetaceae; genus Streptomyces; species Streptomyces sp. NPDC057137. The sequence continues at coordinate 48,990 of NZ_JBHUUW010000041.1, read as the reverse complement.
CGGCAACGACGGCGGCAGGGGGACGGGACGATGATCGCGATCCAACTGCTCGTCGGGCTGCTGACCCTGGTCGTGAACGCCTTCTTCGTCGGGGCGGAGTTCGCCCTCATCTCGGTGCGCCGCAGCCAGATCGAGCCCGCCGCCGAGGAGGGCGACCGGCGCGCGCGCAGCGTCCTGTGGGGCCTGCAGCACGTGTCGGCGATGCTCGCCGCCGCCCAGCTCGGCATCACGCTGTGCACGCTGGTGCTGGGCATCGTCGCCGAACCGGCCATCGCGCATCTGCTGGAGCCCGTCTTCGACGCGGTGGGCGTGCCCCACGGGGTCGTACACCCGATCTCGTTCGTCATCGCGCTGGCCGTGGCGACGTATCTGCACATGCTGCTCGGCGAGATGGTGCCCAAGAACATCGCGCTGGCCGAACCGGTGCGTACGGCGCTGATCCTCGGCCCGGCGCTGGTGGGCCTGGCCCGCGCGCTGCGACCGGTGATCTTCACGGTCAACGCGTTCGCCAATGTGCTGCTGAAGCTGCTGCGCGTGGAGACCAAGGACGAGGTGTCGGCGACGTTCACGGACGCCGAGCTGGCCCGGATGGTCACGGACGCCGGTGACGCGGGGCTGCTCGACGACCGCTCCGCCGAGCGGCTGCACGACGCGCTGGAGCTGGGGCGCAGGCCGGTGCGGGACGTGGTCATGCCGCTGGAGCGGGTCGTGACGGCGCGGGTGGGGATCACACCCGTGGAGCTGGAGGCGCTCGCGGCGGAGTCCGGGTTCTCCCGTTTCCCGGTGGTGGACGAGTCCCGGCGGATCCTCGGCTATCTGCATGTGAAGGACGCGCTGGACGCGATGCCGCGCGACGAGGCGTTCGAGGTGGCCGGGATGCGGGCGATCGCCCAGGTCCGGGCGGACACCCCGATGGACGACGTCCTGACGGCGATGCGCCGCAGCCGTACGCATCTGGCCGCCGTGCTGGACGAGGACGGCAAGCTGGAAGGTCTGGTGACGATGGAGGACGTCCTGCGGGAACTGGTCGGGAGGCATGCGCAGGGGGCCTGAGGCCGGTCCGGGAGCGGCACCGGCGCGCGATACGATCGCTGACGCCATGGAGAAGAACGCCACATACACCAGTCTGGTCGCGCTCGGGGACTCGTTCACCGAGGGGATGTCCGACCTCCAGCCGGACGGGTCGTACCGGGGGTGGGCCGATCTGCTCGCCGCCCGTCTCGCCGACCGTACGCCCGGTTTCCGGTACGCGAATCTCGCCGTACGCGGCAAGCTCATCGGCCAGATCCTCGACGAGCAGGTGGACGCCGCCGCCGCGATGCGGGCGGACGTCGTGACACTGGTCGGCGGGCTGAACGACACCCTGCGGCCCACGTACGACGCGGGGCTGGTCCTCGGGCAACTGGAGGAGGCGGTGGAGCGCCTGGCGCCCACCTGCGGGCAGCTGGTGCTGATGCGCAGCCCCGCCCGCCGGGGTCCGGTGATGGAACGGTTCCGGCCCCGCTGGGAGAAGCTGTTCGACTTCATCGACGAGCTGGGCGCGCGGCACGGCGCGCTGGTGGTCGATCTGTACGGGGCGAGTGTCCTCGGCGAGCAGCGCATGTGGGACGTGGACCGGCTGCATCTGACAGCCGACGGCCACCGCCGGGTCGCCGAGGCGGTGTGGCAGGCGCTGGGCGGGGAACCGGCGGACGACTGGCGCGCGGAGCTGGCACCCGATCTGCCCGTGGGCTGGCTGATGCGCCGCACGGGGGACGCACGGTTCGCGCGCCAGTATCTGGGCCCGTGGATCGGCCGGCGGCTGACGGGCCGCTCGTCGGGGGACGGCAGGGCGCCGAAGCGACCGGAGCTGCTGCCGTACGAGCCGCTGCCGGGTGACGCGGGCGTGCGGCACGAGCAGAAGTAGGGCCGCGTGCGCGCACGTGCCTCGTAGCAACGTACGAAGAAGGACGCGGCGCGGACCTGCGGGAACCGCCAAGTAGAATCCGGCCATGTGACTGCTGCGTCTGTGAAGCCCCGTATCCCCAATGTCCTCGCCGGCCGCTATGCCTCGGCGGAGCTGGCCGTGCTCTGGTCCCCCGAGCAGAAGGTGAGGCTGGAGCGGCAGCTGTGGCTCGCCGTGCTGCGGGCCCAGCGGGATCTCGGCATCGAGGTGCCCGAGTCCGCGCTCGCCGACTACGAGCGGGTGCTCGACCAGGTCGACCTGGCGTCGATCGCCGAGCGCGAGAAGGTCACCCGCCACGACGTGAAGGCGCGGATCGAGGAGTTCAACGCGCTCGCCGGTCATGAGCAGGTCCACAAGGGCATGACGTCGCGGGATCTGACGGAGAACGTCGAGCAGTTGCAGGTCCGGCTCTCGCTGGAGCTGATGCGCGACCGTACGGTGGCGGTGCTGGCGCGCCTGGGGAAGCTCTCCGGGGAGTACGCGGAGCTGGTCATGGCGGGCCGCTCGCACAACGTCGCCGCGCAGGCGACCACCCTCGGCAAGCGCTTCGCGACGGCCGCGGACGAGCTGCTGGTCGCGTACGGCCGTCTGGAGGACCTGCTCGCCCGCTATCCGCTGCGCGGCATCAAGGGCCCGGTCGGCACGGCGCAGGACATGCTCGACCTGCTCGGCGGCGACACGGCGAAGCTCGCGGACCTGGAGGGCCGGATCGCGGGGCATCTGGGCTTCGGCCACGCCTTCGTCTCGGTCGGCCAGGTGTATCCGCGTTCGCTGGACTACGACGTGGTGACCGCGCTGGTGCAACTGGCCGCCGGACCCTCGTCGGTGGCGAAGACGATCCGGCTGATGGCCGGGCACGAACTGGTCACCGAGGGCTTCAAGCCCGGCCAGGTCGGCTCGTCCGCGATGCCGCACAAGATGAACACCCGCTCCTGCGAGCGCGTCAACGGACTGATGGTGATCCTGCGCGGCTACGCGTCGATGACGGGCGAGCTGGCGGGCGACCAGTGGAACGAGGGCGACGTGTCGTGCTCCGTGGTGCGCCGGGTGGCGCTGCCGGACGCGTTCTTCGCGTTCGACGGGCTGCTGGAGACGTTCCTGACGGTGCTCGACGAGTTCGGCGCGTTCCCGGCGGTCGTCGCCCGCGAGCTGGACCGCTACCTGCCGTTCCTGGCGACGACGAAGGTCCTGATGGCCGCCGTACGCGCGGGGGTCGGCCGGGAGGCCGCGCACGAGGTCATCAAGGAGCACGCCGTCGCCTCGGCGCTCGCGATGCGTGAACGGGGCGCGGAGCGCAACGAGTTGCTGGACAAGCTCGCGGGCGACGAGCGGATGCCGCTGGACCGGGGGCAGTTGGACGCGCTGATGGCCGACAAGCTGTCGTTCACCGGTGCGGCGGGCGATCAGGTCGCGGCGGTGGTCTCCCGGATCGAGGAGATCGTGAAGCGGCACCCGGAGGCTGCCGGATACACGCCCGGGTCGATCCTCTGAGGTCGGCGAGGTGAAGCCGGAGGAGTTGGCCGCCGCCCGCGACCGCGTCATTCCCGACGTGGCCGCGGCGGGTCTGGGCGTGCTGTTCTGCGGGATCAACCCCGGCCTGATGTCGGCGGCGACGGGCCACCACTTCGCCCGGCCGGGCAACCGCTTCTGGCCGGTACTGCGGCTCTCGGGCTTCACCCCGCGGCAGTTGGCGCCGTCGGAGCAGGACGAGTTGCTCGACTACGGCCTCGGCATCACCAACGTCGTGGCACGGGCGACGGCGCGGGCCGACGAGCTGAGCGCCGAGGAGTTCCGCGAGGGCGGCCGGCTCCTGGTGGCGCGGGTGGAGCGGCTACGGCCCCGCTGGCTGGCGGTCGTGGGCATCACCGCGTACCGCACGGCCTTCGACGACCGGAAGGCGGCGATCGGCCCGCAGTCGAGGACGATCGGCCCGACCCGGATCTGGGCACTGCCCAACCCGAGTGGTCTCAATGCGGTTACAACTACCCATCGCCCATGATCCACTTCGCGGCCTGCCGTCAGGGGCGGACGACCCCAATCGATCTTCTCAGAGGGGTGTCTCAGCAGCTCAGAGCCCCTGTCGGGCGGCCAGCCACGCAACGGGGGCAGGCCGCCAGGGCATGGTTCGGTGTTTCTACGTTGCAAGATCGACACCAAAAAGCGCCCGACCTTGGCATCAGGTCGAGCGCTCTTGATGGGCGAACCGCCGGCCGCATGATTACGGCCGGTTGAACTCGCCGTCCACCATGCCGCTCTCGAAGGCCGCCCACTCGCCAGGGGTGAAGACGAGAGCGGGGCCGTTTCCCTTGTCCTTGCTGTCTCGCATGGCGACGCGGCCATCGTTGAGGAACGCGACCTCCACGCACTGGCCGTTGTTCTGGGAGCGGCTGGACTTACGCCACACCGCGCCCGTGAGGTCTGAACTCATCATCGCGCAAACTCCTTTGCCGCTTGGTGAAGCATGTTCTGAGTGTCCTTGGCGTCCAGGGCCGTGTCCCAGATCGACTTGAACGCCTGGTCGTACCGCTCGATCTCTTGCGGCTTGTCGAGGTACAGATCACCGGTGAAGCCCTCCATGTAGACGGTGGTCGGCTCCATCGGCTGGCCGTCACCGTTGACAGGAAAGTCGAGGATGGTGAACGGGCCGGACATGAGTCCGTGATGCAAGCCCGCCGCGAACGGCACAACCCGCAGTGACACGTTCGGCTGCTCCATCGTCTCGGCCAAGCGGTGCAACTGGCGAGCCATTACTTCACCGCCGCCGACCGGTTGACGGAGCACCGCTTCACCAAGCGCTAGCTCCAGGGTAGGTGGGGCAGTCACCCTGGTCAGCAGCTCTTGACGTGCCAGTCGGACATGCACTCGCCGTTCGATCTCGTCGGGATCAACGTCGGGGTTGTCCGCCTGAATCAATGCACGGGCGTAGTCGTCTGTCTGCACCAAGCCAGGTACCAGATCCTTGATGTACTGCCGCAGGCTGGCCGCTGCACCCTCCAGCCCGATGAACAGGTCGAAGCCTTCCGGGATCACGTCACCGTAGGAGTGCCACCAACCCCGGTTCTTCGTCTCCTTGGCCAGACCCATCAGGCCCTTGGTCAACTCGGCATCCGCGCCGTACACACGACACATGGTCTCAACGTCCAGGCTGCGCATGGACGTTTGGCCCGTCTCGATGCGCCAGATCTTTTGATCCGACCACTCCAGGGCTGTTGATGCCGCCCGCACGGTCAGCCGCGCCCGATTGCGCAGCTCACGTAGGTGTCGCCCCAGTTGACGGCGAGGCACGGTCGAGCCGCTTGCCACTTCCACCACTTGGTGTACCTCCGATCTGGAACCAATCTTACATCCGAAATGGAATCCCGAATCTGTCCAATGTGGAATGGGAGATATGCGTTCGAGAACGTGACTCCCAGATTTCCAATCTGGAGTGTTGCATATTCGACTCATCCAGTGCTTCACTCAGTAACCCATAGGACCGCCGCGAACACGCCATGTGATCGCAGGCATGGCGAGGGAGAGCGAAGCGTGATGAATCCGCTGATTTTTGGCTACATGCATATCGAGTCGGGGCAACCGGACGACGAGACGTCGCGCCAGGAGTGCGCACTCAAGAGCTACGCCGAACGCGAGGGTTTCAGCTTGGCGACCGTCTATCGGGATGTCGGAAGCGGCTCACGCTCGGGGTTCGCTGCCATGGTCGAGGAACTTGCGCGGACAGAGACGCGTCACGTTGTTGTGGTTCCCACGCTGGGCCACCTTCAAGGGGTGGCGGGTAGCCGTGAGTTTGACGTTCACGCCATCAAAACGAACCCCGCTCGTCCACTGGCTTACGGCTACCTGCGCGTCCTGTCTGACGCCGACGACCGTAAGGCTGTGGCGCTGGAACAGGACATGAAGCGTTCCGCCGCCGCGCAGGGCCTCCAACTCACCGCCATCTATCACGAGTTCGCGAGCGGTTCGATCAACGCCTTCAACGAGCTGGTCGAGTCGATCCGCTCGACTGGTGCGCGCGACGTGTTCATCCCGTCCTTGGAACATCTGAGCAAGAACGGCCCGCTTCAACGGGCGCTCCTCGACCGGTTGGAGTTCGGCTTCTCGACCACCGTGCATGCGCTGGATGAACTCCCTCGCCACCAGCACGCAGCCGGTCGGAAGTAGCACCATGACGCTGCTCCGCGCGTGGGATCGCCTGACGCTCGCCGCTGTCCCCTCGGCCGCGAGCTGTGCGCGAGCCTTCGCGACACACACGCTCCGGTGGTGGGATGCGACGCACGTTATGGACGACACGCTGCTCGTCGTCTCCGAGCTGGTCACCAATGCCGTTACGGCAACTGGGCCGAAGACGACCACACCCACGTGGACGGACGTCAAGGCGGAACACATCCTCGGCGTGCAGCTCCGCGTCGTGGACATGTATCTGTACGTCGAGGTGTGGGACAGGAGCGGGGAAGTGCCTGGCACCAAGCACCCCACCGCGGACGCCGAAGATGGGCGCGGTCTTCTGCTCGTCGAAGCCCTGACGAAAAGGTGGGGAACCTCCCGACCGCCGGCCGGGGGCAAGGTCGTGTGGGCTGAGTTGGAACTGTCTACGCCGCCCACGCTGACGGTTGATGTGCCGCCACTCCCGCACCGGGTGCCCGCGCATGTGCGCGTCCCGGAAGGTGCCGCGAAACAAACAGTCGACACCGCGCTGATGCAGCGCATCTTGGAAGGGCTGCACAACCTGTGAGCGTGTCCACCATCCTCCTGATAGTGCTCATGCTCTGGCTGCTTTCCCGATACGACAAGCGGGAAGCAGCAGCACGACGAGCCAAGCGAAAAGATGAGATAGCGGAGATAGTCAAGAGTCGACCGGAAGACACCGACCTGTTCCGTGAGGTGTTGGACGAAATCAGTGCGAACAAATCCAAGCACAAACCGAGATAGCTTGGAGAAACGAAACGAAGAACACCCCGCGTCCACAACGGACAGCGGGGTGTTCGACGTTGCGGAGCGGGGTGGTGATGACTGACGCGTTTAGGCGTCAGCCGTTGTTGGTGGTCAATCCCGCCTCGCTGAGGAACGTGCCGAGTGTGTCGGCGAGTTCGGCGTGACCCTCCGAGCGGTATCGCTCGACGGTCTCGCGCGGGTCGGTAGTGCTGGTGGCAACGTCACGGCCGGGCAGTGCCAGGTCCACGATCGTCGCGGTCGGCGCGCCGCTCTGCACCAACTGCATGAAATGGGTGGCGTTGGCGGGCGACTGACCGAAAAGGTCAAATTCGTTGCTCACGAGTGTTCCCTTCATGAATGACGACATCTTGACGAAGGATAGAATCTATTTCGTCGCCATTAATTATGAAGGATTCGCCAATTAATGCAAGGATAAGCGATTTCAACTCACGACACCCTAGATATTGAGGGGCATAGCGAATCGCGCCCTAACCAACCTTGTCAGCGAACTCAACAAGAATTGTGAACTGCACCCATCCGCTAGCTTGCCTCACAATACCGTCTTGCTTGTTGTCGCCAATCAGCGCACCGCCGGTCTCAGCGATTCCACCCGAGGGCTCACTATTCAACCCGTCGGACATTTGCAACCCTTTGCCGCCATATTTTTTCCTCGTGCCCCAAGTCGTAAGGAAACTCGATTCCGGTATGTAGTAAATGTTTAGCGGCTTCTCTGCCAGGAAGATGCACGTAGCCCATACCGTTGGCGCATTTTCGGCGGTGAACTGCGCAACCAAGCCGGGGTTGTAGAGGGGCATTTTTGGAGGAACTAGAATCTCCGCACGCGCGTCGTGAAGTTGCGCCGCAGAATTGCCTTTGTCCAAGTTCGGCGCTACCGCATTCGAGAACCAGGCAGAGCAGTCGTAATAGTGTCCGTCTTCGGCCGCGATGCGATTATCCCAGCGCCGCTCTTTAACCTCCTTCTCATCTTTGTCGTGACACAAAAGAAACTCGCGTTCATCGCCAAAGCTGTAGGCGTCAGCGAGTGAATTAAATGCCGCGTATGGCGCCGGTTTATTGACGGAGTACATCTTGCGCTCAGGCCCCCACCCCGTCGAAGTGTGATCGAGTTCCGATACGGGGATCGTAACGGGCGATGCGATGGGGGGTCGTTTCTGATCACCATTCTTGCTTGAGCCCGATGGCCATATTTGGATCAAGAGAATGGAAACACTAACAACTACGACGGCAATCGGAGTAAGCCAGTGCCGCCTGCTTGGCTGGGGCTTAGCAGGTGGCGTCGAAGATTCCTCGTCTTCTGAGGCTTCCCCCTCCTCTACTGCGGCAGGTGTTTGGTTGATGGCCTCAGTCTGGCCAGCTTCTTTGAGTAGTAGTTTTACGAGGCGTTCAATGGCACGCTTTTCGGCGTCGAAGATGCTGCGCTCGCTGCCATAAAATGTCCCGTCCAGTCTTGCCGCGTTGCGTCTAGCCGTCGTGTTCTTTAAGCGATCCACACCGACGGCGAGCGACGCTCGGAGGATCTTGGCGTCCTGGTCGTCGCCAAGATGGTTGGCGAGATTGGTCAGCCGCTCGACACCTTCGTACTCATCCTCCGTACCGAGGAGTTCCAACAACATCGGCTGCTTGGCAAGTGCGTCAGGCGTCAATCCCTGCCGCTTACGTAGATCACCAACGGCAGTCACCGCCAGCTCGTAGAAGCCCACGTTCCACTCCTTCACGGCCGTTGTCTCTGTCTCGCAGTATGCCCCGCTGGATCTACTGCAACGGCGCTGCAAGCTGGGTCGTTGCAGTCCCGTTGCAGTGACCAGACCCCTCTCGCCGGCCAACTGTTGATGTGGGGATCAACCGATCCAGCACTAACAGCGAGATGGAGGACAACACTATGGGCAGTGATCTGACGCTTGGCGGAGGTGGACAACAGGACGGCCGCGGCGGCTGGTTGGCGCGTCCGTCCAAGGACCAGCGAGCGCTCCAGGCCCGCGCCGAGCGTGACCGGACGAACCTGCTGTACGAGGCGCAGAAGCAGGAGTTCACTGAGGCGCTGCGCCTGCGTCTGACCCAGAACGTCATGTACGACATCAGCGACGTGGTGGGCTTGGCCGAGCAATTGGCGGCCGGTAATCCGTACCTCGCTGTCGAACTCCACAAGGTAGTACAGGAGTTTGCGCGCCAGTCCGGCCGTGACGTTCGGAACTTCGGTAATGGGCTGGGGATCTGATCAGCGTGAGTATGGATCTCATCTTCAGCCTTCTTGGTGGCTGCCTCCTCGGCGGAGTTTTTGTCCTCTGGGACAAAGCGTGGGTCCGCCGGGAGGAAGCCAAGGAGCGACAGCAGTCCATTCAGCGCGAGGCGATGGACACGTACATCACCATGCGCGACCGCAAGCACGACACGATGCGGCAGATGCGCGACATCGCCCGCGATCACCGAAACAAGTAAGGAGAGCTGTTCTCCATGTACCAAGCGGTCAGTGATGGCAGCCAGGGGGCCGGGGGCGGTGTAACCGCCGTCATCCTGATCATTCTGGCGATTTGGGTGCTTTCTCGACTTGATTCGTCAAGCGAACGAACCAAGCAGGCGCAGCGCAAGCGCGAGATAGAAACCATCGTGCGCGGTCGCACCAGCGACGCCGACCTCTTCCGCGAGGTGCTTGATGACCTCGACAAGGAAGAACGCGCCCGGCGTCGTCGGTAACTCACGGCCCCTATACGAACACCGGCCCCCGCTCGACTCGTCGCTCGTAGGTGAAGGCAGCCACTCGTTGGCCAACGCCACACCAACACCGTGCGACCAGACGAGCGGGGGCTGTGTGGTTGATCGTCGCCCCTCATCCCACCGCCGGCCCCGACCGAGGGTCAGCGTCTTCTTTGAGAAAGGTCTTGCTGTGAAGAAGGCCCGCAACTTCCTGTTGTTGCTTCTGCTCGCCGCCCTCACGATCAACGCGCTGTGGATCGCCATCGCGCCGTTGGTGCCGTACATCGTCAGCGCGCTGGCCGTCGTGCTCGTCATGGGCTTCATCTACTACCGCATGACGCGGTGGTGAAAGAGATGAAGCGCTTGAAACCGTTCCTCTTGACGTTCCCGGCCGACTTGAACGACAAGCACGTGACCGCGTGGCTGCACGCGCTGGGTGGCACGCTTACCAGCGGGCCGAGGCGACTGCTTGGTGTGGCGGCCATCGTCGCCGAGGTCGAGGCGAGTGAAGCGGGCATCGTTCACCGGCTCCGCGTCCCGGAAGGGCTGGCCGATTACGTGACCGGACAGCTGCGCTCGCTCATTCCCGGTTCTACCGTGCAGCCGGCCCCGACGGATGAACCCGTCCACCAGTGGACGACCGCGGTGGAGCTTGGATCGTCCGATCCGCGGCGCGGGCTCGGCATCCAGAACGCCGACGCTCTCGCCGCCAGTCTGCTGACCAACATGCAGGCGCTCGGGAGTGGTGAAGCCGTCATCCTGCAATGGGTGCTGTCACCGGCCGTGCGAGAACGACCACCCCAGCAGGCAGGCGAGTTCCAACTACCGGGACGACGGCTGACGCCGAGGGTTGACCGCGACCGGATCACGGACGAGCGGGCGAAGCTCAGCGAACCCAACTTTCTCGGTGTACTGCGCCTGGCCGTGAAAGCCGGAAGCGAAGCACGCGCCAACCAGCTCCTTGCACAGATGCGCTCCAGTCTCACGGGGGCGGGGAGTGGGCGGAACCGGTTCACGCGGCGGCTCACCCCGGCGAAGCGGGTAATCGGGCGCGTTCACCAGGCCGCCGTTCCCACCTTGTTTCCGGGACGGTTCGCGGTGCCGGAACTGGTCGGCTTGTTGGCGTGGCCCATCGGGGCACCGCATATCGCGGGGCTGCCACGCGGCCGGACACGCCAGCTCGCCCCGACTGGCGCCATCTCACGGACGGGCCGGGTTGTCGCACGTTCCAACTTTCCCGGTAGCACGCGGTTGTTGGCGCTGTCCCCGCAAGAGTCGACCTGGCACGCGCAAGTCGTCGGGCCGACAGGTACGGGAAAGACGACACTGCTTACAAATCTCATATATCAGGACATGAACGCCGGTCGCGGAGTGGTGCTCATCGAGAGCAAGGGCGACCTCTTCAAGGCGGCGCTCGACCGAGTTCCTGAACGTCGGCTCCACGATGTCGTCGTCCTCGACGTGGGCGACGCCGATCACCCGGTGGGCTTCAACATCTTGCAGGGCTCGCCCTTTGTGGTGGCCGCCGACATCCAAAGACTCTTCGACCATCTGTATCCGCAGGATGCCCGAGGCGTCCGCGTCCGGCAGGGGTTCTACCACCTGATCCTCACCCTCATGATGAGCGCCGGAACCTCGGCTCCAATGACGTTCGCTGATCTCGGCGCACTGGCCGTGCCACGAGCGGATCAGGTGGAATTCTCGCGCCGCTTGATTCGCGGCGTCGAGCACATCGAGGAACTGGCGATGTGGTGGGCTGGGATTGACGACCGCAGCCGGGCCATGCACTTCCAGCCCGTGATGGACCGCATTTGGCAGCTCAACAACCGGCGCTCGATCCGGAACATCATCGGGCAGTCACACAGCACGGTGGATCTGGCCGACATCCTGCGGAGCGGCAAGATACTGCTCGTCAATCTTTCCCGCGCCACCGAGGGCAAGGACACGGCTCGACTCCTCGGCAGCCTGCTGCTGAATTCCGTGTGGAGCGCGGTACAGGCCGGGGCGACTGATCCGGCCCGACCAACCATGCTGTACCTGGACGAGTTTCAGGACTTCGTCAACCTGCCGTTCGCACCGGCCGACATGTTCGCCCAAGCACGTTCACGCGGCCTCGCCATGACGGTGGCGCATCAGTTCCTCGGGCAGCTCACGCGTGAACTCCAGGACGCCACCCAGAACAATGCGCGTTCGACGGTGGTGTTCCAGACCAGCGCCGACGAAGCCCGCTCGTTCATCCGGCAGTTTGGCCGCAGCGTGAAAGAGGAGGACTTCGTCAACTTGAGGCAGTACGAAGTCCTGGTGCGCCTTTCCACCAGCGAGGGCGTCAGTACGCCGGTTACAGGGGTGACGCTGCCGCCGGTTGATCCGACCGGCCAGGCCAGTGAGGCACGGCGGTTGTCGCGCGCTACCTACGCCCGCCCCGCGGTCGAGGTGGACGAGGAGATCAAGCGGCGTCGTGGCGGTCGGCCGGCCCCGGCAGCTTCTACGAGGCGACCGCGCTTCGGTGGCCCGATGGGCTCAAGCGATGCGTAGCGCGCAGAACCTCTTGTCGGAACTGGCGTACCTCCAGCGGAGTATTGAGTACCTCGGGGACGTCCTCCACGACGTTGAAGCCGTCGCGGAACGGCTTGGTCGGCGTCACCATGACGACCCGCTGCTTGAAGGGATGATCGAGAGCGGAACCCGCCAGTGGTCCGCCTCGATGAAGCACCAGCTCGACACGTCGGCGCGTGTCGCCGAAGCCTGGCGGACCCAAATGGAAGCGCTCGAATAGAAGATCCCGAAACCAAGTGGCTCGCCTGGTCCGTCCTGTTGTAGGTTGATCTGTTCGGATCTTGGCAACTCGCAGACGGAGGTAGGTCGTTGACGGACATCGAGAAGATGGTGGCTCAGTTGGATGAGCTGATTCTTCGAGCCGAGGAGGTGACCCAACATAACAACTGGCGTGAAGAACTAGTCTGGTTGCGACGTGGGAAAGTAGTGTGCGGCCGACTCGAATCGGCCATTGATCGGATTGCTCCACCGGGTTCGGTCTACAAGAAGCGCGTCTCGAATATCTATGGTCGCGGCCTTCTTGACGGTATCTACGATATAGCGGTGGCACTCCGGGACGACCTCAAAGACGGCTGGATAGACTCGGTTGTTGAGATTGTTCACGCTGACATGCATGGCGATTACTTGGAGATGGCCGACACGCTCATAAGCGCAGGCTACAAAGATCCCGCCGCCATCATTACTGGTACGTCTCTCGAAGTTCACGTGCGCGCCCTTTGCGCCAAGCATGGCGTCGACACCGAACTGTCCAACGGTGCACCGAAGAAGGCGGATGCCATGAACGCCGACCTCAAGAAGGCTGGTGTCTACGACGGTTTACAGCAGAAGCAGATCACGGCCTGGATGGATCTGCGCAACAAGGCGGCCCACGGCAACTACACCGACTACGACAAACATCAGGTTGGCTTGTTCATCGAGGGCGTGCGTGCCTTCATGATCAAATATCCGGCGTAGCACGAAGACGAAAGGACCGAGATGGCTAACGTTGATAAAGTAGTCGATCAGCTCAACTTCCTGATCAAAGCGTCTGAAAACTACGCACAGAATAGAGATTGGTCTCTTCTGGCTGGCGCAGGAGACGACCCTATCGTTCTCAGCAACCGGCTTGAAGCCGCGATCGAGCGAGCCACGCGACCGAACTCTATATACATGAAACAGCTTGCCAGTGCACGAAGCAAGGCACAGCCCTTTCGGCTCAGAGAAGTGCGCACCGTCGCCCTAGGACTGCGGGATGACCTGGCTGTCGGGTGGGTTGAATCGGTCGTCGAGCTGGTGCACGCCGATACCTACCGCGACTACTTGGAGATGGCGGAGGGACTGCTCGCTAAGGGCTACAAGGACGCGGCAGCGGTCATCACCGGGACGTCCCTCGAAGTCCACGTGCGCGCGCTGTGCGTAAAGAACGGCGTGACCACCGCAGTGGCGGGCAGGCCGAAGAAGGCCGACACCATGAACGCCGACCTCACGAAGGCCGGCGCGTACGACGGGCTGCAACAGAAGAAGGTCACCTACTGGATGGGCCTGCGCAACAAGGCCGCGCACGGGAACTACGCCGACTACGACAAGGACGAGGTACGGCAGTTCATCGACGGGGTGCAGTCCTTCATGATGAAGTACCCCGCGTAGGCGAACCCCGGAGGCCAGGGGTAGGCCGACCGTAGGTCTACCCCTGTACCTGTAGCCATCCTGACCAGCGAAAACACCGTGGCCTATCCGGACGTAGGACGGACGTTGGAACTGACCCAGCGCGATTACGACGTGCTCACGCTCACCCAGACCTTTTCTCAGGTGGCGTCGACTCACCTTGTAGAGCTGCTGTTCGCTGACGTGTCGCACTCCGTACCGGACAAGGTTCTCGGCCGGTTGGTGCGGCTCGGGTATCTGTCGCGGGTTGGTCGGCGGGCTCCTGGTGACAAGGGCGGGGCGGGGGCGTTCGTCTACCAGCTCGGCCGCGCCGGGCGGCTCCTCCTGGACGTCGAAGGCCGCCTCTCGCCCAACGTGAACAACCACGCCTTGATGATGGCTGACACCTACGTGGAACTGCGGCGAGCCGAGAAGGCGGGCGTCCTCGCGGTCACGGCCTGGGAGGTGGAACGACGCGTCCCGCCGAGTGTCCGCGCTGATCTGTACGTGGCGCTGGACTTCCCGCAGCAGGGACGCAGTAGCGCGTACTTCCTGGAGATCGACCTGAGCACCGAGCAGCCAGCGCGCATCCGGGACAAGGTCGCCGGGTACTGGCGGGCGGTCGAGGTGAGCACGGCCGACTACTTCCCGTACGTGGTCTTTGTGGTGCGGCAGCAGGTACGGAAGAACGAACTCGGTCGCATTTTCCAGCAGCTCCCAGAGGAGCAACAGGCGATGCTGAGGGTGTATTTGATTGGGGAACTGATACCGGAATTGATGCGACTTTAGACGTTGTTAATAGTACGACGATAACGGGGGTTAAAAGTATTGAATAACAGGGGTGAAAGGCGCATAATAAAGACATAAAGTAAGAGCCCTGCTTGCGACAGGACTCCCACGGGTTTCGGCTAGAATTAGTAGCCAAAACCATTGCTATTTATAGCACCTCCTGTCGCTTCGGGCAAGGAGGTGTTTTTCAAGAAGAAGTAACGGAACGCAAGGAATCAATAGCAATATAAGTAGCGCCGGAAGCTCAGCCTTCTTGGACTGGTTTTCTGCGGCGCAGGAGAATGACGAAATGAGAATCCAAAACATAGCAAACAAAATCGAGAGTGTTGGTGGCGCCTGCCAGGTAGACACACGCCCGCGCGAGGACAACCGTCATGTAGTGCGGTTGGTTGGCAAGATAGGCCAGTACGACATTGAAGCCGTGGACTACGGCTCCCCGTCGCCGTTGGCTAGCGATGCCGACGTGTCTGTGATTGCCTTCAAGCCGGAGAACGACGAGTCCGACCCGATGACGGATTACAACGCGTGGATGTTCATTAGAACGATTGGGTCACTGGAACAGCTTTTACCGAGGCGTGCACCGAGGGCAACAGCATGATTGTCGCAGAGAAACGGCCATGCACGCGCGAGGACTTACAGATGGCCATAAACGTTTCTAGCTATTGGGGAGTGAACGCCGACGGCTCGATGAACACAGGCGACTACTGCGACGAGGGCATGGCGGATGCCGACGACATAAAGGGCTATTACTGTGATAACTGCGGTGAGTTCTGGTTAACGGATTGGAGAAGCCGCGAGGCCACCTGGGCTATCGTCCTTGACCACTTGGAGCCCACCCCGTGAGATGTAGGCGGATGTCGCGTACGCCTCACGGACGCGTGACGGTAGTGCGTCGCCATCACGGGCGGCCGACACTGCCCCGGTCGGTTGGCGAGGATGCTCTCGTGGCGAGCGCTGTCGTGCTTGGACTGTGCGTGTCCCTCGCCGCTGTCGCCGGGCAGTGACGCGGCGACCTCCTGGCGCTGCTCCTCCCCTGGAACCACAACACCCCGCCACTGGCGGGGTGTTCTTGATGGGCGGCACCCACGGCCGCCGCCGGCCTCGGGGTAGGTGGGCTGCTTCTTCGCCACCCCCGCGGTACGCGCATGGGCACGAACATCCAACCGCCAGGACGTGCGGGCTGGTTGCCGCCGACTCACGGCCGGGGCCGGCTGCGGTTGAGGTCGTGGCCATCTACGGGGCAGACGGGCGCTCGTTGGTGCCGCGTTGCTAAGAGTTCGGCCCCTCTCGTCCAACCGAAGTGCCGGCACCGTTCTTGAAGGCCGCCCTTACTTTGGCTCTCGCTTCTCCGTGGAACGGACATACATCCACGTTGGACGGCAGAACACATCGAGAAGGATCAAGCTGCAAGACTGAGACGACACAGACAGGTCTGTCACAGTCGTATCCATTTGCTCCCTATGCCACTATGCTGACTAACTGTCAGCTACGCGGCATACGCGAAGATCTAGGGGCGGGGACGATGGGCAAGATCTGGAACGACGTCAAGAATGCGCTGAGAGATCAAGCTGCCGGGTCGATGAAACACGGCGCTTCAACCTCGTACCGCCACAACCGAGCAGCGATTTTGGCGGCTAAAGCAGAGAGAGAAGAACGAGAGCGACGAGCACGTCAGGTAGGTCGCTTGGCCCTCACGCAAATGCAGCCGCCCCGCTGGTGGAAAGTGACGCTTAGCGAGAACAGGCTGGGAGAAGTCCAATCGAACTACTTCGAAGGGGTTGTCGGCGAGAAGGACGACAAAAAGAAAATTCACATCGCTACCGATACCGCTACGGGCAAGCTCCTCTATGCGCGCGATGTAGATGGTACTGTCCTCTACAGCCGTCTCTCTGGCGACCCCGAGCCGGAATGGTGGAAATAATAACGCGTTAGGAATACACTGAGAGTGTATGAGTGACACACTTCAACCAATAGCGCCAAATGCGACCCCGGCCGAAATGACGGCTTGGGTCGTACGTTTGTATCCCCGCTTTCCTCTCCTGACTGATGAGCAGGTACAGCAAGGCGTAGCCGACGAGCTGTGCCGTGCGCTTCTGCACGTTCTTTTAACGCACCCGTACGCCGAAGACGATCCCATACTTGACGAGATGGCATCGCATCTCGCTGGCCTCGACAGTGATACGCACGATCTTTGGCAGTGGCATCGCCTGCTGAGCACTTATGCCGAGTTTGTAGAAGTACAGAAGAGGTAACTGAAAATGCGCCGCTTGAAATGGGCGGGCCTTGCGATAGTTGCCAGATGGATCAGGTCGAATTATGCGGTGAGGTCGGCTTTCTGGCCCTGGTCTCTCGGCCCTTTCGCGCCAGGGCTGACGGCGCGTTAACTGAGAATGTGTGGAGGAGTTTAAGCCTCTGGCCGGCTACCGATTGGGTCGGGCGCTTCTACCACGCACCTACCCACGAGGTGTGTAATTTCTTTCATGGATTCAGCTCGTGTGCGATAATCCCCCGTAAGGGAATTCGTTACCTGTCTTTCGTCACGTAACGTAGAGTGCGGGGTTAAAAGAAGCACCGAGGAGTTACCCCCCCCCCCCCCCCCGCAGATTGGGGAGTGACGCTAAATTGTGGTTACTTTCTTTCGCCTAGGTAGTCTGTAGCCCATGGGCAGTTGGGGGAAATACCGACTAACAACCATGAGGAACCTAGAACCATGCCCACGCAGGCGTTAAAGACACACCAAAACGAAGAAGGCAACAGCCTTTCGCTGTCCGTCGACGTTCCGCCACGGCTCGACATGCAGCGCATCGACTTAGGCGAGTACGAGAGCGCCAAGCTTGTCCCGCGCCTGATCATCGAGTGCAAGCCGGAGGAACCCGGCAGCGTCGTATGGCTGGAGAGCCGCCCCGTCATGGAAGACGGTGCCGTCCGCTTGTTCCTGCTGGTCCAGAACTTCGGTATGCGAACCGAGACCATGCACATCCGGGAGGCTGACGCGTAGCGCCATCTCACGGACGACCACCAGTGGCACTCAGACGCACAGACACCCCGCAGCCAACCGTGGCACGGGGTGTTTTTGATTGGAGGGATCAAGGGCTGCCGCCGGCCTCGGGTTGAGTCGGCTGGCTCTTCGGCCTCCCCGCGGTACACCGATGGTGGCGGGCTCCAAGGCGCAAGCGCCGCGTGCTGGTTCCTGGTGATCCCAAGCCGGGGCTGGCGTGGGTCGAGAGCGACAGCGCCAAGCCGGCGAGCCGGGGCTCCCTGGTAACGACGCGCCAGGGCCGCGCCCTAACGCATTGAACGATGATGACCTGGCGGCCAGACCGCAACCGGGTTGGCGTGCTGTTCCTGAGCGCTAGGGGGCGCGCACCGGTCGGCTGCTGGTCGGTGTGTCCTGCCCTTCAACCACCCGAGTGATCCTGAAGATGGCGACAGTACCCAACGATGGCGATGGGCCTCCGGTAAGCGGGTAGTCGTCTGTCGTTGCGGCGTAAACGGCGAGCTTCTTCTCCGAAAGGTCCTCCAGGATGGCGGTGATGCTTCTCTGCGCATCCCGTACCGAGGAGCGAGAGGACTCGATGTCTCCTGAGATGTCGCTCCAGTCCTGAAAGGCTTGAACGGCGCTGTCAATGAGGTCTTGCTCGTCGTCGGTGCAGTCGTCTGGTTCCTCATGCGGCAGCCAGCCCATGCAGCCGGACAGGATCGGCCAGAGGTCTCGCCCCGTCTTCATGTGGTCGAGCACCACGACTTCAAACTCTGGCTCGTCAACCGTGATGACGTCGGTGATCCTGTCGATCTGCTCCTGCTTGAGCTTGCTGATCACATCGGCAAGCGTCTTGATCCCCCACACTTCGATGGTGACGCTCGGGTGCAAGGGACGCAGCTCGTTGTCGATTAACTGGTCGACCTCGCCAGGCACGGTGTCATTGGTGAGGAAGCGCCACACCCTCACGTCACGGTGCTCCTGGAGGCAGCCCTCCAAGTCACCGCGGATCTTGGCCTTGGTCTTGTCGATTCGCTCGCCGCGCGTGGCATGCGCTGCGAAGAACACCCGAGCCTTCGGGCAGTAGCCGTCATTCTTGGTGTCCCCCTTTGGCCCTGCCGCCCGCACGGGCTGGTAGTCGCCGGGGTACAGCACGAGGCCGAGCCGATCCATGCAGTCCTGGAAGGCGTTGCCCTCAAGCCGAAGGAGCTGGCCTTCCACGAGCTTCCGGAACGAGTTCTGATCCACGACAGCTATTACCTCACGGCGTCATGCCTGCTGCGGCTGAGTCGGCCGGATCGAGCGGGGTACGCGCTGATCCAGCTGGGCAAGATTCGATACAACTCCGTGCAGCCCTTCGATTAAAACCAATACGTATCGTTCATTGCGGCGCTAGGCTCCAGTTGACTTTCACCGACCTGCATACCATTGTTCTCCATTCGCCACTCTTCCAGATCATTTCGCGCTTTGTTCAATGAATCGCATTGCGCTTGCGATAGGTAGAACACAAACGATTTAACTGCATCCCAGGCGCGATAGGTGCTTTCGAAATCTGGCGGTCGGCGAGTTGCCAGTTCAAGGAAGTTAGTCACAGCTTTCTCGACGTCCTCTTTACGCACCCGCGAGGGCATATGAGGGAGGATATCAATACCACCATCCGCGCTGTACACCACAACGATTGCAGGTGGCGAATCGCTCCCTAGATACCTCACGGCGTTGTTAAGGCGGCTTCCACGGGCTGGATCTCCTTCTCCACGAGCTTCACCATCGAGGATTACCCCAATAGCATGACACTGACCGCTCGGGTCCAAAAGAACAGCGCCGTCCATATCTGTGAGCTGTGTAATCAACTCTGGTGCTAAAGGCGCAGGGCTCACGGACCAACATTGCGGAGAAAGCCGTTGTGCCTCTCCCGCCGCATCGGCAGAGATTACCAACATTGCTCCGTGTCTGTGGTCGCCAGCTGCACGGGCTGCCTCAAGCAAAAGATCAGTGTCCCCTTGCGGAAACAGCCGCTCTATCAGGTCGACGAAGTAAAATTCATCCAATACGTATGTTGGCAAACTGGGGATTCCATCGCGGACAGCAAGTAGGACAACACCGGCGTGTGAAAGCTCCCATACGCCACGAGACGCAAAAGTGACGACGAAGACGGACTCGGTGGTTGCGTCGTACGCAGAGTTGATATTTCCTAGGCCGTAGACTTTCTCGCCGTCGAATAGAACATCAGCTGTTGGCCCGCTAGCTTCCAGAATTTTCCGGACAGCCAGCATATTCCGAGCGGAGATCGGCCGGCTGAGACTTACCATGACGTCGATTGCTGGGTCATCCGACTTTGCAAGTACAAGCCGCCCGGAGCCTTCACGCCCTTCATACGGCAACGCAGAAAGACTGTTCATCAACAAGTGGGAGTCGTTGCCGAACCAATAGCCCGCACAATATAGCAGAGCGTGCATCATGGACTCTGTAGCAGAACGTACTACCTCCCCTGGGCTGGAATGAAGAACTCGAAGACTAGTTCCTGCATCGGGGAAATATAGTGACTGTTCCGCTAGCCCTAGCGTCGTCGAAGTGACAGCATGAAACAAGGAGGGGTGAATTCTGAATCGGTCCCGTTTGACCGTCGAAATTCTCGGTACGCCAGCAACAGCCTGCCGATCAACGCTGATGATGATGTGTACCGCATAATCGTCAACGCGGACCGCATTACCAGCAAAGAAGACTCGTTCCTCTTCACCCGAGAGCTTGGATAAAGTTTCTTCAAGAGCTTCAGCTCGCATCCGATTCTTTAGGGATGCATGGAAGCTCTCGTTCATTCGAGGGTCACTGTGAAAAGAGTTACTGTCAGAGTTCGCCGCGTACTTCTGATCTGCCAGCTGCTGCACGCTTTCAAGGTCTGACGGCTTATAGCGAGTCTCACCTTGCTCGATGCAGATGCTGAATGCGCGTTGGCCGGAAACTTGGAAGCCGACCAGTGTTGTCTTAGGGTTACCGTGGAAACCGACTGACTTGAAAACCGAATCAACCTCAGTTTCCAGAGCACTTCGGAAAAAATCTTGATAACCCCACATGAACTGATCAATATAGCGCTTTGCCATAGCCCCTTGCCCTCGCCCTAGTTTCCCCGTACATACGGCTGAGCATCACGAAACCCGCCCGCGGCGAGCGCTGTTGCCGCACTTCCATAGCGAGCCGACGACCATTCAGTAAGATGCAACTCGCCATCCGTACGACGGTCGGTAAAGTAAGAACCCTCTAGCCCCTCACCAGGTTGTGAACCGATAAAGACCTCAGCCGCGCCGCAGTGGCGCTCACTCCGGTCGCGAACGCCAGGACGAGGCGTATTTACGTACTGCCAGCTTAGGCGCCAACGGCCATCTTGATCATGAATGAGTTTAGCGTGCTCACTAAACGACTTGGACTCGCCTGTAAAGAGGGTGGCGGTCACTCTGGAGGCGGTCTGAGAAATGTATAAGGCTATTTGGATAGGGGGAACCTGTGTTCCGTCAGGCTTGATATAAGAGGAAATCAGCTCACCGCGCCATGTTCCAGCGACGTTGGGAACCCCTGTGAAGTAACGGACTGTCCTCCACTTCCAGATAAACCGTTCCCATAGTGCGAACACCAGTGTGGCGACAAGGCCAGCGATAGAGAACACGCGGAAAGGGATCTCAGATATCCCTTGGCCGGCGAGCAAAGCCAGCATCAGTCCTACAAGGGCAGCAATACCGATACCGACTCGAACTTTAGAGTTCATCAGCTACCCAACCCCAGATGCTGCCAGGTCTTCAGGGTAAGTTGGTGCGCTTGCTCCATTGACCATTTCTGGCCGTCGGCGAACAGCGGTTTGATGCCGTTCGGTTCGTACCATCCCTTAGCTTGTCCATTAGGCTTGGTCTTGTTCCAAATGTGCCTGACTACTGCCGAGAAGTCCTCGGTAAGTGGGGTGCTGCCCTGGTGATTAAATAGTGTATCAGGAGCGCAGTACACGAGACACTCCATGAAGTAGCTCGGCAGTGCCCCGATTTGACCTGCGGCAACGAGATCGTTCTCAACACGCTTTAGAATGCGCACCATCTGTTTATAGCGCTTGCCAGTGCGGTTGTTCTTAGCAACGCCATTCGAATACTGTTGGTCGGGGTAATTGATAACCCACTCGCCATCCGTACGACGTGTGGTGGTGCCTTCGAAGTAGCGCACCTTTCCTTGCGCATCGTAGTAATATCTGCGGTGTTGAAAGGACGGTACGACATCTGCCTTCACGCGGCCACCGTTCTCGGCAATCTCAATGGCTGTCGAGCCCGAGGTGTCACAGTCAGTGCCGTAGGCAGAGCGCATTGCCTTTTCGAGCTCGGTCCGCAAACTGGCATTGTCGTATCGCTTGCAAGTGACAGGGCGGCGAATGACTTTGTCACCATCGTGCAAGGCACCGTCGTTGAATTTGTGGAATCCGCCGTGGACGACTGCGATATCGACATCACTGTCAGCCCGCACGTTGGTGTTGTTCTTATAGGAGCCTTTGGGTAGGAAACCCAATGAGACGTCATCGAAGCCGCTCCATGCGCTAACAGCAGTACGAACCATACGCTCTGCTCGCTCTTGCTTTTCCTGTTCTGTGCTGCTCGACCGCGCCTTGTAGCGGGCCAGCTTTTCTTCTAGTGCGGTCACGTTTTCTCCCCGTTCGCATTTACTCGCATTATGCGCTTAGTGAATGATTTTTACAAGCATCTAAACGAGTGAGACATTACCTCTCATAATGGGACGGAAGGGAGCAATCACTAGCGCCGTGCGTAGTGGGTTCCGATGTTCTATGTCGCACGGCCGGCACTGGGGTGGTGAGCTCAACCTGAGCCGCGAGAGTCGGTTCGTTGCCTCCGATTTTTTTGACGGCTAAAGCGACGGCAACGACACCAAGTACCCACGCGCGCGCCTGCACACCCATAGCGTGTCTCACCTCCGTCACGCGACTGCTGTAGAGACTGTCCTGATGCTTCGCGCCTAGTTCTGGTACCAGCATTCGGGGGTTCGAATCCCTCCATCCCAGCCACGAAAAGTCACCGCGTAACCTCGGTGACTTTTTTGGTTCTTCAGAGAACTGGTCGCTCAAGGCGGCCATTTTTTGGGTTTGACGGCTAACTTGACGGCTACCGTTGCCGTCAACCACAGCCACCACCGCCTCAAGGCTTTCGCTCTTATCCGTTTGCTGCGTCTCTACGACGACACCCTCCATCAGTTTCAAAGCCTCACGGCGTGAGTCCATGGTGTCGTGCTGATAGATCTGCTGTGTAATGGCAATGTCGCTATGACCGAGGATGAGCTGTACATCACGAGCTGGAATACCGAGGTTCTTGAGGATCGTTGCCGCCGTGTGCCGGACGTGGTGCAGTTTGATGCGTCGGATACCGTGACGCAACAGGATGGTCTGAAAGGCGCGAGTGAAGTTGTAGGGCTCGATCATTCGCCCTGTCGAGGTGGTGAATACGAGGCCCGTATCTTGTGACAGGTGGCCGTACTCTTCCTGGTGCTTGATGAGTCGTGCAGAGATGGCATCTAGCAGCGGTAAATCCCGTCGCCCTGCATGGGTTTTTACAGGCCCCTGTTGCACTTCGCCATTGGCGCGGAAGACTTGCTGACGGACGTGGATAACCTTGTTGGCGAAGTCGATATCCTGCCATCTCAAACCGATTGCTTCTCCGCGACGCAGTCCGTAGAGCGCTACGAGCAAGAACGCTGGAAACCATTTGTGGCTCTCGGCAGCCGTGACGAAGCGGATGATTTCTTGGGGCGTCCACGGAACAATATCTGTTTCCTGTTTACCGGGCAGCTCTACGAGCATCGCCACATTACGGGATACGATCTCTTCACGCATTGCTCGCGTAAGTGCCGGGCTTAACGTTTCCCGCAGCATCTGCACTTTACGTACGGACAGACCGTCGGCTAACCGCTGGTTCAAGAAGCGTTGAACCAGCGGAACGGTAAGCCGAGTCAACGGCACCGTGCCGAGTGCGGGCTTGATGTAGAGGCGGACATTAATTTCGTACAGCTCGTATGTCGTTGGACGTCGGTTCGGCTTGATTACCTCTGCAAGCCAGTAGTCTAAGTAGTCTCCAAGTTTCCACGCCTTATCTGCGGCAGGGATGCCCTGTTGATCCTTCGCTTTTGCCTCAGTCAGCTTGCCGTGAACCTCGGCGCGGGTGGCGCCATAGACGCGCACCCGCTTCTGTGTCCCGCTGGTCGTAAGGACGTAAACAGCACCCTCATATCTCCCATCCTTGCGACGGTAGATCGTGCCCTCGCCGTTGGCGTTACGGCGAGCCATCAGGCAAATGACTCCCGCGAAATCCGCTGAATGTAGGCGCGGAGTGCTTCGGCCGGAACAAAGCGTCGCCGCCCGATACGCACCGAGTCAAGTCGTCGCGACCGAAATAGGTCGTACAGCTTCCACTGGCTGATCCGCAGCTTCATACGGGCCTCACGGGTCGTGAGAAGCTGAATCGAGTCGGCCAGGCTGCGGGCGTCGTTGGTTGGAGTATTTTCTTCTCTCATATTAAGTACCTCCTTTAGTTGTAACTTACTTGGCTGTGTTTGTTAATGGGTTCGGTGGACTTCGGCATTGTGGTTTCTGCATCATGCGGCGCTTCCCTGGGGTGCGTCGCTTATGAGCGGCCCGCCCGTGTGGAGAAGCCCGACTTCAAACAGCTCGTGTGCGTCGTGGGCAAGCTTTCGGATCACGGACTGGATGCGGTCGCGTCGGTGGTCGTCTTTCACGAGCCACACCACCTTGGGGAAGACGCCGCGCCACTGCTGCTCGACACCGGAGCGCCAATACTCGATGTACCGCTGTGACTTGCGCTGGATGGTCGGCAGCGTCTCCGTGCTCAGGTCGACTTCCACGAAGACGCTACGTTCAAGGGCGGCCGTGCCGATCCGGATGTACGCGTCGGGCTTGACGACGACCAGCTCGCCGCCGGGGCCGGTGTGGTGACGCCACGCGTTCGGCTCGGCGTCGAAGGCCAGGAGGTCGCCGCGACCACCCCAGTGCTGCTCGACCAGTTGAACGTAGAGTTCTGACACTCCGAGCATGTGGTCTTGGAAGTACGGCTTCGTCTCCCAGACCCGGCGACGCTTGCCGCCGACCGGGCCGCCCGTGTCGACGACGGCTTGTCCAAGACCGCTCAGCCCGTAAACGAACCCCGACGACCCAGCGCGGATGCCGCCGATGGTGCGGGACAGCCGCACGACGACACCATGCCGGTGAAGGCGCTTCATCAGGAACTGTGCGCGGCGCGTCCTGGCACCGGGTGACCCATCCGCAAAGAACAGCCGTTGTATCTGTCGCAGACTCAGCAGTCGGACGCGTTGCAGTGCGCCGAGCACGGCAAGGTCACGCTCACTGAGACGCTGACGCAGACGAGCCACCCGCGCGCCGGTAGATGGAGACGGCCTCATCGGAGACCTTCTCTCGATGAGAGTTTCTTTGGTGCCGGTAGCCCAACAACAGGGAAGTACCGACGACCGCGAACAACACGACAAGAAGGTCGAGGCGAACCAGGGAAACGAACCATCATCATGGCTGCCTCCGTGGCACCTGCCCTATGGGTGTGTTGGGTGTCGAGGGTTGGCCTTGCCAGCGCTGGAGGAGTTGCTTGTCGAGGCCCTGGCCGTCGACCCCGTACCGCCCCGCGCTCTCGCGTCGAAGGTCGGCCGGATCACTGACAGCCGAGCCGTCACCGCGACGCGTACGGACTATGAAGGGGTCGCTCGGGCTCTGGTTGACCAGGACTTCGGCATACGCCTCGTGTGCGCCCAGCCGGGTTAGATCAGCGGCCACCAAGCCGCCGCCAAGCACCGCCGCAAGCGGTGCGGCGTCCTCGGTGCTGGGACGGAAGGCGACACGGTTACGGGCGTTCGCCGTGAATCCGGCGCGCATCTTGGCGGTGAGCTGTGCGAGGTGCTGGTGCGCCACCGTGAGCCCGACGCCAAGGCCGCGCGCCTGGGCAAACATGTCGCCGAGGTCCACTGGCAGCCGTAGGTAGTTTTGCACCTCGTCGATGACGACCATGGCCGGCTGCCGCTTGGTCGCAGGCATCAAGGCGCGTCGCTGCATCGCCTGGTAGAGCTGTGTCACCAGCAGCGCGCCGACGAGCTGTGCCGTCTCCGTCCCGATGACGCCAGTGTTCAGGTTCACCAGCACGATGCGCGGTCGTTGGAACAGCTCGTCAAGGTCGAACCGCGGGTGGGCTTGACCGAGCAGTCTTCTGATTGGCGTCCGCGTCAGGAAGGCGCGGGTCTTGTTGAGGACTGGCGCGACCACCTGTTGCCGCTCCGCTTCCGAGAGGCTGTCGTACCAACCGAAGAACGGCGCCAGGACGAGCGGATCGCTCACCGCTGCGAGCGTGCGACGCCGGAACGCCGCGTTGGTCAGCAGGACAGGCAGGTCGGCCAGTGTTCCGTGATCGCTGCGTGCCAGTGCGACGAAGGCGTGCAGAAGCACGTCACTGC
This sequence comes from Streptomyces sp. NPDC057137, assembly GCF_042670825.1. Classification (NCBI taxonomy): domain Bacteria; kingdom Bacillati; phylum Actinomycetota; class Actinomycetes; order Kitasatosporales; family Streptomycetaceae; genus Streptomyces; species Streptomyces sp. NPDC057137. The sequence continues at coordinate 22,954 of NZ_JBHUUW010000041.1, read as the reverse complement.
TTCGCGGCCCGATGCTGCCCCCGTACAGCTCGTGGAATAGGTGTAGCAGGTGGTCGGCTCGTTGCTCCGCACCACCGACCGGGCCGGCCAGCGGGTTGAAGCCGACGACCTCGTCGGCCGAACCCGGTTCGATGACCACGACGTCCTTACGTCGCTCCGCAGGCACGCCGGCCAGGATGGCTTCTACCAGGTCGCCGCGCGGCTCAAGAACGAAGACACTTCGGCCTGCGCGGATGTCGGCAAGCGTCCACTGCTCCAGCAGCGTTGACTTACCACTCCCTGTCGGTCCAATGACGTGCGTATGGTGCAGCGCGCTCTCTGTCGGCAGCCTCACCAATTGGTCGGTCTGACCTGGATGCAGGCCGGCCCCGAGCACGCGCTCTGTCGGTTGGTGCTGCGCCTTCACCGGTAGCAGCAGTGACGGAGGTGCCGGGTACTGACGACCGTGGGCGGCACCGAGTGAACCGCTGCCATCTACCGGCCAGCCAAGGACGGTTGCCAGTTCGGCGACATTCAAAACGCCAGCCCAACGCGCCGTGGTGGCGTGGTCGAGCTGGCGAATGGTGTGGGTGGTTGGTCGGGATATTCTGAGTTCTGCGTGAGCGGCGTTGGTCAGACGGAGCGCGTCGCTCAACATGCGCGTGGCGGCGCGGGCTCGTTCGGGATTAGCGGAACGAGCACCGAGCCGCCCGTGTACCGCGAACAGCGGTTCGGCGGCCTTCTGCTTCCAGCGACGCTTGTCTTCTGTGGTCTCGTGAGCGGCGGCGACGAGACCCAAAGCACGAGCGACGCTGAACGGTTCCGTCCTCGTCCTTCGCTGCTGCACCGGCCCGATGACCCACTGGACAACGGCCGACTCACCTTTGCCGAGGCCGCTCACGACCTCCAGGAGCCCGGCGGTGACGGCTGGTGCCACCTCTGTACGAAGCGGCTGAGTGGAACTGGATGGCCACACATCCATGACGAGGTGAGGGGACGGCCGCCCCGGACGATCTAACGGGGTGAACACCAGGCTGGGCAGTTGGGCGCGTAACTGCGCGGGCAGCTCCTTGCTGATCCGGTGGTCGACACCGAGCAGGTAGCGGACACTGCCCATCTTGGCGCGGAGTTCAAAGACGGTGGTGGGCGTTCGCTTGCGCCAGCCGACCAGTGGCCGGGTGGCGAGTGGTTGGAGCGTCTTGACCACCTCGGCGGCAGTCAGCTCGTGCGGGAAGTGCACCTCGAACCAATGCAGACCCGAGGGCGGATGGCCTCTCGGCTTAGGGTTGGTAGCTTGATGTTTCATAGACTCCTCCTTTCAGCATTACTTGCTTCCAGTAGTCAGGCACCACAAAACAGTCCTCACGGTGACTACCGTGGGGACTTGTGCTTTTGGGCGCACGCGACTTGTCGTGGAAGTTGAGCGGCGGCTGTCGGCGTTTCTGCTCGTCAGCGCTCGCTCTCATATTCCACTATGGGGAATCTAACGGGGTGGTTCAACGACTTTGGTGCAAGCTACAACATCTACGCGAACAACCGGCAACCCCTGGTAGGAGTGGGGTTGGGCGCAATGAGACGTAAAGCAGGCCAAGGACTGTTGGGTACGCAAACCCCAATGAAGCATTTTGGCATAGCGAGCTTAATGGTTGATGAGTTCAACTATTTAGGCTGCCAATAAAAATTCCAGCCGTAGGGCTGGAGCCTCTCCCGCAGTTTCTCGCTTGGAAGATATGGGCGATTCACCGCGCCGAAAGCTCACCGCAAGTTAATCAATATCGCGCCAATAATATCCCTCACATTGGCGCCTCTCGCTATAGCGATGCCGCCCCAGGCCATAGTCACCCCGATAAGGAACAGCGCGACAATGAAACAACCCGTGATCCAGTCTGATACTTGAGGCAAGAACGTGGCGGCAAACAGCATGACGCCTACACCGCAGGCGGTCAAGATGACACTAAAGATGATTCTTGATAATTTCTTCATAATTTCCATTCATTGATAGTTGTGCTGCGGTTGCCCGCCGACTCACGAAGAGTCGGCGGGCAACCTGGGTGCAGGTACTAGCTCTGCTGACCTGAGCCACCGGTACGGCGGCCCTTGTCTCGGGTGGCGCCACGGTTGGTGCTCCCCTGACGGGTGCCCTCGGAGTTCAGCTGTGACTGGCCGTAGTTCCGCTGGGTTGTGGTGCTCGACTGCTCCGGATTGATCGGAGCACTGGCGACGGTTCCGGCGATCCCGGCCGCTGCGACACCGCGAGCGATCCGACCCGCACCACCGCGACGCGGTGAACGCGGCTCCTTGCCGCCCGGCCAGCGCCAGCCGTCCCGCTCGACGTAGATCTTCGCGATCTCCAGGTCGTCGAGGTATTCGACATTCCCGTACGGATTGATGAGCTTGTAGCCCCTGTTACCCACTTCGGGTGTCCCTTCTCGCATATTGCTAAGCGAGGTTGGATCGGTACTCGATCAACGAGTAAGGCCAAAGATTCCCTTAACCTGCACTTAGTTATGACAGATTCAACGAATTACGCAAAGAGTAGAATTTACAACATCCGATTACGGGGGTAACGAGAAAGCCCGCCACCTAGCAGGTGGCGGGCAGTCCTCACGGTCGTCTGTGGCCGCTACGCGCTAACGACCCGAGCGTTCCGGACCGTCGCGAACGTCTGTTCATGGATGATGGCGAAGTTGTACGCCTCAAGCCAATTCGTGAAGACGGTTCGGCTCTTTGACCACGGTCCGTCAGGCCGGTGCAAGAACTCAACGTGGTACGTCTCGGTTTCCAGAAGGAGCGTTACCAGCTCCGACGGAACCGACTTGGTGAAGCCGCGCCTATCCGGCATACCAGTGAGCAGCGCGTCCCCACTGATGTAGACCTGCCCGCGGAGTTCCTTGGCGTGCTGCCACAACAGCAACGTGGCTCGCTCGTTGAAGGGCAGCGACCAAAGCATCGCGCCGTCATTCGAGAAGATCGAGGCCGGCGGGCTGTCGAGGTTATGCGCCTCGAACTTGCCTTCCACGATGCCCTGCATGACTTCCAGATTTTCCGCGTCAACCTCGACTTTTACGATCGGGGTGTCTTCGTCGGCAGGAAAGAGGATGCCAGTAATCATGCGACCACGTACTTTCTCACTCGTGGGACTGATTCACTGGGGCGCCGGATTGCGCCCCAGTGGGCAGCTCAAGAGCGAGTGATTTGTTAAGGAGATGAGCCCCGCCCCGATGACCCTTGCGGATCACCAGGACGGGGGTTCCGCCTCAACCGCCGGGAGCGGTGGCGGGAGGCGGAGTAGGGGTGCTACCCGTTGCCGTTGCCGACACGGGTACCAGGAACGCGGCCACGGGTGCCACGAGCGTTCTTCAAGACCTCAGCCATGTTCGGCGCGGCCTTGTTGAACTCCTCCAGCGGGACGTACACGTCTTGCTTGTTGCCGTTCGGCATCGTGACTTCGAGAATCACGAGGTCCGTGCTGATGTCCGCGAACTGCTTGAGTTCCGGTACGAGCACGTCGAGTGCCTTGGGCTGGTCGATGTCCGGGTGTTGCCGGACAACCACAGCAGCGAACTGCTTGTCGTCGCCCTGCTTACCGGAAAGGTCAGAGACCTTTTGGCTCACGATGGCCATTTCTGCTCCACTGGTTTTGTAGGTTCCGGGCTGGATTGTTCCTGGCCCTACATCCATTTACGCATTACCCGCCAGGGGTTTCCATAGAGTTTGACGGAACCACAACACCGGTGCGAACAGGTGTCAAGGAGAAGCGTGACGATCGGAAGCGAGGCTATTTTGCGCCTTTGATATATAATTGAACGTAGAGAAATACCCATGACAGCCAAGAAAGAAAGCACACCAGCACCAACCCAGCGCCTAGCCTCAAAGGTCGAGGCTGTCAAAGATGATGTGGGCACAAAAAAATCCAGCCCCGCCACCATTACGATGCAGGACTGGATTCAACGTGAACTGGCCAAGGCACCTCCTCTTACAGAGGAGCGCCGAAAGAAAGTTACACGATTACTGCTCGGGTGAACGCCACACTGGCTTGGCCCGTTCCGCTTCATACACGCCGCTCTTAGGATTGCTGGCAGGCATGATGACGATGGCTTCAAAGATTTCACCGATGATTGCTTGTTGGCGCTCAAGCCCAATGTTGTCCCATTCATCCGCAGCGGTCGTAACCTTACGCTTCGTTCGGACGTGCTTGGCCGCCTGCACCTGAAGGACCTTTTGTTCATCCTCTAGCTCTTTGATGGAGGGGAACACGAGCGAACCCGACATCGCGCCTGTGCGGTAAGCGGTCATCAATTCGGCAATCTTGACGGTCACCTCATCGAGCCGCGCTTGACCCTCGAAGACCTTCTCTTCAACCGCGTCGATCGGTTGGCTGAGGTACGCCAGCACCAAGGCAGTAATCTGCTTGTCAAGCCTGGGGCCGGAGATTGCCACCCTGGCGCAGCCGCCAGCATCAACCGACTGGCAGTTGTACATGAAGAAAGTCTCAGTCTTGCGAGTGCGCACCATGCGTGAGCCACACAAACCGCAGCGGAGAAATTTGCTGAGGAGCGCTTTGGTTGGCTTCCGTCGTTGTCCGGGCTTGGTTGCCAACTCCTTGCAAAGTGCCCGCCACGTCGTCTCGTCTATCAGGCCACCGTCGACGCGCTTGATCGGCTTCCCATCTTCACCGATCAGCAGCTCTTTGCGGTAAACAGCAAGGCCAGCAATGCCGGGGTGGATTAGGATTCGGCGCACGGTTTCCCCAGTCACGCGACCACCGCGCGCCGTCGTGATGCCTTTCGTACGCCATTCATCGGCGAGCGCCGTTGGCCGTACGCCTGCGAACACGTCCTCTATCGCCTTGAGTGTAATAGCTCCTTTCTCTTCGTTGATGGAACCATCCTTGTTGCGATAGAAGGCAGGGTAGTTGCTGTAGATGTTTCCCTTTAGCGCTTCGTCACGATAGAAGTCAGTGACGCGCTTTACGGTCTTGGCGCTGGAGTTGTTGGCAACGGCGACCAACATACGTGCGACGGTCTGACCATCAGGATCGGTAAGATCAATGGTCATCGAGGGTGTCCACAGCACGGGCTTAGGACGACCCTTTTTAAAGTAGGCATCGCAGTACGCCTTGATGACCCGCTCAAGGTCTGTGTTCTGGCGAAAGATGCGGTCGAGATCCCAACCGGCTAGGCCGTCGCTCTTGTTGTCGATGAAGTCCCGGAGCCACGCTTCGAAGTCGTCACGAAAGACTTCCGGCTTAAAAGCCGACTTGTCGTTGTCGATGTAGTCGCGCGTAAGGACGGCATCCCGTGACGCAATGAAGGGGTGCACTGTCCGGAACTGACGATCTATGCCAGGAGCCCGCTCTTCATCTGTATCAGAGATGCGAGCATAAGGGCTGACTCTTAACGCTGAATTTGTTTCTGAATTAATCCTATTCACAAGATCAATTTTAATACAAATGGGTAGTTATTGAAATGTTGAGAGGTCTGAACGCGCATTGGACGGCGCAGACGATGGCGGAGGAGTTCGGCAGGCTGCGTACGGCGGCGGAGATGCCGGACCGGACCCGGCCTTGAGGGCCTGCCTCAAGTGCCTGCCTTGGGTGCGCCTGCCTCAAGGGCCTGCTGGGCTGGGGCTTGCGGGAGGCGTAGCCGGAAGCACGCTCCGAGCGTCCGGGGGGTGAGGGCGAGGGTGCCTTGGTGGCGGTGCGCCAGGTCGCGGGCTATGGCGAGGCCCAGGCCGGTGCCGCCGTGGTCGCGGGAGCGGGCATCGTCGAGCCGGACAAAGCGTTCGAATATGCGCTCGGCGTCCTCGGTGGGCACGCCCGGTCCGTCGTCGTGCACCGTGAGGACGACCCAGGCGTCCTGGTTCCGGACGGTGATCTGGATGCGGTGCGCGGCGTGGCGGGCGGCGTTGTCGATGAGGTTGCGCAGCAGCCGTTCGAGTTCGTCGGGGTTTCCGCGTGTGTGTGCGGGGGCGGTGCTGTCGCAGGTGAGGGTCAACGGTCGGTCGTTGAGGGGGTATTGCTCGGTCAGCCGGGAGGCGAGGGCTGTCAGGTCGACGGTCTCGGGCGCGGCTGTGGGGGCGCGGGTGTCGAGGCGGGCGAGGAGCAGCAGGTCCTCGGCGAGGGCTTGGAGGCGGCGGGTCTGCCGTGCGGCGGTGGTGGCCGCGGCGGGCCAGTCGGTGCGTTCAGGGTAGGCGAGCGCGATTTCCAGGCTGGCGAGCAGTGTGGTGAGGGGGCTGCGCAGTTCGTGGGCGGCGTCCGCGACGAAGCGGCGTTGCCGGGCGGCGGCGTCGTCGAGGCGTTGGAGGGTGGTGTTGATGGTGGTGGCCAGGGCGGTCAGCTCGTGTCCTGTGGCGGGGACGGTGACGCGTTCGCGGGGGTCGCTCGCGGTGACCGAGGCGGTGAGGACGCGGATGGCTTCGACCGGCCGCAGCGCGTTCCGGACGGCGAAGTAGGCGACGGCGGCGATCAGTACGAGGCTGACGAGCCCGGCCCGGAGCAGCAGGCGGTCGGTGGTCCCGGTGATCTGCTCGGTCGTGTGCGGGAGCACCACCACATAGACCCGCAGCGTGGCGTCGGCGGTGACGCCCAGAGCGGCGGCTTTGTCGCTGTCGAGATCATGGATGTCGGAGGTGAAAACCTGCTGGGTCCCGCCGGCGATGTCGAATATGTCCTTGGAGTCGTAGTCGGGGTTCACGGGCAGGCGGACGGTGGTGGGCAGCAGTTCCCCGGGCTCTCCGGGTTTCGGCGGGGTGGGCATCACGTGGTGGGTGCCGGGATAGGCGTCGGCCAGGGCGCCGCCGGAAGCGACAGCGGTGCGCCGGCCGGTCGCGACGACCTCGTAGGGTACGACGCCTCCGGAGTTGGGAATGACGCCCTGCCCCACCTGGTCGGCGAGTGACCAGAGTTGCTGCTTGGCCTGGTCCTCGGCGATCTGCTTGCTCCGGTGTTGGACGTCGTGGTGCAGCCACCAGCCGATGCCGACCAGGATGACGGCGGTGGCCGAGGCGGCGGCCAGGGCCGTGCGGGCCCGTACCGAACGCGGCCACCAACGCGGCCGCCGGTCAGTCGCGTTCACGGTCGTCCACCAGCCGGTAGCCGGTACCCCGTACGGTCTGCAGTGACCGTCGGCCGAACGCGGAGTCCACCTTCTTGCGCAGTGCGCTGACGCGCGCCTCCACCAGGTTGGGATCCAGGGCTTCGTCGGGCCACGCGTGATAGAGCAGATCCGTTTTGGAGACCGCCTGGCCCGCCCGGCGGGCCAGCAGCTCCAGCACGGCGAACTCCCGTGGTGTGAGTTCCACTCGGGCCCCGGCCCGGCGGCAGACCCGGCCGGCGACGTCCAACGAGAGGTCGCCCACGGCGAGTACGGGCGGTGCGACCGTGGCGGCTCGTCTGACCAGGGCCCGCAGCCGTGCGACGAGCACCATGTAGGAGAAGGGTTTGGCCAGGTAGTCGTCTGCCCCCGTGTCCAGGGCCTCTGCCTGGTCCCAGTCCCCGTCCTTGGCGGTGAGTACCAGGATGGGGGTCGCGTTGTTCTCCCGGCGCAGTTGGGCGCAGACCTTGTAGCCGTTGAGTCCGGGCAGCATCAAGTCCAGTACGACAAGGGCGTATTCGCCGGTCCGGGCCATCCACAGTCCCTGTCGGCCGTCATGGGCGAGGTCGACGCTGTAGCCCTCGGCGGTCAGACCGGTGTGCAGTGTGTGGGCAAGGTCGATCTCGTCTTCGACCACGAGGATGCGCATGCGGTGCAGCCTCGCACAGCGCCGGCCCGCTTTCCTGATCGGCCGGTCAGGTTGGGTCAGCAGCCGGTCAACGAGGTCCGGGCACGCTGGCGGAGTATCTTCGCCGCTGCTGAAAGGCCCTGTCGCCGATGTCCTGTGCTGAGTTCGACCTTGTCGACGATACGGAGAATGCTCCTCGGAGGGTTTCCTTGCTCTCGCGTCGGAGATTCCTCAGTCCCTTCCTCTTGCCCGTTTCGCTGTCCGCCCTTCTCGGTGTATGGGGGATTCGCAGAGATGAGGCCCTGTGGCATGACGAGGCCGTGACTCTCGAATTTGCTTCCCGTAGCCTGCCGGACCTGTGGCAGACGCTGGGTAACGTGGACGCCGTGCATGGAGCTTATTACCTTCTCATGCATGGCCTGTTCGGCTTGTTCGGGACCGATCTCCTGGTGCTGCGTCTTCCCTCTGTTCTCGCCGGTGCGCTGGCAGCGGCGGGAGTCACGGCGCTCGGGGTCCGGTTGTCGGGGACGCGAGTTGGAATGCTGGCTGGTCTTTCCTTCGCCGTACTCCCGGATGTTCAAAGATATTCACAGGAGGGGCGCTCGTACTCACTGGTCTGCGCACTTGTGGTCTGGGCCACATATTTTCTTGCTAGTGCGGTACTCAGCTGCCGAACCCCGGTGATGATGAGGCGCAGAAGTTCGATGGTGCCGTGGGTCGTATATGGCGCTCTCATGCTGGCAGCGTGCATTCTGCATCAGTTTGCCGCCCTTGCCCTGGTGGTACATGCCTTCGTCCTGCCAGATCACGCGCGGCGCCCTTGGGCGTACACCGCCCTTCTGGTTACGGCGGGATTCGCACCCCTTGCGGCCCTGGGCATGGCGCAATCCGGTCAAGTCGCCTGGATCGACGGTGTCACCGGTGGTGAATACCTGCGCTTCGCGATACTGGCTTCCTTCGCGGCGATGCTGGCCCACTTCGTTTCGCCGGGGAGCGCCGGCCAAGTCTCTCCTGAAGTGCCTTTCAGCCTACGGGCGATTGCCCTGCCGCTGTTCATCCTGCCCACCGCACTTCTCATGCTCATCTCTCTCTACAAGCCTTTCTATGTGGAGAGGTACGTGCTCTACGGCCTCGTCGGCCTCGCGCTCCTTCTGGGGGCCGCGCTGGATCGTGTGCCCGAACTGGGGCGCAACCTGCGAATAACCGCGGTGATTGTCGTCGTGTTGGCAATCGCACTGCTCATACCCGAGTCTCTTAAGCTGCGGGCACCCGAAAGCCGATCGGACAACGTCACCGCTCTGGCAAAAATCCTGTCCAGGGAATACAGTCCTGGCGACGGAATTCTCTACCTGTCCGTGAAGAGGCGCGCGTGGTCGCTGGCCTACCCTTCGGTGAACAGAGAGATGTTCGACCTTTCCCAGGCGCTCACTCCGGCAGCATCGCACGACCTGTACGGCACCGAACTGCCTTCCCCTCAGATTCGCGCGCGCATGCGCGGCAGCGCACGCATTCTCGTCGTCACGGAACCCGAAGGAATTCACGTCGAAAGCAACGGGACGGAGCGGATGAAGGAGAGGGTGCTGGCGGAGGATTTCACCAAGAAACTCACCATACAAATCGACGGGGCCCAAATCATCGTCTACGAGCCCCGCACAACGGCTGCCGAGGCTGAACTCGTGGTGTCGCAGGAGTCGACGGTCCGCCGACATTGTCGGAGCCGGCCTACGGCGGGTCGATCTCCGTCACCGCCACCAGCAGTCGCAACGGGTGCTCGTCGCCCTGCCAGTACACGCCCAGCACCACCCACCGGCCCCCGGTCCGCCACAGGTGCGCACTGCCGATGCCGTCCGACAGGGCGCGCCACGGCTCCGGTATCTCCTCGCCCTCCGCGGCGCGCACCCGGGTGCTCCAGAGGCTGACCGGCTGCGGCTCCCCCCACCGCGCCGCCAGCACCGATACGAGGGCGTCGCACTCCGCCTCGTACTGCTCCGCCTCCTCCGCGCGGCGCGACCCGTCGGCCTCCTGGAAGCTCTCGCCGATCGCCAACCCCGCCAGGTGATACCCCGGCCCGCTCGTCCCCACCTCGGACCCGGCGTGCTCGGCGGGGAAGGGCCGGGCACACAGCAGATCGATGGTGGTGAGGTGCCGTGCGGTGCTCATGAGTCCAGTAAAGCGCCCGGCACTGACAATTGGCAGGCCGTCAGTCGCCCCCCGAGATCGCCCCGGGACTTCCCCGTACCGCGCCCCCACGACCGGTCGCTTCCGGCCGTCGAAGGGAGCTTTCCGGCACGGCCCGGGTCCCGTGTCGTCGTCCGTTAGCCGCCTCGGCGACCACCGAGTACCATCCGGCAGACACGCGCACGAGCTGGGAGGACTGACCGTGGGGCGGCTGACCGGCGGGGACCCTTCCTTGTTGCGGCGGATCAACTCCGCCGTGGTGCTGCACGCCCTGCGGGGTGCCGACTGCCCCACCTTCACCGATCTGACCCGGATCACCGGTCTGTCGCGCCCCACGGTCGAAGGCGTCGTCGAGGGACTGATGGAGAACGGCCTGGTCGTCGAGTCGGCGCCGGGCGAGGGTGAGGCCCGCCGGCAGGGCCGTCCCGCGCGCAGGTTCCGGTTCCGGGCCGAGGCCGGGCATCTCCTGGGTATCGAGATCGGGCCGCACCGTGTCGCCGCGCTGCTGTCGGGGCTCGACGGCCGGATCATCGGCGCCAGTTCGCGCGACGCCACGGAGACCGCGTCGGCGGACGAGCGGCTCGACCGGGTACGGGTCGTCGTCAGCGACGTGCTGCGCCGCGCGGGGGTGGCGCGCAGTTCGCTGCGGGCCGTCGGTGTCGGCAGCCCCGGCATCGTGGAGGCCGACGGGACGGTACGGCTCGGTACGGCGCTGCCCGGCTGGACGGGCCTGGCGCTCGGCGAACGGCTGCGGCGCTCGTTCCGATGTCCGGTGCTGGTGGAGAACGACGCCAACGCGGCGGCCGTCGCCGAGCATTGGAAGGGCGCGGCCACCGATTCGGACGACATCGTCTTCGTGCTGGCGGGACTCAGCCCGGGGGCCGGCTCGCTGATCGGCGGGCGGCTGCACCGCGGCTTCCACGGCGCGGCCGGTGAGATCGGGGCGCTGCATCTGCTGGGCCGCGAGGTGACTCCGGAGAAGCTGCTGTCGACGACCGACGAGCCCCTGCATCCGCTCGACGAGCGGGCCGTGGCCCGCGTGTTCGCCCTGGCGAAGCAGGGCGACTTCGGGGCGAAGCAGGCGATGGAGCGGTTCATCCAGCGCCTGGTCCACGACGTGGCCGCGCTGGTCCTGGCACTCGACCCGGAGCTGGTGGTCGTCGGCGGCTGGGCGGCCGGTCTCGACGGCGTACTCGATCCGCTGCGGGACGAGCTGTCCCGGTACTGTCTGCGCCCGCCCAGGGTGACGCTGTCGCTGCTGGGCGAGGCGGCGGTGGCCACGGGCGCGCTGCGCCTGGCGCTGGACCATGTCGAGGAGCAACTGTTCGCCGTCGACGGGACGGTGACGGCCCGCCGCTGAGACAAGGCGACGGGCCGGGGTCGAATCGTAGGAAGCGCCGAATCGCGCGAAGCGCGGTCAGGAGCCGTCGAGAAGCCGGGCAGGGAACCGGTCAGGAAGCCTTGCGCTCGGCGGCGTGGTGGCTTATCTGCACGTCACCGGTGTCCCCGAAGGTGAGCCGGCAGGTGTCGGCCCGGTAGGTCGCCACCGAGACGGCGGCCGTACGGCCTCCGGCGAGATAGCGCGTGGTGACGACGAGCACGGGCGCGCCGGGCAGCCGGTCCAGTTCCTTGGCGTCGTCCACGCGGGCCGAGCCCAGCTCGACGGCGCGGTCCTGGCCCTCCATGCCGAGCCGCTGAAGCTCGCGCAGCACGCTGCGCGCGCGGGCGGGGCCCGAGGGAATGTCTATGGCGGGCAGCTCCGGCACGGACGCCGACGGCACGTACAGAAGCTCGGCCGCCACGGTCTGGCCGTGGGTCACCCGGGTCCTGCGGACCGTGTGGACCTCATCGGCCGCGTCCGTGCCGAGCATCTTGGCCACCGCCGCGGGCGCCACGGCCATCACCGAGTCGACGGGCTGCCACGCGTCCGGGTCGGCGCCCGGCCACTCCTGCTGGGTGGTCGACACGTCGACACCCACACGGGGCGGCGCGACGGTCGTGCCGACGCCGCGGCGGCGCTGCAACCGGCCTTCGAGTTCGAGCTGTTCGAGCGCCTGGCGGAGCGTGGCGCGCGCGACTCCGAAGCGGGCGGCGAGGTCGCGTTCGTTGGGCAGGACCTCCCCGACCGCGAAATCGGAGTCGAGTGCCTCGCCCAGCACGGTCTTGAGGTGCCAGTACTTCGGCTCCGGCACCGTTTCGAGCTGCGTGGTCCCCACCGTGATCCTCCGCAATCGCCGTGTCCCCGGCGGCTTTTCCATGCACTTGTTTATTAAAGGTTCCTGCACTAACTCTCCGAGAGTAGGACGGCCGATCGCGTTGGTCAAGACCAATCCTGCGGGTACCGACCGGCGGAATCGCACTCTGCCACAGATCGTTCACGCAGAGTTCGCAGGTTTGGCGTGAAACGACGGCATCAGCAGGTGGGAGCGCCGGGGGTGCGGACCTGACGTGTCGGGACAGACACATACAGGCATGTCAGGGGGTGCCGGCCGGCTCGCCCTCCGCGATCCGCCGGGTCGCTCGCCGGGTCGCTCGCCGTGCCCGGAACGCCCCGGAGCCGAGCGCCACTCCGGCGCCCACCAGCAGGCTGCCGGCGGCCTGGGCGGGGCCGTACGCCCCCGTGCCCACGAGGGGCGCGGTGAGTGCCGCGGCCACCGGGATGAGGCCGGAAAAGAGCGTGGCCCGCTCGGCGCCGATGCGCTGCATGCCCATGTACCAGCAGATGAAGCCGACCACGGTCACGACGGCCGCCTGCCAGCCGAGCGCGAGCGCCTCCTCCCCGGTGGGTACGCGGACGAAGTCGGCGCCGTCCAGGACGAGTCCGGCGATCGTGGACTCGATCGCGGCGAGGCCGGCCACGGTCGCGGAGAGCAGTTTGGGTCCGAGCGGGCGCAGTACGGGGACGGCCAGTACGGCGAAGCCGACCTCGCCGACGAGCGCGGCGACGGACCAGCCGAGACCGGCCGCGTCCGTCCGGCCCCAGCCCTGGACGGTGAACGCGCCGACGGCGACGAGCAGCGCGCCGTACACGACGGGGCGCGCGGGACGGCGCCGGCTCAGCAGGGGGAAGAGGACGGCGACGACGACCGGCGCGCAGCCGACGAACACACCGGGGACGGCGGGCTCGGCGGTGCGTTCGGCGGCGATGACGGAGAGGTTGAAGCCGACCATGCCGACGCCGGCGACGGCGGCGAGCCTGCCCCACTGCCTGCCGGTGAGGGCGCGCAGGGGCGCGGCGGCGCCCCTGGCGACGAGCGGGAGGAGGAGCAGGCAGGCGACGGCGTAGCGGAGGGCCTGGCCGCCGGCGTAGGGGTAGTAGCCGAGAACGCTGTTCGCGGTGAAGGAGGCGCCGACGAGGGTGCAGGCGAAGGCGGCGAGGAGCATCCCGGCAGGGCCCGAGACGCCCGGGGAGGTGGCTTTCATGACGGCGACGCTACGGAGAGAGGTGGTCCGGTTTAAGGTCCACTCCCATGACGGTATCGAGGACCACTTCGGGTGAAACGGCTGTTGGCGAGGTCGCCGGGTCGGGGACTGCGTGGACCGACGCGTGGGACGTGAAGCTCGCCTCCGCGCCCGCCCGGCGGCGTGGGCGGGTGCTCCAGTCCGCGCTGCGTGAGGCGGTGCGGTCGGGGCGGCTCGCGGCGGGCACCCGGCTGCCGTCGAGCCGTGAACTCGCGGCCGATCTCGGGGTCTCGCGGGGCCTGGTCACGGACGCGTACGAACAGCTCACGGCCGAGGGGTATCTGCGCAGCGGACAGGGTTCCGGGACATGGGTCGGCGACGCCGTACGCGCGGCGGCCCGGGGGACGCGTGACCGGGCGCCCCATCCGCCGGGCGCGCGCGCCGACTTCGTGCCCGGCACGCCGGACCTCTCGCTCTTCCCGCGCGCCGCGTGGGGTGCCACCCACCGGACCGTGCTGGCGCGGTTGCCGCACCGGGCGCTCGGCTATCCGGATCCACGGGGCATGCCGGAGCTGCGTACGGCGCTGGCGGCGCTGCTCACCCGGCGGCGCGGGGTGGCGGCCGACCCGGAGCGGCTGCTGGTCTGTTCCGGGGTGGCGCAGGCGATGACACTGCTCGGGTTCGCGCTGCACGGGCGCGGGGTGCGGACCGTGGGTCTGGAGGATCCCGGCAGCCCGGAGAACAAGGCGGTGCTCGGCTCGGCCGGGCTGCGTTCGGTCCTGCTGCCGCTGGACTCCGACGGTCTGGTGCCGGGCGCGCTGGAGCGGTCGGGCGTACGCGCCGTGGTGACGACCCCGGCCCATCAGTACCCGTCCGGTATCGCGTACTCGGCGGCGCGCCGGACCGAACTCCTCGACTGGGCGCGGTCGGTGGACGGTTTCGTCCTGGAGGACGACTACGACGGGGACTTCCGCTACGACCGGGCCCCGGTGGGCGCGTTGCAGGGACTGGACCCGGAGCGTGTCGCGTACATGGGCTCGGTCAGCAAGTCGATGGCACCGGGTCTGCGGATCGGCTGGCTGCTGGCGCCGGAGGAGCTGACCGAGGAGCTGACCGAGCGCAAGCGCACCATGGACCTCGGCAATCCCGTGCTGGAGCAGGCACTGCTCGCGGACTTCGTCGAACAGGGCGGCTACGACCGCCACTTGCGCCGCTGCCGACTGGCCTACCAGCGGCGCAGGGACACGCTGATCGCGGCTCTGGACGAGCACTTCCCCGGCACCGAGGTCAGCGGTATCGCGGCGGGCCTGCACATCATCGCGGTCCTGCCGGGGCGTTACGGTCCCGAGGCGCGGTTCCTGGAGCGGGCGGCGGCGGCCGGTGTGGCGCTGCGCGCGCTGGCGTACCACGGCACGGCGCGGCCGGACGACGGCCGGGTCCGGCTCGTCATGGGGTACGCGCACCAGTCGCCGTCCGACATCACGCGCGGGGTGCGGCTGCTGGCGGAGGCGGTCGGGCGCGGCTGATCCGGGCGTGGGGGCGGGTTGTTCACCCCGGGTTCGTGTGCCGGCCGCCGCCGGGCGCTACGTATGGCACGGCACACCAGGCACACCGGACCCGCCGCAGGAGGCACCTCGATGACGAACAGTTCCCCCGGTTCCCCGAATCCCGCCACGGACCGCCGCACCGTACTGCGCGGCTCCGTCGCCGCCTCCGCCGCGCTGGCCCTGCCCGCGACCGCCGCGGCCGTCGCCGGGACCGTCGCGGGCGCCGCGCCCGCCCAGGCGCTCTCCGGCCGGCCGAGCGCCGACTGGGGTGTCCAGACGGGCGACGTCACCTCGTCGTCCGGCCTGGTGTGGATCCGCTCCGACCGGCCCGCGCGGATGCTGGTGGAGACCTCGGCGACCAGTTCCTTCCGCCGTACGCGCAGATGGCACGGCCCGCTGCTGGGCCCCGGCACCGACTTCACCGGGACGACGCCGCTGCACGGACTGCCCGCCGGTGAGCAGGTGCACTACCGGGTGACGCTCGCGGATCCCGACGACCCGCGGCGTACGGGCGAGCCGGTGTACGGCTCGTTCCGTACGGCCCCGGAGCGGCGCCGGCAGGACGTGCGGTTCCTGTGGTCGGGCGACATCGCGGGCCAGGGCTGGGGCATCAACCCGGACATCGGCGGCTACCGCGCGTACGACGACATGCGGCGGCTCGATCCGGACTTCTTCCTGTGCAGCGGCGACACCGTCTACGCGGACGGGCCGCTGCTGCCGTCGGTCACGCTGCCGGACGGGCGGATCTGGCGCAACATCGTCACGGAGGAGAAGGCGAAGGTCGCCGAGACGCTGGACGAGTACCGGGGCCAGTTCCGCTACAACCTGCTCGACCACAAAGTCCGCCGGTTCAACGGGCAGGTGCCGACGATCGTGCAGTGGGACGACCACGAGGTGCGCAACAACTGGTACCCCGGCCAGATCCTGGACGACGTCCGGTATCAGGAGAAGAACGTCGACGTGCTGGCGGCGCGCTCGATCCAGGCGTTCGGCGAGTACTTCCCGGTGGGGACGCTCCGGGCGCTCGGCGAGGACCGGCGGGTGCACCGGGTGGTGCGGTACGGGCCGCTGCTGGACGTGTTCGTGCTGGACATGCGCTCGTTCCGGAACGCCAACTCCCCCGGCCGGCAGGCGGACGACACGACGGGCATCCTCGGCGCCGAGCAACTCGACTGGCTAAAGCGCGAGTTGTCACGCTCGCGCGCGGTGTGGAAGGTGATCGCGGCCGACATGCCGATCGGTCTGGTCGTGCCGGACGGCACGGCGAACATCGAGGCGATCGCGCAGGGCGACCCGGGCGCGCCGCTGGGCCGGGAACTCCAGATCGCCGACCTGCTGCGGTACATCAAGCACCGCCGGATCACCGGCACGGTGTGGCTGACGGCGGACGTGCACTACACGTCGGCGCAGCACTACGAGCCGGAGCGGGCGGCGTTCAAGGACTTCGCCCCGTTCTGGGAGTTCGTGTCGGGTCCGCTGGCGGCGGGCGGTTTCCAGGCGAACGCGCTGGACTCGACCTTCGGGCCGAACCGCGTCTTCGTCCAGGCGCCGGACCGGGCGAACGTCTCGCCGATGGAGTCGTCCCAGTACTTCGGTGAGGTCGCCATCGACGGGGAGAGCGGCGAGTTGACGGTGCGGCTGCGGGCCGAGGGGAACAAGGTGCTGTTCAGCAAGGTCCTGAAGCCGGGACGGGTGGGCCAGTAGGAAGAATCCCAACGGAAGGGCGGGTACCGCGAGGTGCCCGCCCGGCCGGGAGCGGGTAACCTCGCCGGTGGTGAACGGGTGAACCGCCCCCGTCCCGGACCACCGTCGGTCACGCCTCCTGGGACTCAGCCAAAGACTTCCCGTGGAATGGACAAGTCGCGCCATAAATCAACCAAAAGTAGTTGATAGGCGAACTGAAGCATCTTTTACCCATCAGTCACAGTACGTTCGTGATCGCGCAACACCGTTGGGTCACAGTGAGGTCATGACCGATGTGACTTCATCGAAGAGTGCCCGCCGCCCCCACCACTGGCGCCGGGATCTCGTCGAACTGGCCGCCCTGTTCACCGCGGTTGCGGTCGCCGACGCTGTCGCGAACATGGTGGCGCACGGGCCGGACGGACCGTTCCTGCTCGTCGCCTCCGCGATCGCCCTGATCATCACGGCCGGATTCCACACATGGTGGTCACGGCACCACGGCCACGCACCACCTGTTGAGGCGACGCGGGCTGACGCCCCGTCGGACGATTCCCGGGACGTCCCCGCCCCCTCCCCCGTCGATGCCGACGCCGACAGCGCCACCGCCCTGTGGCGGATGCGCGCCACCGTGCGCGACGCCCCCGGCTCACTGGCCGCGCTGTGCACCGTCCTCGCCGGCCGCCGGGTGGACATCCTCACCCTCCAGACCCACCCCCTGGCCACCGGCACCGTCGACGAGTTCCTGCTGCGCGCGCCCGCCTCGCTGCCCGCGCGGCAGCTCACCCGTGAGATCTCCCTGGCGGGCGGCAGTGATATCTGGATCGAGCGCGCCGACACGCACGATCTCGTGGACGCGCCGACCAGGATCCTCGGCCTGGCCACCCGTACCGCTCTGGACGCGGCCGAACTGCCCCTCGCCCTGCGCCAGTTGCTGGGCCGCTGCACGATCCACTCACTGCCCGCGGTCTCCCCCACGGGCGGCCCGACCGGCGCGAACGCCCCCGTCGAGGGCATCCTGGAGGGCACCACGATGCGGATGCGCGACCCGAACGGCGGCGTGATCAGCGTCGAGCGCCACTATCTGCCGTTCACGCCCACCGAGTTCGCCAGGGCCCGCGCCCTGGTCGAACTCGACGCGCGCCTCGGCCCGCGCGTCCCGCGCAGCCGGGACGTCCTGACCCTGCCCGAAGGCAAGATCACCGTGCGCCGCGCCGACCAGAGCGACGTCGACGCGGCGTCGGCGATGCACGAACGCTGCTCGGAACACACCCTGGGACTGCGCTACCACGGCCCCGTCGGCGACGCGGACCGCTATCTCGACCATCTGCTGAGCCCGCGCCACGGGCGGACCCTCAAGGTCCAGACGGCGTCGGGGCGCCTCGTCGCGCTCGGCCATCTCCTGTGGGACGGCGACGAGACCGAGGTCGCGCTGATCGTCGAGGACACCTGGCAGCGGCGCGGTATCGGCGCCGAACTGCTCGGCAGGCTCGTCGCCCTCGCCGTCGAGGCCGGCTGCACGAGCGTGTACGCCGTCACCCAGGCGTCCAACACCGGCATGGTCGCCGCCATGCGTGGTCTCGGTCTGCCGCTCGACTACCAGATAGAGGGTGGCACGCTGGTCGTCACCGCCCGTCTCAAGGGGACGGAACAGCTGACGGACGAACAGCGGACGGAAGATCGGCGGACGGACGAACAGCGGACGATGTACGGGTCTCCGGAGATCGCGCTGCGCGACCAGGCCGGGCGCTGAGCGCCTCGGTCAGATCCCGCCACAGGTCCTCGACGTCCTCCAGCCCGACCGACATCCGCAGCAGCCGGTCGCTCACCCCGGCCGATCGCCGGTCCGACTCGGCCACGACGCGGTGGCTGATGGAGGCCGGGTGCTGGATGAGCGAGTCCACGCTGCCGAGGCTCACCGCCGGGGTGATCAGCCGGACCCCGGCGATCACCTCGTGCGGGTCCCCGTGCACCTCGAAGGAGACCATCGCCCCGCCGATGCTCGGGTAGTGCACCCGGGCGACGCGCGGGTCGGTGGCCAGCCTGCGGGCCAGGTCGGCGGCGGTGGCCGAGGCGGCCCGTACGCGTACCGGCAGCGTGGACAGCCCCCGCAGCAGCAGATAGCCCGCCATCGGGTGCAGGACGCCGCCGGTCGCGAACCGCACCTGGCGCAGCTTGCGCGCGAACTCCTCGTCGCAGGCCACGACTCCGCCGAGGACGTCGCCGTGCCCGCCGAGATACTTCGTCGCGCTGTGCAGGACGAGCCGCGCGCCGTGCTCGACGGGCCGTTGCAGGACGGGCGTCGCGAACGTGTTGTCGACCAGCAGCGGTATCGAGCCGCAGGAGTACGCGACGGCGGCGATGTCGACCTCCGCGAGGGTCGGGTTCGCGGGGGTCTCGACCATCACGAGACCGGTGTCGGGGCGGATCGCGTCGGCGATGCCCGCCGGATCGGTCCAGGTGACCTCCGTACCGAGGAGCCCGGCGGTCAGGAGGTGGTCGCTGCATCCGTACAGAGGACGTACGGCGACGACATGGCGCAGCCCCATTCCCGACCGTACGAGCAGGACGGCCGTCAGCGCCGCCATGCCGCTGGCGAAGGCCACCGCGCTCGCGGTGCCCTCCAGCCGCGCGAGCGCCGTCTCGAAGCGGGCCGTCGTCGGGTTGTCGAGGCGCGCGTAGACGGGCGGTCCTTCGGGTCGGGCGCCGGTGGCGGCGAACTCGTCGATCCGCGCGGCCTCGGCACGGGTGTCGTACGAGGGGTAGGTCGTCGACAGATCGATCGGTGCCGCGTGCACGCCGAGCCGTGCCAGATCCTCCCGGCCCGCGTGCACGGCCTCGGTCGCGAGCGCGCGGGGTACGGGTACGGATGCGGGTTCGGCTGCGGCTGCGGGTACGGGTGCGTTCGTGCCGGCGGCATCGATGGAGTCCATGCACGCACTCTGAACATCCGGCGGGAATCACGGGTGATCCTCCGTGTTACGTTCGCCGGATGAGCGAGTCAGTCGTACTGGATCCGGTCGATCTGCACATATTGCGCCTGCTGCAGAACGACGCGCGGACCACCTACCGGGACATCGCCGCCGAGGTCGGCGTGGCCGCCTCGACCTGTCTGGACCGGGTGTCCAGACTGCGGCGATCCGGGGTGATTCTAGGACACCAGCTCCGCCTCGATCCGGCCAAACTCGGCCGTGGGCTGCAGGCGTTGCTCTCCGTGCAGGTCCGGCCGCACCGACGCGAACTGATCAAGCCGTTCGTGGAGCGCATCCGGGGCCTGCCCGAGTCCCGCGCGCTGTTCCATCTGACCGGGCCCGACGACTATCTGGTCCATGTGGCGGTGGCGGACACCGCGGACCTGCAGCGGCTCGTGGTGGACGAGTTCACCTCACGGCCCGAAGTGGCCCGTGTCGAGACACGGTTGGTCTTCCAGCAGTGGGACTGCGGCCCCCTTATGCCCCCTTCATCAGCCATTCCGTCGACGACCCGGCCCTGAAGGAGGGTGACGCGCGGTCCTCACTCGGCGAGGATGTCGCCATGCCAGACACTTCCAGCAGCGCGCTGCCCCGCCAGGTCGCCGACGCCTATGTCGACGCACTCATCGAACTCGATCCGATCACCGGTACCTTCCTGGGCGTCGCGGCCAGTTCCGGTCGCCTGCCCGACTTCTCACCGGCCGGAGCGAAGGCGCTCGCCGACCTCGCCCGCGAGACCCTCGCCAAGCTCGACGTCGCGACGAAGCTGCCGGGTGCCGACAGCGATCAGGAGCGACGCTGCGCCAGGCTGCTCCACGAGCGGCTGACGGCCGAACTCGCCGTCCACGACACCGACGAGCACCTGCGCGCCGTCAGCAACATCCACTCCCCCGCCCACGCCGTCCGCGACATCTTCGCCGTGACGCCGACCGAGACGGACGAGGACTGGGCGGCTGTGGCCCAGCGCCTGCGCGCCGTACCGGACGCGCTGAGCGGGTTCCGCGAGTCGCTGGCCCTCGGTCTGGAGCGGAAGCTGCCCGGCGGGCCGCGGCCGACCGCGACGTTCATCGGCCAGCTCACGGAGTGGGCGGGCGACGGCCGCGGCTGGTTCGAGGAGTTCGCGGCGGCCGGGCCCGACTCGCTCCGTGAGGAGCTGGACGCGGCGGCGGGCGCCGCCACCGGCGCCGTCACCGCGCTGCGCGACTGGATGCGCGACGTGTACGCGCCGGCCGTCGAGGACGCGCCCGACACCGTGGGCCGCGAGCGCTACGCCCGCTGGTCGCGCTTCTTCAACGGCACGGATCTCGATCTCGACGAGGCGTACACCTACGGCTGGTCCGAGTACCACCGGCTGCACGCCGAGATGACCACCGAGGCGGCGAAGATCCTGCCGGGCGCGACCCCCTGGGAGGCGCTGGCGCATCTCGACAAGCACGGGGAGCACATCGAGGGGGTGGAGGAGGTACGCAAGTGGCTCCAGGCCCTGATGGACGAGGCCATCGAGGCACTGGACGGCACGCACTTCGAACTCGCCGACCGGGTACGGAAGGTGGAGTCCCGCATCGCCCCGCCGGGCGGCGCGGCGGCGCCGTACTACACCGGCCCCTCGGAGGACTTCTCCCGTCCCGGCACCACCTGGCTGCCGACGATGGGCGAGACCCGTTTCCCGGTGTACGACCTGGTGTCGACCTGGTACCACGAGGGTGTTCCCGGCCATCACCTCCAGATCGCGCAGTGGACCCACGTCGCCGACCAGCTCTCCCGGTACCAGGCGTCCGTGGGCGGTGTCAGCGCGAACGCCGAGGGCTGGGCGCTGTACGCGGAGCGGCTGATGGACGAGTTGGGCTTCCTGCCGGACGCGGAGCGCAGGCTCGGCTATCTGGACGCGCAGATGATGCGTGCCTGCCGGGTCATCGTGGACATCGGTATGCATCTGGAGCTGGAGATCCCGGCGGACTCGCCGTTCCATCCCGGTGAGCGCTGGACGCCCGAGCTGGCGGAGGAGTTCTTCGGCAACCACAGCGGCAGGCCGGCGGACTTCGTGGAGAGCGAGCTGACCCGCTATCTGTCGATGCCGGGCCAGGCGATCGGCTACAAGCTGGGCGAGCGGGCGTGGCTGCTGGGCCGCGCGAACGCGCGCGAGCGGCACGGCGACGCGTTCGACGCGAAGGCGTGGCACATGGCGGCGCTGTCGCAGGGCTCGCTGGGGCTGGACGATCTGGTGGACGAGCTGTCCAAGCTCTGAGCAGGGGCGCCCGGCGCGACGGTGCCGGGCGCCTGCTCCGTACGAATCCGCGTGACTCCGTACGACTCCATGCAACCCAGCACAAATCCGCGCAACTCCGCGTGACAGGAACTCCGATGGGCGGGACGAACTCGGTGGGTCTTCTGCTCTGCGCCGACCCGTTGCGGCCCACCAGGACGGACCCGGCGTTCGCGGCCGAGGCCGCTCTCGGCCGCTCCCTGGGCACCCGGACCGCGCTGCTGGACCACGACGCCCTGCTCGCCGGGGAGACGGCCGGTGCCCTGGCCCGGGTGGGGCGGGACTCGGGGGCGTACTGGTACCGGGGCTGGATGATCCCCGCCGAGCGTTACGCGGCACTGGAGCGCGGCCTGCGCGAGCGCGGCTGCGCGCTGCTCACCGGCGCCGACGCGTATCGGCGCGCCCATGAACTGCCGGGCTGGTACGAGGCGTTCGCCCAGCTCACCCCGCGAAGCGTCTGGCGCGCCTGCCCGCCCGGCGAACCGCCGTCGGCCGACGAGCTGGCGCGGCTCGCCGCCCCGCTGGGCGACGGCCCGGCCGTGGTGAAGGACTACGTCAAGTCGCGCAAGCACGAGTGGCACGAGGCCTGTTACGTGCCGGAACTGACGGACCGCGCGCGGCTCGCCGCCACGGTGGGGCGTCTCTTCGCGCTCCAGGAGGAGTCCCTGACGGGCGGGGTGGTGCTGCGTACGTACGAGGCTTTCGTCCCCGGCGGCGAGGCGCGGGTGTGGTGGCTGGACGGCGATCCCGTGCTGGTCACGGCCCACCCCGACACACCGGGCAGGGCGCCGTTGCCCGAACTCGCCGCCGTGGGCGCGGCGGTGAGCGCGCTCGGCTGCCGTTTCGTCACCACCGACATGGCGCTGCGGGACGACGGGGTGTGGCGGGTGGTCGAGGTGGGTGACGGTCAGGTGAGCGGTCTGCCGGCCGGGGCGGACGCGACGGAGCTGTTCGCCGCGCTGGAGAGCGGCGGCCGTACGGCTGCGACGCGCGGGGCGCCGTGAAGGGGTCGGCCTCGCGCCGCTCCCCGTCGCCGTCCGTGGGACCTGACTAGGGGGTGTCTTTTGGATCAGGCCGGATCAGGGAGCGCCCGCCGCGGCAGCGGCTGATGTCACATTGGTGCGTGCGATCGCAAGGCGGAGGAGGGAGGCATGGCGGAGCCATGCCGACCGACGACAACGGAGGGGGCACCTCCCGTGCCCCCTCGGGGG